>JAZUDW010000001.1:0-4745 GCA_045639845.1 Bacteroidales bacterium
GGGTAAGTCTTATACGACCAGCTCCCATTGAATCCCCCAGGGTAGGAATACAGCAAGGGTGTTTGGTTGTAGCGGTGCGATATAATCAGCTTACCCTTTTTTATTTTGTGTCTTTTTGAAAAGAAAATAAACGGCAATGCCATTAATGAATACAAATATAATACTCTCTTACTTGCTGGTTGTGGCAGGTGTGATGATATGGTGTGTGGGCTTGTGGAGTCACAGGCAGGTGAAGAAAGGGCTGCTTGATGGTGCTATCACCTTTGGCGGTGCTTTCCTTTTGGCTGTATGTTTCGTGGAGCTGGTGCCCGAGGCTTTCGGCGGCGAGGTGGATGTGCGCCTTGCTGCAGGCTGCACGCTGGCCGGAGTGGTGTTGCAGATATTGCTGGAATACCTCACCAATGGTGTTGAGCATGGCCATCATCACGAGAGTTGCGACGACGACCACCCTCATGGAGGGCATCACCACGGGCAGGTCTCCTTGGCGGGATTGCTCATAGGCTTGTGCATCCATTCTTTTCTGGAGGGTTTCCCTTTGGCTGATGTGACTGCCGACGGTATGGCGGTGAATCGTGGCCTGCTAGTGGGAATCATGCTGCACAATATCCCCATATCCCTCATACTTATCACCCTCTTGATGAGCAAAAGGCTCTCTAAGGGGGCGGCCGTGGCATTGATGCTGATCTTTGCGGTGAGCACGCCGTTGGGCAGTGCCATGCGGCTCACGCTGTTGGGTGGCTGCGGCGAAGAGATGGGGGCCTGCCTGGTGGCTTTTGTGGTAGGTATCTTGCTCCATGTGTCGCAGAGTCTGCTGTTCGACCATCACGAACATCGGTTCTCTTGGTCGCGTATGGTCGTTATCCTTGTGGCTTTCACACTGGCTATGTTTCTCTAAATATTCCATTTATCAGTTCATTTTCTTGTTCCCTGAATCGGTATGACTCTCTCTGTCGTCATTGTCAACTACAACGTGCGCTACTTTCTGGAGCAGTGTCTTCAGTCGGTGTTCGTTGCCGCCGAGGGCATAGAGACCGAGGTGTGGGTGGTTGACAACAATTCTGTGGATGGGTCGGTGTCAATGGTGCGTGAAAAATTTCCTGAAGTACACCTCATTGCCAATAGCGACAATCCGGGCTTTGCCAAAGCCAACAACCAGGCCCTGAGGCAGGCTACGGGCAAATATCTGTTGCTGCTCAACCCCGACACGGTGGTGGAACGCGACTGTTTCCGTCAGTGTGTGGACTTTATGGAGAACCATCCCGATTGCGGCGGCTTGGGCGTGAAGATGATCAATGGCGAAGGCCAGTTCCTGAAAGAGAGCAAGCGCGGGTTTCCCTCGCCCAAGACTTCCTTCTTTAAGATATCGGGGCTCATCAGGCTGTTTCCCCATCATAAGACGATAGCGGCCTACTATCTGGGGCACTTGAGCGACGACGAGACGAATGAGATCGATGTGCTGCCGGGCGCTTTCCTGATGATAAGCCAGGAGGCACTGAGCCGGGTGGGGTTGCTCGACGAGTCGTTCTTCATGTATGGCGAGGATATCGATTTCTCGTGGCGTATCAAGCTGGCGGGGTTCAAGAACTACTATCTGCCTTCGGCCCGCATCATCCACTACAAAGGCGAGAGCACCAAGAAGGGCAGTATGAACTATGTTTATACCTTCTACAACGCCATGGTGATCTTCACCAAGAAATATTTCAGTGGTGGCAATGCGGCTCTGTATATCATGCTCATCAAGCTGGCTATCTGGGCCAGGGCGTCGCTCTCGTTCTTGAAGCGCATCCTGGGCAAGGTGGCAGTGCCGATGCTCGATTTTGCTGCAGCCTTTGGCGGTTTCTTGGGTATCAAATACCTGTGGGCAGCTGTGTGGGCCGAGAATATCAACTATTATCCTCCCGAATATGCCTATGCCATACTGCCTATCTATGCCTTGATCCTTATGGTGGGCAGCTGGCTCTATGGCGGATATTTCAAGCCTGTCAACCTGTGGCGTATAGTGCGTGGCATGGGGTTGGGGGCTATATTGCTGTTGGTGTTCTATTCCTTGCTGGACGAAGCTCACCGTTATTCGCGTGCTGTGGTGTTGCTGGGAGCGCTATGGTCTATCGCGGCCTCGTTAGGTATCCGTGGCTTGCTGAGTCTGTGCAAGGTTGGCGGCTACGAGTTGCGCAGCCGTCGTCGTCCGTCGATACTTATCGTGGGCGGCCGCCAGGAGTCGGAACGTGTTCGCTCGCTGATCAGCACGGTGGGTATCGTGCCGTCGTTTGTGGGGGCTGTGAGTATGGCCGACGAAGAGGACGTCGGCGATTTCTTCTTGGGCAACTGCAAGCAGCTATCAGAACTGATACGGTTTTATAAGGCCGACGAAGTGGTGTTCTGCAGCAAGGATATGACTGCCGAAGATATCATCAATATGATGTCGCAACTCACTGCCACCGGTGTGGTGTATAAGATAGTGCCCGAAGAGAGCGAATTCCTAGTGGGCAGCAGCGCCATCAACAGTGGCGACGACCTCTATTCCATCAACCTCAATACAATCACGTTGCCTATCAACCAGCGTAACAAGCGTATGCTCGACATCATGGTGTCGGTGCTGTTGCTGTTACTTTCGCCTATCGTATTCTGGCCTCAGCGTCGCAAACGCAGATTCTGGTCCGACTGTATCTCGGTGCTCGTGGGTCGTCGTAGTTGGGTGGGCTTCGCCAAAGGGACGGTCTCTACGGTTGCTGATAATAACCATGAGTTGCCGTCGATCCGCAAGGGGGTGTTCTCTCCCTGCGACATGCTGCCAGGCAACAAGGGGTTGAATGCCGAAAAATTGAATGTCCGTTATGCCAAAGACTACAAGGTGGGCACCGATATGCTCATCGTGTGGAAGAATCTTTGGAACATATAACTTGAATAATAAACTTAATGTTAATACTATGACTAACGCTGAAATAATCAAAGACCTCGATGTGCGCAAAGAGGCTCTGAGGAGGTTCCTTTGACATCGACAGTCTGAACAAATGGATTGCCGAAGAAGAAAAAAAGACTGAAGCTGCCGACTTTTGGAACGACCCTAAGGAAGCCAAGAAGGTGCTGCTGGCTATCAAAAGCAAGAAGAATTGGACCGTGGCTTTCAAAGATGTGTGCGACAGCCTCGACGATCTGCAAGTGATCAACGAGTTCTTTGAGTCGGGCGACGCCTCTGAGGAAGAACTGGTGGCCCAGCTCGAGATCAGCCAGAAGAAAGTCGAAGCCCTCGAACTGAAGAATATGCTTCAGGGCGAAAGCGACCACTTCGACGCGGTGCTCAGCATCAATGCAGGTGCCGGCGGAGTGGAGAGTCAGGATTGGAGCGAGATGCTGATGCGTATGTATATGCGCTATGCTGAGTCGCATGGCTATAAATGTGCTGTAAGTAATATCTTGGACGGCGACGGCGCTGGCATCAAGTCGGTGACGCTCCAGATCGAAGGCGATTATGCTTTCGGCTATCTTAAAAGCGAAACGGGCGTGCACCGTCTGGTCCGTGTGAGCCCTTTCAATGCCCAAGGCAAACGTATGACGTCTTTCTCGTCGGTGAGTGTCACTCCTTTGGTCGATGATACCATCGAGGTGGTGGTCGATAACTCCCGCCTCAGCTGGGATACCTTCCGAAGTGGCGGCGCTGGCGGTCAGAATGTGAACAAGGTGGAGAGTGGTGTGCGTCTCCGCTATCAATACAAAGATCCCTACACGGGTGTGGAAGAAGAAATACTGATCGAGAATACCGAGACACGCGACCAGCCTAAAAACAAAGAGAATGCTCTCCGTTTGCTCAAGTCGCAGCTCTATGAGCGCGAGATGGAGCATCGCAGAGAGGAACAGGCTAAGATCAAGGCTTCGCAGAAGAAAATCGAATGGGGGTCGCAGATCCGTAGCTATGTGTTCGACGACCGTCGTGTGAAAGACCATCGTACCAACTATCAGACATCTGATGTGGGTGGCGTGATGGATGGCAAGATCGACGAATTCATCAAAGCATATCTAATGGAATTTGGCGGCGGCGAATAACCGAAGGCAATATCGAAGCAAAAGGGTGGCATTTTTGTCATCCTTTTGTTGTATTATTTACATTTGATATATACAGTCTCAGCCTTCAGTCCCCTTTGGGTCTATGTATATAATATGTATAATAGAAGGGATAGAATGCCGGGTGAGGGAAAGGGATATCAAATAGGGTAGGAGGCAGAAGGGGATGACCCTTGTCTGCCGCTGCCTGGGTTACTGACAACACCGGGCAGGCCCGGTCCCGTTGGCGCGGCGGACCGTTTCCGCCGCAGATCATGAGAGCAGGCAGCCACCGACGAGGCAGACTGGCCCCCGCGTGGCCTCGGATCGGTGATTCCGGGCGTTTTTTTTCTTTGAAGCAGGGTGCAGTTCCTGTATGTTCGTCGTCAAAACAGGGCCGATTGGCCTCGGAACGGCCGTGGGGCAACGGAAACATCGTACGTCCCACGGGGGGGCAAGAACATGTAATCCGTTCTGTTGTAACAATATAAACAAACACCGAATCACAGTAAAAGTGATGTAAGTACAAGACATACAATAAAATAAACGGCATCCGTCTCCGAAGCCGCGCGAACAAATTCGAATTTCGGCAGAAAACGGGGTGCCGCGGGTGGAAATGCGGGTCGGAAAAGGGTGGCGCTTTCCAAAAACGAAAAAAAAATCAACGGATAAATCCGTGATACAAAGCGTGTTCCGGATCGTAGCCT
>JAZUDW010000002.1:0-41986 GCA_045639845.1 Bacteroidales bacterium
GCTCAGCATTATCCATTGTCATCCTTGGCTTGTCAAGCAGATTAGTCAGGCTTGTCAAGTAGGTCAGATAGATTGACTTTTGCCTGACAAGTTTTTTAGTTTAACATCGGAAAAAGTGACAAGCGATTTCAGGAAAAGACAGATGTTGGGTATGCTGATCTTTTCGTATGTTCCATCGTCTTTGAGCCATATCACCTTACGGTCGGCTACTTCGAATCCCAACTGATTTAGACATAATGCGTAACAGTTGAGTTGGAGGATATAATACGTCAAAGCTTCGTCGGTGTAGCAGTGGAAGGGGGGCTTGGCTGTACGTTGATGCTCTTTATTGTAGGTGTTGTAGAGGGCGGTGTTTGTTTTCCAGTCGTACAGTAGCAGTTTCCATACTCCGTCGGAAGATTGATAGGCGAAGAGCATGTCGAAGGTGCCGGCATAGGGGATGATGTCATGATATTCTGGGTTTACACCCATATATACTTGGGCTTCGGGCATTACTGGATAGATGTTGTCAATGGTCATCAATTCGGTATAGAAAGCAACTATGGCCTCCTGCTTTTTAGAGTAGGGAATAAGAAAACCTTCTTCGTATTGCGGCTGCACTATGGGGTCGATTTGTTCGGGGTGTCCCATGAAGAAATGCATGTATGATTCGCCGAAGAGGTGGGTTGAGGTACCGTTGTTGGATGCGCGAAGTTTGTTTTCCTTCCACTGGCGTAGAAGAGCGTCTTTTGTTGTATGTTCTTTGATGGCTTTGCGTTCCGCTATGCTGTCCCAGTCTGTCTCGGGTTCGAACTTGTGGGTGACATCGGACACGCAGGGTAGTTCGGTGGTGGTACCGTCGTCGTGTTTGATGAAATATTTGTGTGGTTGGGGGAGGAATACCAGTCGGGAAAAGGACTCGGTGATTTTTTTGCGGATCTGGGCAACCTCGGCGGGTTCTTGGTGGTTGCGTTGCTTGATATCGTCGAAGTTGATCATACTTTCAATATGGTGTTTTTTTTGAAGGAAAATATAGGTTTGCGTTGTGCAGTGATTGGACGGGTGACGTTTTTTGCAATGGGGGCTGTCTAAGGCTGTAGGGTCTGATGGTCGGGCTTGGCAGGTGCATCTTCAGTGCTTTTTGATTCGCTATTTGTCCGAAGAGGAATGGCTCAAAACCTCGTATCCGCAACGGCGGGCACGGGATTCGGTGCTGGTCTCAACGATGATACGCTGCGGGGGCACGCCCATATGAGAGAGTTGTTGCAGAACAGCGGTGTTGCGGTGTGTAGCGTTGGCGAGCGAGAGGCTGTCGGTGTCAGTGAGTCGTTGCCGCAGGGTGACGTTGATGGTGCTGTCGGCTAGGACTATGGTAGAGAGTTGTTGGAGTTTGTAGAGTTGCTCGCTGTTGAGTTGGGTAGTCTGAGCTGGGTCGAAAGCCACAAAGTCTAGTCCTTGGGCA
The DNA here is from genome assembly GCA_045639845.1 of Bacteroidales bacterium. GTDB lineage: Bacteria > Bacteroidota > Bacteroidia > Bacteroidales > P3 > Colimorpha. Next base: position 1,442 of record JAZUDW010000002.1, read on the forward strand.
TCGATGCCTATCAGTCGGGCTACACCCCTGATGGGTGAGGTTGCTACCTTGACTAATAGCTGACGAAGTGTGTTCCACACAGCGCTCATGTAGTTGAACTGGGGGCTTTGAATGTTGCCACTCACGGGCACTTCGATGAGTATTTTGCCGTCTTTGTCGGTTAGCAGATCGAGTGCCAAACGAAGTGGTACATGCATGGCGCTGTCGATATCGCGGCATCGGGGACCAACCTCGGGATGATAAATATCTATGGTGTTGATGCCTTCCAACTGGTTGCGAGTTATGGTGTTGTGGCTTCGGAAAGAGAAAAGTCCATCAACGAAGGGGTATGCCAGATAGGTGAGGGTGTAGGGCGAGAAGTCGGCGAGCCGTAGGCCTGTAAGGTTGAGCTCTAGGTCTTGTTGCTGGCCGATAGGCTGGATTGTTCCATTCCATTGGGCTTGGAGTTGTGCACTATGGGGAAGGGAAGCGGTGATGGTGGCACTATTGACTCCGGTGAGGGTAATATGATCGGCGGCTACTTGGATGTGATCTATAGGATATGTGAAGGGTTTGGCCAGCGTGTGATCGTTCACTACAATATGGGCGTCGTTGATTCTGAAACGATCAATGGTGAGTTGCAAGGGTTGACTCTGTACATCGTGGGACTCGGAAGGGATGGTTGATGGTGTATTATCTGTTGAAGGTGGTATAAGTCGGGTAAAGTTGTTTCCATCGGTATAGCGGTCGAAACGTGTGCTCAAACCATTGACTGTTACTTCCTCGATATGATAGAGGTTGGTGGCAAGAACCACCCGGCGAGCCTTGATCCCAAGATGGTCCACATGGAGCAAGGGGGTAGGCACAGCATCGCTGACGCTGATTTGATTTAGGTCGATGCTACCGCCTATCGTAGTGGCCAGAACGGAGGATAGGTTGCCTGATGCCTGGATATCGGCTTGGGCTATGCCGCATACTCTCGAGATACGAAGTGAGTGAGTGAGGTAGGCTTCGAAGTTTTGTAGATTGATGCTGTCGAGACGAAGATCTATCTTGAAGTCTTGTGATTCCATGTTGTATTCGAGCTGTGTATGGAGGGTGCCTCCATCAGAGAGGTGAAGTGCTAGACCAGCCTCGGTGGGGCAATGACCGTCGAAATAGACTCCCGGTATGGCTAGATTGATATCGTCGAGATGCAGATGGCTGCCTACGGCGATATCGTCATAGTGCAACTTCCAATGGGAGAACCGTATGTTGTAGAATGCCATTTTCCAGGGTTTGTCGGGTTCGGCGGTAGTGTCAGTGTCTGAAGTGGCGAAGTGGTCGATGATATCGCTGAAGTTAAACTCGCTGCCTTGCTGCTCGATGGTTGCATTGAGTCCGGCCAATGTGATATGGCGCACATGGATAGAGTGGGTTAATAGTGATCTGAGTCGTAGTGATACGTCTATGGTGTCGATCAAGAGAAAGGGGGCACTGTCGTCACGTTCGTTTACTTGGAGTCCTTCCACGGTGACGTGTCCGGTCCATAGGTTGGTGCGTACATGTTCCAGACGTGTGGATCTGCCCAAGAGGTCAAGGCCGTGTTTGTTGACATAGTTGCGTGCTATAGGACCTGCAATAAGCGACACGATGGTGATCAATAGTGCCAGACCTATTACTATTATTCCTGTTATCTTTATTGTTTTCATCGAGGGCTTTGGTGTGGGGTGGCAGTGTGATTGCTGCTGCAAAATTATTGGCGTTTTGTTGTTTTATTTCGATAAGTGTAGCGGTAGTCTTCACTGCGGTAGCTGTTGAATTGTTTGTTTAAGTGATCAGTGAACCGACTAGTGAATCAGCAGGGTGGTACTGTCTGATCACCTAAAGAACTATGATCCGACAAATGAATCTGCAGGGGCAATTGTCTGATCACTATATTCAAATCAACAACATATATTAATATTCTTCGGCTTGGAGGGTTCTTGTACCGTTGGTTTCTATGATATCAACGCGGACGTAGTGGTCGGGTAGTATCTCTTCGATTTTTTCGGTCCATTCAGTGAAGCAGTAGTGGCCTGAGTAGAAATACTCTTCGTAGCCGAGATCGTAGGCTTCGGCTATGTTTTTGAGTCTGTAGAAGTCGAAATGATATACGGGGTCGAGCGAGGCAGTTCGGTATTCGTTGACTATGGCGAAGGTCGGGCTACATACTACGTCGGTTACTCCGAGGGCTCGGCACAGCTCTTTGATGAGTGTGGTCTTGCCTACACCCATGGAGGCGTAGAAGGCGAAGAATCGTTGGTCGGGATATGCTTCCAGTAGCTGCTGGGCTACCATTGGTAGCTGTTCGAGTGTGTGGAATGTGGTATGCATGATTGTTGTTGGTTTGTTTTCTTTTTAATAATCAGAGATTTGACGAATGTATTTTTCTGTTATCAGTGAGGCTGTCGCTGCTTAGTTGTTATATTATAGTGATCGGAGAGGCTTTCTCTGTTGAATTGTTTGTTTGATTGTTGAACCGAACTATGGTCGGCGACCGAAGTGGAGCTAACTGTTAAACTTATCGAAGTGGATCTAACTGTTAAACTTATCGAAGTGGATCTAACTGTTAAACTTATCGAAGTGGAGCTAACTGTTGCACTTATCGAAGTGGAGCTAACTGTTACACTTACCGAAGTTGAGCCACCTGCTACACATACTGTAGTTGAAACGACATCCTCAAATCCTCAAATCAACAAAACTTCACTGATCACTTTCTTCAAATCAACAAATCAACTGCACTCCTCAACCCTCATTGTTCATTGCGTGATCGATAGCTTGATGCGGTCTATGTCTTTCTCTCCTTTAAGCTGCTGATCAACTTTGATGGCCTCGGAAGGTGAATTGAGTAGCTTGAGGATACATTGTTGATAGAAAAGTAAACGTTCCTGGAGGTCTAGATAGTGGTCGAGGTCGTCGTCGGTATAGAATGAGGCTTCGAGATTGTAGCTTCGAAATAGACGAGTGTAGGCTTTGGCTATGTTGACGTATGTGCTGTTGCAGTATTCACGTATCTGGTTGCCGTTGTTTTGGATGGAGTAGTGGAATGAGAGGCTTTGAAGAAAGAGGTTCTGGAGGTCGATAAACTGATATAGCATATCGATGTGCTTGTCGGCTTCGGAAAGAGATCGGAATGCTGGCTGAAAGTTGCGCTGGCTTCGCAGTGTTTTGTATGCACCAACAAATCCTTTGGGTGCGTTTTTGGCGGTAATGATGGTGTCGGACTTGAGGTAGATAATGCTACGTAGGTCTATTACCGTAGTGTAGGCTTGCTGGAGGCTCTCAAAATCGTCAAGCTGGCGGTTGAAGAACTGGCTGCCTTTGATGGAACGAAAGTCGGGTACAAGGTTGGTAGTGGACAAAAGAAGGCGGTAGGCGGTGGCGATGTCGGTACTATGCCGAGGAACAAGGGCAACGATGGAGTCGCCTCGAGAAAGGATATGGTCTATACGGTCTATAGCAGCAAGATAGGCTTGTTGTACGGCTAAGTGTTCGTAGATGATGGCTTCGAAACTCTGGGCATCGGCAAGGGTGCTGTAGGCGGGCACAGTGTTAGTCTGTCCTAGTACGGAACGATAGGAGTCATAGATCTCTTTGTGGCGTTTGCTGCATCGTGTCTGTATGGCGGCGTTGCCAGATGCGATTTGGTCGGCCAGTACAACGGCTAGGTAATAGTGACGTTGCACCGTGGTTATGATTTGCATCTGGTCTATATACTGGTGATAGCCTTCGAGACTGTTGAAGGTGATGGGTACGCGTGGTGTACGCATCACCTTGACGTACGAGCGGTATATGTCAAGGTGATCTTTGCCGGCACGTTCGCGTAGTCGCGAAGGGAAGCGTTCAATCTGCTCGGGTATGCTGCCTGGAAGGAGCACACTGTCGAGTAACTGTCGCTGGAATAGACGCAGTTCGTGAAGTTTGGCTACAGATTGTGCGGTGGCACTGCCAGTGGAGAGATTGTATTGATTATAGATGGGTAGGTATGAATAGCGGAGGTCTTTTAGATCTTTAATACGGGCTTTGTCTGTGACACCATACCCCATGCAGATGTTCTCGATCTGACTGTGTTGCTGCTGTATCTCTCGCACTGCATCGCTGGCTTCTTTGTCTATGAGCGCTTGTGCTTGGAGTGCTTTCTCGCGTGCAATACGTCGTTCTTCTTCAATGCGTTGCTGCTCTAATTCTCGGTAATACAGCATATGTCGCTGCATCATGGCGGCCACGGCTACGATGCGGTTACGATAGTAGTCGAAATCGTTGATGTATGTGACACTGTCGGTCCACATCTTTCCGTTTCTAGGTGTGGCGATACGCAGCATAGAGCGTTGCATGCGTTGAAGCTGGTTCATGTAAAGGGCGCAAGTGTCTTCTTTGGCGGGGTTGGATGCAGGAAGGCTGTCAAGGTAGGTTTGTAGTGCAATAGTATCGTCTATAAACTGGTATGAGATACCAAGAGATGGATATACGTCGCGCAACGAGAGACCGATAGTGTCTCCGCTATGGGATATATGCTCCTGGGAAAATCCTTTGAGAGATAATGCCAGGAGCATAGTTATGATAGGTATGTAGATGCTTGTTTTCAGAGAAAGAGTCTTTTAGGTGTTTATTTGTTGAACTGTTTATTTGTTGAATTGATTGAATTGAAGACACAATCTACTCAAATCGATAAATTAAGAACACAACCGAAGGTCAGTGCCCGCAGTGAATCTGACTGCTACACATACCCGTAGTGGATCAAACAGTTCAACATCTAGAAACATTATTCTCCATAGCTACTGCCATCGAAGCAGTGGGTACAGATACGGTCTTTGGGGAGTCCAATGGCATCTACAACGGTTTCAAGACTGTTGAACTTCAAGGTATCGACACCTACAGACTGACGGATGAGCTCAACCATGTTGGCGTACTCTTTTGTAGTGCTGTCCATATAGGCTTCGATGTTTTGCAGTTTACCTTCAAGTTGTTCGATGCAGCGAAGGGCGATGAGTTCTTTCTCTGTCTTAGAAGCCGAGAAGTTGAGGTATTTGCAGCCCACAGTAAGGGGAGGACAGCTGATGCGAACGTGTACATGTTTACACCCGTTAGCATAGAGCATCTTCACTTGGTCGCGAAGCTGGGTGCCACGCACGATGGAGTCGTCGCAGAACACTACATCTTTTCCTTCGAGCACTTTCTTGCAAGGAATCAACTTCATTTTGGCTACAAGGTTGCGACTCTCTTGGTTTACAGGCATGAAGCTACGGCTCCAGGTGGGAGTGTATTTGAGAAAACCGCTCTTGTAAGGGATACCTTTGCCTTCGCTATAGCCTTGAGCCATACCGATGCCACTATCGGGAATAGCGCTGACGAAGTCGGCCTCGATGTCGTCGTTTTGGCCCATGGCGTAGCCGAGGCGCTGACGTACTACTTCGTTGTTGATATCCTCATATTCTACGCAAGGATAGCCGTAGTATATCCAAAGGAAGGAACAGATCTGCATCTTATCGGCAGGGGCTTTGAGCTGGGAGAGGCCGTAGGGACTTACCTGTACAATCTCGCCGGGGCCGACGTAGCGGCAGGTCTCATAGCCGAGATTGATATAGCTATGGCTTTCGCTGGCCAAAGCGTAGTCACCGTCTTTCTGTCCTATCACTATGGGGGTACGACCGTAGAGGTCTCGTGCTGCTATGATGCCTTTCTCGGTGAGTACAAGCATAGAACAACTGCCTTTCACTTTGTTGAATACATTCTGAATACCATCAACGAAGTCTTTACCCTGAGTGATGAGTAGTGCAACAAGCTCAGTGGCATTGGTGTGACCTTGGCTGAGTTCGAGGAATTGCTGTTTATTGTTGAGACATTCTTTGGTAAGATCATCGAGATTGTTGATGCGAGCAACGGTGACCACTGCGAAACGTCCCAGGTGAGAGTTGACTACTACTGGTTGAGCTTCGGTGTCGCTGATAACGCCGATGCCGAAGTTGCCTTTCATCTCTTCGACGTCGTTGGCAAATTTGGTACGGAAATAAGAATTAGCGATATTGTGAATGTTGAGGTGCATGGTACCATCTTCTTCGATGGTGCTCATTCCGGCACGATTGGTGCCGAGGTGAGAATGGTAATCTACACCGTAAAATAACTCCGTTGCGCAAGCTTTTTTCGATGCTATGCCAAAGAATCCACTCATAATGTACTTTTTTTAAAATGATTAAATATTATATATAGTTTTTAATTGAAACGGCAAAGATACTCATTTTTTTTTAAGTATGATTTTTTTTCTACTTTCCTCGCCAGTATCGAAGTTCAGACGGTGAAGCATTCATCGTCAAAATGAGTCAATTTGACTTCTTGTATTTTGTTGACCAACGATTCCTTATAGGCCGCTTTTACCCGGAGGTAGTTGTCGGTAAATCCGTACATGAATCCATCTTTTACATCGCTCTCCCATAGCACTTTCTCTGACCTTCCTACGTTGGCTTGGTAGAAACGGTGTTTCATACGGTCGGAAATGTTAAGAATATGGTTAGTGTGTTGGCGACGAAGGTGTACAGGTATTTTTTCGTCGAAAGTCAGTGCTCGAGTGTTGGGTCTCTCGCTGTAGGTGAACACATGAAGATAGCTAAGCGGTATAGATTCCACAAAGTGACATGTTTGTTCAAACTCGCTGTCTCCTTCGCCGTAGAAGCCTATCATCAAGTCGGCAGCAATGCAGCAGTGAGGCATCTGTTGTTTGATGGTGTGGAGCTTGTCGGCATAGAACTGAGTGTCGTAGCGACGATTCATGAGTTTAAGCACTTTATCGCTTCCGGCTTGGAGGGGTATATGGAAATGATGGGCAAAACGTTTAGATTTGGCTACAAACTCGATAATCTCGTCGCTGAGGAGATTGGGCTCGATACTGGAAATTCTGTAACGTTCTATGCCTTCTATCTCGTCGAGTTGAATTAGTAAGTCTATGAATGATTCCTTGTTATTCTGCCCGAAGGTACCGGTATTGATACCTGTGAGCACCACCTCTTTGGCACCTTCGCTTGCTATCTTACGAGCCATAGCTACTGTGTCGGCGATAGAGGCGCTACGAGAACGACCACGAGCATAGGGGATTGCGCAGTAGGTGCAGAAATAGTTGCATCCGTCTTGTATTTTAAAAAAAGTCCTGGTTCTATCGCCTATAGAGTAGCTGAGAGTGAAATCGGTAGGGGATGAACATTGGCTTTGGTAGAGATTTCCACTCTTCAAATGCTTTATATGTTGCTCTACAATAGAGAAAAGTCTATGTTTCTCGTCGTTGCCTAGTATAATGTCAACACCAGGTATGGAAGCTATCTCGCTGGCGGCATTCTGAGCGAAGCAACCAATCACTGCCACAAGGGCTTCTGGATTGGTGGCTATGGCTTGACGTATGATATTGCGACATTTCTTCTCGGCAATTGCTGTTACGGTGCAGGTGTTGATGATATATAGGTCGGCTTGCTGGTGGAAATCTACAGGGGCGTAGCCGGCTTCAATAAACTGCCTCACTAAGTGCGATGTTTCTGCAAAATTGAGTTTACAGCCCAGCGTATGAGTGGCAATACGTTTCATGCTGATAGGATTGTTGATATAATGTTGATGATGCAGAGTGATGTGTTGTCCGACGTTAGTGTCTTGATAACGGAATCATACTTTTCAAAAAAGTCTTTTCCTAAATTATTTCGTTTTATTGAGCATAGATAATGCGCCCTTCCTTGCGTTCGGGTTGTGGTTTGGGCGTGCCGGCTGCATAGCCTAGCACTATGTTAGCTACCCCTTCATATTGGTCAGGAACACCCCATCTCTTTTTTAGCTCTTTGCCTTCCTCGCTCTCAAACATGGGTCGGGCTCTATGTATCCAACATCCACCCAAGCCCACAGCGGGTGCTGCCATCAACATGTTGCCAGCCGAGAGTGTTGCATCCTCAACCCAGGTTCGCACCTCTGTGTTGCCAAACACAACCACTACGGTTGGTGCACCATAGAATGGGTCTTTGTCGGTACCCATAATCTCGGCATTCATGCGCGAAAGCTGCATCACAGTGTCAGGATTCTGCACCACCACCATAAGTGAAGCTTGGTATCCGTGGCCATTGGGAGCATAAAGGGCCGCCTGGAGCACAGCGTCTAGCTCGTCTGGGTGAATCTGTACAGGACTGTATTTCTTAATGCTTCTACGTTCTTTAATTGCTGATAATATTGCTGTATTCATGAGTTTTTTGTTTTTTTTATGTGCTTGAAACGAAATTTATTTTGTTGGAATTAAAAAAACACGTATCTTTGCAATGTTAACGCAATTGGTTGAAATTGCATAAAATAATGAAGATTACCTGAATAGGTGTTTGAATAATCATTCTGGATTTTGTAATAGTGTTTAATGTGAACAGGGTCGCTGTGAAGCAACCTTGTTTTTTTGTTAAACAATGATCTGCAAACAGACAATCGTTTTCCTTTTAGTGATCAGTAGTATTGTATTGTTGAGTTGTTGAACTGTTGATTTGAAAAAATGTTGTTCTGTTAATTCCAATGAATTTGCGTACCTCGGATTGCTTGATCTTGTGTTGTTGATTTCAAATCAACAGTTGAGGCAACCTTCAGAAATTAATTTCTTATGATTTTGAGTCTTGTTGTGTTTATTATTACGATTTCATAAATTGAATTTCTATAGGTTGCCTTCACTTAGTTTCAACTGCTATTCGTCGAGTTGGTCCAAACGCAGCAGCGACTGCACCATCTTCTGGGTCTCCTCGTCGGGGAAGATATTGAAAGTAGGAGTAGGATCTAGACTTATTATCACACGGCCTTCACCATCTTTGCCCAATCCTTGAATACAGGTCCTATTGGCAGCCACACGATTCTTTTTGTCTATTGTCACAAAGAGGTCCGTACCGATGCGTGCAAAGATATTCTCCGTATTGTCGTTGCATGAAAGAGTGGTTCCATCCATTTTCATTACCACCGATTTAGTGCTGCCTTTGGGGTAGAAATAGGCGATGTTATAGATAGATACATAGGTAGGGGAGGTCGTATGGAGGAGGATCTTTCTGTCGCGAAGTATTCCATTATCCCAGGTTTCGTCGATAGTTACCACACCGCCTTCAAGGTAGCGGTATTGACCATGTTTGGCACCATGCAGATAGTTGCCATCGCGGACCAACTGACCCTTGCCGTCGTATTCTGTCACACGACCCTCAAGCCCGCCGTTTACGAAGGTGCCAGTGATCCATCCGTTGCCATCTAGACGTTTCCACCAGCGACCATTGCGGTGGTTGTCTTTCCATGTGGCCACTTCTGCGGTGTCACCGTTAGAGGTAAATACAACATGCAACCCCTCTTTGATACCCATTCGGTAGTTGGCTATTTTGATAAGTTTGCCAGCCTCGGTATATAAGCGCCATTCTCCATCGCGGTTCTTCTGGTTGTAGATGCCTGTAGCAAGCAAATGACCTTGCTCGTCGAAGGCCTCGTGTCTGCATATTCTGCCTGGGGTAGTATATACGTTGCGAATGCGTATCTGCCCGTTGGCATAATAGTAAAGAGAAGTGTCCGATTCAAGGCCGTCTTTGTAGTTGGCCTCAAATATCTTCATCCCGCTATTGTCGGTAATCAGCCAGTGGCCCTGTTTTCGACCTTGTTTATCGATTTGGTTTTGAGCTTGAGCAGTCCAGCATAGAGCAAGGAATGCTAAGATGGTAAGTCTTACTTTCATTTGTATATTCCGTTAATATTTTTTTATTCTGTGTCTGTTGATGTGGGGCACTGTGTTATTCTTCAAACACCGGTTCCTTTACCGTGTGGATTTTTGCACCAGTGGTACCACCCTCAGTGTCGTCTGCTTTCCTACGGCTGTTTCTTAGTTTTGCCTCCTTCGTGTTGGCCGTAGGTATGGTAGCGGTGGAATGTATGGGAGCCGAGACGGCTTTCGACTGAGATGCCCCACCTGTGGCGGCATCCTGTCGGCCTCGTTGCGAAGTGACGATAATGCGCTCCTGTACCGGATTAAATAGTAGGTTGTAGCTAGCCCCCGATGTCGATGGGCGTAAACTTTTGATCACCTGCACTGCATAAGGATCGTCCACCACTATGCGAAACAGATATTCTTTGTCGTCTAATCCGCTGATTGTGATAGATCCCACCGGAGTCTCATTGTAAAGCTTACCATTTATGTAGAAATAGAAACGAGCTTCACTCTGTGAGTTGAAAGAAATGCTGAGACTCTGGGCCATAAGAATCCCCTTAGTCAGTATCAAAACACCCAAAAGCAACAATCTCTTCATCATCAAAGGATTTTTTATTATTGATTATCGTTCATTCCACTCCGGTCGAATGTTTTTTTGCTTTGTATAATGCAAGCCTTGTGAGCTTCATATCGGCAAAACAATAGTTCGACTTGTTTTGTATAACGTAAAAAATGATTCTTTCTTATATAGTGATGATGAAAAAATAACATGGGACACAAAGGTATGACAACTTGATACGCTTTTACTTCACCTTGTTGGCTATTTTGAACTTGTTCCTCAGTTACATAGCCCGCTATGCTCCTTCGTCTCAACTCCATAATATCTGAACAATCTAAAGCAAAATCGTACCAATTTATTTTTTATCATCACATAAATAGGCAATAAAAAGTTGACTATCGACGTTTATTGAATACATTTTTTTTCTATCCATTGGTTTTTGTAGCACCTCTTGTGGTAGAACAGAAAATAATTAAATTGTTGCAATCCATATTGAAACCATTGTATAAATATATATTGATGTTGTTGTTTTGTGGCTGGGGCGCCTCCCTATATGCCCAGGCTACATTGCGTGGTGTCGTGTCCGACAAAGATGGCGATGGCGTTGAGTTTGCCTCTGTCACTACTATCGGATACTCTCCTGTCCACGGATCATTGGCAGATCGACGTGGTCGTTATATGCTCACACTTCCATCAGACACCACACTCACCATTCGTTGTTCCTTCGTGGGCAAAGACCCAATAGATTTCACGGTGCGGCTCCGCAAAGGAGAGACGAGGGTGAAGAATATTGTTTTGAAAGACCAGGCTAGCCAGCTCCCCACTGTCACCATTCGCGATAATCGCGTCCGTATGTCCAACTTTGACTATATTGAGCGTCAGCGCTTGGAACAAGTGGTGGGCCCTAATAGCGGAGTCGAGAATCTGTTGAAGACCCTGCCTGACGTAAACTCTAACAATGAGCTCTCGTCGCAGTACTCTGTACGAGGAGGCTCGTTCGACGAGAACCTTGTTTATATCAATGATGTGGAGATCTTTCGTCCTCAGCTCATCCGCAGCGGACAGCAGGAAGGTATGAGTATTATTAATCCCGATCTCATCCACCATATACAGTTCTCCCCCGGTGGTTTCGAGGCTGCTTACGGTGACAAGCTCTCTTCGGTGCTCGACCTTATCTATGCACGCCCCACCCAGTTTGGTGCCAAAGTGTCGGCTAGCTTCTTGGGCCTTACTGCCTCTGTGCAAGGATTGGCTGGCAGTGATGAGCGGTTCTCCTACTCTGTAGGCATCCGTCAGCACTCCAACAACTATGTCTTTAGCTCCTTGCAGACCAAGGGTGCCTATACCTCGTCCTATAGCGACCTTCAGTCTGTGTTGAGCTATATGATTGATACCTCTCAGTCCCTCTCGCTGCTTACTATCCTCAGCCGCAATGTCTATGGCCTCATCCCTCAGAGCCAGACCACCATGCTGGGTGGTTTTTTCAACCCCATGCGCTACGATGCCTATTTCGACGGCCAGGAGCAAGACCGCTACTTTACCTCCTTGGCAGCCCTTACATACGATTGGCACCCCTCCGATTTCTTCAACCTTCGTTGGATCACCTCCATACAACACAACCGTGAGCAAGAACTCTACGACGTGCAGACCCAGTATTGGATCTATCAGGTCAACATGGGTTCTACCGATAGCCTCAATTCTGAGTTCGAACGTGGCGTTGGCACCTCGCTCGAACATGCACGCAACCATCTTGCCACCACTGTCCTGTCCTCCGAAGTCAAGGCCTATCAATATGCCCGTCTTGGTAGCTGGCTTTGGGGGCTTCGTTGGCAGTATGACCGTATCAACGACCACATGCGCGAATGGAAGTGGATCGATTCGGCCGGATATGCCCTCCCTTATCCCGATATCTTTCCGGGCGACAGCAGTAATATGCCCCACAGTCCTATACTGCAGCTTTTCTGTAATGCCAATAATAGGCTCGCCACTTTGAGAACTATGGGTTATGCACAGCGCAGCCTCAACTTCACTACCAACGACCGCGATGATATCAGTCTCTTACTTGGTCTGCGTGGGCATGTGTATAGTACCATGGTCGATAGCGTCACTCTTGTCCGCTCATCGGCCCCTGGATCCCAGTCCACCTCATGGGGAGTTAGGATGCCAATGCACTTCATTGTCAGTCCCCGTGTCAGTCTCAGCTATCGGCCTAACCGCAAGCTCAACATTGTCTATCGCATTTCCGCCGGCTCCTATAGCCAGCCACCTCTTTACAGGGAGTATCGCCTAGACGATGGTTCACTCAACCTGGGAGTCAAAGCCCAGCAGTCCTATCAGCTCATGGCTACCACCGATGTCACATTCCAATGGCTCGACCGCCCTTTCCGTCTCACCGGCGACTTATATTATAAGTATATAACAGACCTCATACCTTATCGTATTGACAATCTCAGGGTGCGTTACGATGCCAACAATGATGCCGTTGGATATGCTGCTGGTGTATCCTTGCGACTCGCCGGCGATTTTGTGCCTGGGTTGGAGTCTTGGGCCAGCCTCTCCCTCATGCAGACCCAGGAAGACCTCCTCGGCGACACTCTTGGCTGGCTGGCTCGTCCCACCGACCAGCGGTTCTCTGCCAAGATATTTTTCCAAGACTATGTACCGTCCATCCCCTTCTGGCGTATGAGCCTCAACTTCGTCTATGCCTCTGGTTTGCCAGCCATGCACCCTCGTCAGCGTGACCGTGAAGTCGATTTCCGGCTACCTTCCTATTTCCGCGTCGATTGGGGCAACACCATCGAACTATCTCGGATCGAGAGGTTCAACGATTGGAAAATCTTCCGTTACGTTGACGATGTGCTACTCGGCATCGAAGTGTTCAATCTATTTAACTATCAAAACGTAGTGTCCTACATCTGGGTGCGCGACTACAACGACCAGTACAACCATGTGGCCAACTATCTCACCGCTCGCCAGATCAACGTGAAGCTCACACTCTGTTTCTAAACAACAAATACCCCTTCCCTTATGAATATCCAGCCCTCCAAAATAGATCGTTCCGGGCTCCAACCCCAAGTATTTCGCATGCAGAGCGGTCAACCCCTATATCTCTTTCCCGACAGCAATACCGAACTTCTCCGTCTCGATTTTACCTTCCCCGCTGGTTCTGCCTATCAAAACAAATACCTCCAGTCGGCAGCAGCCAACAGCCTTTTCTCTGAGGCTACGCGCTCCCACACTGCCCAAGAGATAGCCGAGTTCATCGACTTCCGAGGCATAGCCTTCGAGAAAAATATCGACACTTCCACCGGCTCCCTGTCGGCCTACACACTCTCTCGCTACCTTCCCGAACTCCTGCCTATACTCTACGAAATCTTTACCCAGCCCCTCTTCGACCAGCACGACTTCAACGTCTATCTCTCCAAGCGCCGTCAGCAACTTATGTCGTCGGCACAGAAGACGGGCTATGTGGCCCGCAACCTCTTTTACGCCTCTATCTTCGGCAAAGAGCACCCATACGGTGGCTATGCCGATGCATCGGATTGCGACCGCCTCACCCTTGCCGATGTCAGATCCTTCTACCAGCAGCACTACCACCTTGCTCAAGCGCAGATTGTCGTGTCGGGTTGTTGCAGCCCAGAGCATCTTACTCTGATAGACTCGACCTTTGGCCACGAGCCTTACCGCGAAGGCCTCATCGCCGACACCTTCGCCCCAAACTCCATCCCGTTGCCTTCCCACCACCACCTCGTCGAACTGTCTGGCACCATCCCCGGTGCTGTGCAATCCACTCTCAGAATCGGTCGCCTGCTGCCCTTCTCCTGGCAGAGTGAGGAGTATGCACAGTTCAGTATTCTGAACACCGTGCTTGGTGGCTATTTCGGTTCTCGACTCATGAGCAACATACGAGAAGACAAAGGATACACCTACGGCATATATTCATATTGCCACATGATGCGCGACTTCAACCTCTTTTTCATCTCCACCGATGTAGGCGCACAGCATGCTTATCCTGCCTTGAAAGAGATATACTACGAGATGGACCGACTATGTAGCGAGCCTATACCCCACCAAGAGCTCGACATCGTGCGCCACTACCTCATGGGGGACTTCCTGCGTAGCATCGATGGCATCTTTGAGCGTAGCGAACGCTACAGATCCATGACCATCGCCCATATCGACGAGCGTTTTACAGACCGTTACTTCCATGCCATTGAGCACACCACGCCTCAACAGCTACAAGATGTAGCCCGACGCATCTTTGCTCGCGATGAGTTTACCCAGGTAGTAGTTGGCCCCGAAATGTAATGAACGCATCAATTTGTTGTTGTTCGATGTGATTAGGAACCAAAATAAAGTGTTTCTTGTTTTACGGGTGTAGGCAAAGATAATCAAAAGGGCCGGTACATTACGTGAGTACCAGCCCTATTTCTTTCAATTCAACGACCATCGGGAGGTTAAAAGTACCATTGAATCAAATACAATCTCGTGAGTAAAGAAGTCTAAAACATTGAAAAGTTTTATTTTTTTACGGTTATAAAACGTTTAATATTAGAGGTTGTTAAGGATTAAAGGACAGCAGTTATCCTATGTGTCCCGAGAGGTAGGCCCCTGTACGAGCATCGGAGGGGTTAGAAAAAAGATGCTCGGTGGTTCCGCTCTCAACTAATTCTCCAAGGTACATAAAGAGAGACTGCTGCGATACGCGACGAGCTTGCCCCATATTGTGTGTAACGATGATGATTGTAACCTCGTTTTTTAGTTCTACGATTAGGTTTTCGATAGTGGCGGTAGCTATGGGATCGAGTGCCGAGGTGGGCTCGTCCATGAGTAGTATCTTGGGCCTTAGTGCCAATGCTCTGGCAATACAGAGGCGTTGCTGCTGTCCGCCAGAGAGAAAAGTTCCGCGTTTGGTGAGAGAGTCTTTTACTTCGTCCCAAAGTCCTACGCTGCGAAGGCTTTGTTCTATGATGGTATTGCGTTGCGATTTGTCAGGACGCAAGCCATTGAGAGTGTATCCTGCTAGAATATTGTCGGCGATACTCATAGTTGGAAATGGGTTGGGTCGTTGAAATACCATGCCAACTTGCCTACGAACCTGCATGGCATTCATAGTAAGTAGATCATGTCCGTCCATAAGCAACTGTCCGCTAACAGAAATGCCTCTATAGAGATGGTGCATACGGTTGATAGCCCTAAGTAATGTGCTTTTCCCGCAACCTGAAGGACCCATGATAGCGGTAATCTGATGACGAGGTATGTTTGTGGAGACGTGGCTTACGGAAAGTTTGTCAGGAGTGTATGATACACAGAGGTCGTTAATTTTTAAAATAGGATTGTCTATATTTTCCATTTGTTGGCTACTATTTTTGATGATACATTGAGAAACAGCACTATGATGAGTAGCACCAACGAGGCGCTCCAAAGCAGAGGCTGCATGGCAGGGTTGTTAAAAAATTGCCAAATGAGTAAAGGCACACCTGAGATGGGTTTGGTGATGTTCCATTGCACAACGGCACATCCCAAGGCGGTAAACATGAGCGGTGCTGTTTCGCCTATGATGCGGCTCACGGCGAGCAGCACACCTGTGAATATCTGACCGAATGCAGAAGGAAGAATCACGTGCCAAACGGCACGGAAATGGCTTGCACCTAACGACAAAGCAGCTTCGTTGTGGCTCGAGGGGAGCATCTTGACCGCCTCTTCGGTGGATCGTACGATAAGGGGTAGCATCATAATAGCCAGTGCGGTGGCACCTGCTATGGCACTATAGCCTTTCATTGGTATCACTATCCACGCATATACAATAATGCCGAGAATGATAGATGGTGTTCCTTGCAGGATATCGGTCATATAGCTTGCTATTTTGGCAAATGCGGTGTAGTGTTTTTCTGCTAGAAACACACCACTCAGGATGCCGATAGGTATAGATACGGCTGATGCCATGATGAGCATGAGTAGGGTGCCGACGATGCCATTGGCAATGCCACCTGGAATGGTGCCACCGGTAGCGGATGCAATCATAGCTTGATAGGTGGTTGGGGTGGGTTGGAATAGAAACGAAAGGGTTAGATTCTGTATGCCTTCAACAGTAACCTTGCCCAAGATGGCTAAAAGTGGTACTGCCATGAGAGCAGCCATAACCACTACTGAATAGTGCAGCAGATGACTTTTGAATAATCGTATTTTTAATTTGTTCATGGTTATTTGTTTTGAGCACGATGTATGAGTATCTTTCCGATGAGGTTGATGACTGCGGTGATGGTGAAGAGCAGCAGTGCTATGGCAAAAAGTGAAGATAGTTTTAGTCCGTCGGCTTCGCCAAACTGGTTGGCAATGATGCTAGCCATTGTGTTTCCCGTAGAGAAGAGTGATGTGGGCATCTGGTTGGTGTTTCCGATGAGCATGGTTACCGTCATAGTCTCGCCTAGTGCACGGCCGATGGCCAAAATGAAGGCTGAGAAGATACCTGAACCAGCGGTAGGGAACACAACGGTGCGTAGCACCTCGCCGCGGGTGGCACCAAGGCTGTATGCTGCTTCTTTGAGTTCAGCTGGAACCATCTTGATAAATTCGGCACTTAATGAGGCTGCGTATGGTACAATCATGATGGCAAGCACGAGAGATGCAGTGAGTATGCATGATCCTTGTTCAGAAAGATTTAGGACTACTACAATTGGGCGCAGTACATAAAAGCCCCATAGACCATAGATGATGGATGGGATACCTGCTAGTAAATCTGTAATGGTTCCAAAAATGGTAGCAATACGGCGTCCTTTATAGTATTCGCCTACGAAGAGTGCCACAGTCATTGAGAAAGGAAGACAGAAGATCAGTGCCAAGAATGTGGATTCCAGTGTGCCAGCTATAAAAGGGAGGGCTCCATAGCTTTCGTGTCCTTCGGTATAGCTCCATTGCGACGATGTGATAAATTTAAAGATACCGAAATGAGTGAAAGCAAGAGAGGAGTCGGCGATGAGGCTAGTGAGCATGCCTGCGCATATTAGCGGCACCACCAAGGCAGCGGCCCAAAGAATAACCGAGAACCGTTTGTCGGTGTCGGGCATTAGTGTCCTCAATCTTCTGCTGAGTGTAATTGATGAATTGTTCATTGCTATTTGACTTTGTTGTTTTGGATAGTAGGATAGCAGAGTTGTTTTTGGGGAAATAGAAAGGGGGCTATGCCCCCTGTGTGCCTTACGGTCGTTACTCGATAGTTGCCCCGTCGTAGGTGATCTGCTTGATGTTCTCAATGCTCTGTTTCACCATCGATTTTGGCAGAGGTGCATAGTTCACTAAGTGGGCAGACTGCTGAGTAGTGTTGCTGAGCATAAATTTGAGTAACTCAACCGTGGCTTTGGCCTGCGCTTCGCTACGGTCGGCATAATGCTGTTCGCGATAAACGATTAGCCATGTGAAACAACTGATCGGGTAAGCACCCTGGGCTTCGGAATTAGTGATCATGGTTCTAGTATCGGCGGGTAGATTACCTTGGGCTGCAGCAGAAATACTCTCTACGGTGGGACTTACGAATTCGCCCTGTGGATTCTGTAGTATGGCCATGGGTATCTGCTGAGCGAAAGCGTATTCAGAACCTATGTAGCCTATGGCATAAGGAGTCTGGCTCACTACGCTCGATACTCCAGGGTTACCCTTGGCAGCTTGGCCCACTGGGAAATCGACCGATTTGGCTGCTCCATAGTTGTTGCTCCAGTCTTGGCTTACCTGACTTAGATAATGTGTGAATACGAAGGTGGTGCCGCTACCATCGGAACGGAACACAGGAATGATGTCCTTGCTGGGTAGTTTGGTCAAGGGGTTCAGTGCTTTGATGTTGGCATCGTCCCATCGGGTGATTTTGCCAGCGAAGATATCGGCTACAACTTGCCCCGAGAGTCTGATCTCCGATACATCTGGCAGGTTGTAACCTAATACCACGGCACCCATACATGTGGGTACATGTACCACGGCGTCCATTTCGGACATCTCGTCATCGCTCAGGAAAGCATCGCTACCTGCAAAGTCAACGATTTTGTCTTTCAAATTGCGGACACCGCCACCAGAGCCTATGCCACCATAGTTCACGGTGTTTCCGCTTGCAGTATTAAAGGCATCGAAGGCCATGCTGTAGAAAGGTTCGGGGAATGTGGCACCGGCACCCGAAAGGGAGCAGGATTCAGTAGTGGTAGTGTGGTTGGCGCAGCCTACGGCCAAGAGGGCTGCAATGGCTACGATAGGTGAAAGTTGTTTTCTGTTCATGATATTAATTATTGGATTTTGATTTGGTTATTCTGGTTTCTTTTTTTTTGTCACAGAGATTTGATTGAAAAATTATGCTTGAAGATCTCTATAGGCTGATCTTGGCACTGATAGAAGCATAGATAGTGGCGTCTGAGCTGGATGCAGACTGCGCTACTCTGATGTTGGGTGATATAGATAGGAGTTGGTTGGCATGATAGTGAAGACCCACGATGGCTGTACGTCCGTCTTGGGCATAACTCCAGTCGTCTGTAGCGTTCGAGGATCCTTCGTCGTAGCGAGCGTAGGCTTCCATGCGGTCCGACAATTTCAAGGTTCCATAAATGGAGAAAGCTTGAAGGTTTCGACCTTCGTTATTACCGTGGTTGATTTGCATATTGTATTCTGCTCCCAATCTGAACGACTTGGCCTTATAACCGGCAAAAAAAGCCACTGTGTACTGAGTAGAAGTATCCTGTCGGTCTTTCATGTCACCGTAGATACGCATTGTGAGATTATCTATGGGGTGCATTGTGAGTCCTAATGCATAAAGCATGTTCTTGTCTGATTGAATCTTTTTGTATCCTTCGCCGTTGAAAATCGATAGGTCTGCACTCAGCCAGTTGGTGGCTTTGTAGGTGGCCGAAATACCTAGGTCGGCCGAGCTACCCCATTTGCATTGGTCCATCAATGATTTATATACATATCGATATCCCCAGAACTTTTCTTGTATGTTGAATTGTGCTGTTGAGGTCAGACCCATGTTTACGTTCCACCGCCCATGGGTGTAGTCAATCTCGGCGTTTTTCACATATCCCATACGCTGTATAGCATTGTCGTCGCCTTTGCCCATATCATAGACAACCTTGGTCTTCCAGTTGCTGTTGAGTTTGTATTGATATCCAATGTAGGCGCGTTCTAGGTTGAAACCAAAGGAAGAGACGTCACCTTGGTGAATTCCGGCACCGGCGTCGCCGAAAATGGTGACGATAGGGGTGCCGTGAGGTGTGTCGGCTGCAGAACTCTGTTGGGCTTTACAAGGCATGATGCCTATCATCATAATAGATAGAGCCAATGTTTTGATTGTTTTTTTCTTCATTTTTTTTTGTGTTTAGATTCGTTTCAATTTATCTACAACGTGTTGCGCAATGTTGTGTTGGTTTACGTTTTCGGCTGCAAAAATACTGCCGACGTATTACAATAGTGTTACAGCTTGCGATTGTAACATTTTCTTAATAATCGTCAGGTCACTTCTGAAAATTCTAGGTACGATGATCAAGACAGAGAGTAATTATTTTATACGTTTTTCGATTCGTCACTTCTGAGAGTATGACCAATAAATATCCATCCCATTAGCTGTTTTTTTTGTATTTTTGCAAACGAATGGTAAGGTAGTGTATGTGTTTTAACATTGTTGTTTATATGATGTTATATTGATGTTGTAGCAGTGTTGGAGGTATAGAAATTATATTTTTTGTGCGATGTTAGAATAGATATCAGGGCTTACTTTTGAAGAATTTGCAATAAAAACCGTATTGAATCAGTATATGCAGTATCTTGGTGAGATAATATCGCTTGTAGTAGCTTTCTCGTGGACGGCTACGGCTATCTTTGCCGATGAGGCCAGCCACCGAATGGGGTCGCTTCCTCTCAACCTTATCCGTATGATTCTATCCTTAATTATGCTTACGGCATTGTTGTGGATAGCCACAGGGGTGCCCTATCCGTCGTTTGCTTCGGGTAGCGCTTGGTTGTGGTTGGCTCTTTCGGGTTTTGTGGGCTATGTGTTTGGCGACTATTGTCTGTTTAATTCCTATATTGTCTTTGGGTCGAAATACGGGCAGCTGTTTATGACGATGGCTCCTCCCATTGCGGGTATCACGGGATGGCTCTTTCTGGGTGAGGAGATGCGATGGGGATCGTGGGTGGCCATGCTGGTGACGCTGTCTGGTATCGCGTTCTCGATAATGGTGAGAAGCGGCAATACGGTTAAGCTGAAGTTGCCCTTGAAAGGTGTGCTGTTTGGCATAGGCGCCGGATTGGGGCAGGGCGTGGGGTTGGTGTTGAGCAAGATCGGCCTCAACTACTATGCCGATTCGTTGCCTGTGGATGCCTCACAGAGTGTGGCGTTTCTGATGCCGTTTGCTGGTACTTATATTCGGGCCTTGGCCGGATTGGTAGGATTCACTGTGATATTGGCTATGCGCAAAGAACTTCATCTGGTAGGTAAGGCCGCGCGAGATAGAAAGGGTATGACCTTTGCAACGCTTACCACCTTCTTTGGCCCCTTTATCGGAGTATCACTATCGCTTATGGCAGTACGTTATACCCATGCGGGTATTGCTTCTACACTGATGGCACTGACTCCGGTGCTCATCATTGTACCATATTCGTTGCTGCACCACCAAAGAATCTCGTTCCGCGAGGTGATAGGAACGCTGATCACCATCACTGGTGTGGCTATGTTCTTTCTGTTGTAGTAGTTGATACGGTTAAATGTTGTTGATGTGTTTGTTCGTTGAGTCGTTGAATTGATTATTGGCATCAACAATATTCTTTCAAATCAACAAATCAACATATAATGGCATTTACGATGCCCCTTTACCTATATATGGGGTGTTTGGTACGTATGAGCCGTACGCGTTCGCTGTTGCGAAGCAGGTCTATCAGTATCTGGCAGCTGCGTTTCTTGTAGTTGTCTTTGAGGGTGTGAATGCATGCTTGCACGTTGTTGTTGGGAAAATCGAGCAGTATAGATTTCAATGAAGTATGCATGTGGATAGTGCCACCGGCCAGCACTGTGACGAATTTGCCTCTTTCTACTACTTCGAGAAGAAAATTTGCATCGCTTATCTCCATATGGTAGGGTAGGGTGGTATTGGTGCGGGCAAGCTCTTTGTCCAACACCTGACGGGAGATAAGTAGGTCGGTGGGCAGAGCCAGTTGTAGTCGTTTCAGATCGTCGATGGTCACAGACTTGCGTTGAGCCAGGGGGTGGTCCCAGCGCACTATGGTGCAGAGGTTGTCGGTGAAGAGTATCTCGGAGTTGACGTTGGAGTGACGGTGGTTCTGATAGGCTAGTGCAAGATCGATCTCGCGTCGCTGAAGCATCCTACTTAGCTCTTCGTTGGTGGCGTAGCGCACGTGTAGCTTCACCTTGGGACACTGCTGGACGAAGGCAGTAAGGGTCTCGGTGAGGATGGTGCTGAAGGAATAGGTGACGCCGATAAACAGCTCGCCCGATATGTCGCCGTCTTTCTCTTTGTTGATGTTGAGGCAGCGGTCGGCATGATCCATAGTGGTGCGGGCCAGCTCTACGAGCCGGGTGCCTGTCTCTGTGAGACTTATTCTGTGTGACTTCCTTAAGAATAGGGGCGCTCCTAATTCTTCTTCGAGTTTGCTTATCTGCTCGGAGAGTGTGCTCTGTGAGATATACAGCTTTCTGGCTGCTTCGGAGAAACTGAGAGTCTCGGCGGTGCGAAGAAAATAACGTAACTGACGTAGTTCCATATTGTTGACTATTTTACTTGCAAATACAAAGATACATAAAGTGAGCGAAATGTAGATGGGAAACACAAAAAGTTTTCAAATCTCATTTCCGAACGACCGTATCTTCACCGACCAAAGGGAGATAAAGATACATAAAGTGAGCGAAATGTAGATGGGAAACACAAAAAGAATTGTCTGATCACTCACCACCGATCACTCATTCATTCCTGTTCCGGATACAGACAAGGGGGAATTCACACTCCCCCTTTGCCATCCTCACAAAAATGAGCAGTTTTTATTGAAAGTATGTAAGATAGGTTATGGGTTTATTAAAAAAAACGGATACTAGAATAAACTATACGGACTTTAAATAGATTTGTTTGCTGTGAACAGGAAAAAGATGATTGGAAAGATAGTAGTATGAAAAGCATCTCTTGATTAATATAACTTGTTGGCAATATAAAAATCTCAATAAGTTGTCTTTAAAATAATTAATTCTTAATATACACTAATTGGGGATCTTGATATTTTTTTGTCCAACGTGTTAATATATTTATATACAGGTTCAGTGTTCAATAAAAACAATAGAGGACTCTTGTTTAGCGACGAGCTGATGGTTCGTGGTACGGTATCAAGGCTTTACAATCGGTTTTCAGACACAGTGTCTGGTTGGAAGATACTGTACACATATCGCCATTGAGAGTTTGTTTCTGCAGTTTTGGTTTGGTTATGGTTGAAGATGCAGAATTGGTATTGGTGGCAAAAGCGAATAGCGGTAGCATCAGACCACAGAATAAAGCGAATAGGTTACGTCTGTTTTTTGTCTCACAACTCGAGCCCTCGTATTGTTTTGTATTGTCGGTATGCTGAGTTTGCTTTGTATTGTTTGCTATTTCAGTCTTCCACAGACCATGAATGTTGCAGTATTCATATACGGCTATTGCCGGATCGTGGACATCGCAGAATGTTGCTTCGGGTTTGTCGCCCGGTTTCAGGTAGTGGTACATAGCCCCGTGCGCGGTCTCTACTACCACGAAACGGATGTAGTGGGCGTCGGCCATCGGGTGTGCCACCGATCCTACCGATACTTTGAGCGTACATCTCTCTCCACGCTCTACCACAGGTAGATGTTTTTCGGCCATCTCTTCTTGAGTCTTGGCTTTCAACTCGGTCATTTTCTCTCCGCAACAGACGGGGACCACCGACGAATCGACAAGCATCACCGATATGTTGCCACAGTGGGGGCACTGATAGAATTTTACTGACATAGCGTTTTTCCTTTTAATAGTTATACAATATTTGGTTTGGTTGTGCCGTTACAGATACTGTCTTCCTTCTTTACTTTGAGGGGGTGTCGAGTATCTCTGTTCGACGCTGCAAAAATACAACCGAATAATCGCTTATCATCGGTTGTGTTGACGTTTGTTCCGATAGGACGATCGGAATTACCGATATGAGCGCGCTTGGAAACTAGTTCTGTTATTAGGAGTTATGTGCATATTGCAGACAAACAATTATTTATGACTGTAAGTGATTCCAGTATGTTTTTTTTTGAAAAACATCACAGAAATCCTTGTTTTTTCGAAGAAAGACGCTCTGAGTAACTCGCGTTTCCGCCAATTAGAGCTCTTCAATCTGCCCTTCCACATCGAATCTACGCTTTTTTATCTGTTCTATAAGTTTCCCATATCCATCTGTGGTTGGCTTTGTAATTGGTTATCAATTGTTAAAAAGGTTTTTTATAAAAACAGTATGATTATCTGCTAAGAGGTGTTTTGCCTGAGCGTGTAGTGGAAACAAGCAATCACCTTCATTCGGATAATCATATGAAAAAAACAGTAGTTCGCCGAAATTCGTGATCATATCATCGGAAAGCAGAGTATGTATTTCATAGAATGAATTACATTATAAAATCAAAAAAGCATAGTATAAATATGCATTAACTTCCGATACCAATGCCTTTGTGTCGTCCAATTACCACAGCCCCTATCCGGTCTTTGTCCCATTGAGTATGCAGTACTACAAGGCTGCGGTGCTGGCTCCTTATCGAATCACCGAAGTCCGCCTGCCGTCGATAGACTTCCTTCCTTCGACTGAAGGCTTTAGAAGCAACATCAAGTTAGGCAATATCCTGTTTGACTGTGACACCACAGTGGGTGAGCTTTCAAAAGCGTTGATCTCAAACAATAAAGACTTTCGTTATGGCGATGAGTTGTTGCTGCTTACTTGTCGTCAGCTTTTTACCGATCAGCAAGTACCAAAGGTTGCGCCCTCTCGACGTTCGTTGATTCTCAGCCCTCTCGACGACCAACTTTTGTCTTCCGTTGTCGATACAGCCGCTCTTCGCAATGACAAAGGGTTCCTTGCACTTTCGTTTTCTGAAAATGAACATGTTGGCGCTTTTGCTCTAATACATTATCGATCTAATCGTCAGCGAGTGATGGTATCTACGCAAGAACTGATTGTGCTCGAAGGTGCGCTCTACGAGTCGCTGGGGTCGGAGGAAACTCAACGCGAAGCAGCCATTGATAAAGCAGAACGAGCAAGCGTGGGCAGAATAGTTCTGAGAAATGCGGTTCGGATGGCTTCGAAGAAGGTGCATCCATTCTCTCCCGGATTGACTGGCTTCACCGTCGAGAGGAAAAAGACTGCGTAAAAGAGGCTTCGCCGTTGCCCGTATTGTACGAAACACAGTGGGCTTGCTACTCCATTTCGACATGGACGGTAAGTGTCTCAAGCACTGAAACAGCCTCTGTCTTTAACTGTGGGAATAGTTCTGTGGCTGACAAAAAACAGGTGCCGGAAAACGAATATGATCAACTGGAAGTATCTGTTCAATTAAATGGCGTTAAAATACGTGATAATAACAAAATAATATGTGAAAAATCTATCTTTTGTTCGGAGTCGGAGAAGTCGTCGTCAAATGTCGCCGAGCTAATCGAAATATCGCATCGTGAATACCTATGCAAGGTGGCTGGAGACGAAGTGTCTCCGCCATCAAGGCATCGTGTATATGTTGACCCCATAGGACCATCGGATGTTGTTTTTCTCGATAAGGGTGACTCCAAAATTTTGTCTCGATTAACGGGTCGTCATGGATATAGGGGATAGCCGTCAAAATGGGTGTCGATCTTTTCTAAAAAGGCAGGTCCCTTTTTCTAACTCCGAATATTCCTGGTTCGTCAACCGTCATACGGCCATATGGCTCAACCAAGATTATCTGTTCTCTATAGAGAATGGTAAGCTATGGTTGTTTCATTTTGAGAGCCCTTGTCTCACGTCCCCATCAGCCATAGGTCCTCTCTGCGTTGGTTATAGCCCTACGTTTATCCAGTGCAGGCTGTAGTCTCCATTCTTTGTTGCTGTGAACAAATGGTTGATATTTATTGCTTTGTGTTTTATAAAATAATAATTATATATTAAAGTTTGGCAGTTCGATAAAAAAGTGGTATTTTTGTAGTCCAGTATAGAGACATCGTGGAGCCAATCATGCTGTTGTGATACAAAGGTTTATGATAAAGATTCTATATCTCATAGCCTGCACAAATAGTAACTATTAGGCTTTGCCTTCGCTTTGGGAAAAGTTCTGTGATGTAAATGTGTATATTGTTGGAAAATAACAGAATATAGTTGTTTGTAAATCGCAGAAATCGTCACCCAAACATATCTCAGTCTCTCTCGCATACCTTGTCCTCACTATCCAAAGCGCATGTTGCTTTATCCGACAAATAGTTCTATTCATTCCTTCATGTCTCAGCGTGGAACAAACTGATTGATGTATGATACCCAAGATAATACATTACTGTTGGTTTAGTGACGATAATAAGCCCAGGTCGATTCAGAAATGTATTGATAGCTGGCAACGTATAATGCCTGATTATGAGATTCGTTGTTGGGATGGTAATAGTTTTGATTTCGATTCTGTCTCTTTTACCAAAGAGGCTCTTGCAGCCAAAAAATATGCCTTTGCTGCCGACTATGTAAGACTTTTTGCCCTGTATTCAGAGGGAGGGGTATATCTTGATTCTGATGTGTTTGTGTATCAACCTTTCGATAGTGTTCTTGCAAACTCCTTCTTTTGTGGTTCTGAAGCTTATTGGGCCAATAATGCAGTGCATTATCGTATGGAGGCGGCTATAATGGGAGCAGAAAAGGGGCATGCTTTTATGAAGGATTGTTTAGATTGGTATTCCGACAAGCATTATACATCGGATCCTGCATGCCCGTTTCCCGTGATGCCAGAGGTGATAAGCAATATGGCTCAATCATTGGGTTATCGTCGGGTGAACGAAATACAGCGATTTGATAATAGTATGACTGTATATCCAACAACGGTGTTTACAAATGCATTGCATTCTGATTTCTCTAACCAAGAGACCCTCTTGGCCATTCATCAGAATGCAGGTTCCTGGATAGATTATTCCAATCGAGGATGGCTGTATCGGTTTTGCAGGCAACATGACTTGATGGGACTGTATGCCGCCTTCGAGAAAATGACAAAGAAATAAAGATTTCAACCTCATGACTTCTCCTCTATTAAGTGTTTGTTTGGTGACCTACAACCAAGAGTCATATATCGAAAAGGTCCTGGAGGGTGCTGTATCGCAGCAGACATCTTTCCCCTTCGAGGTTGTGATTGGAGAAGACCATTCTTCCGACAGAACTCGTGCTATTTGCCAAGCGTATGCGGATAGGTATCCAGGGAAGGTACGTCTTTTAGCTCAAGAGAAAGACAATCTTGGACTCAACCTCAATATGTTGAGGACCTACCGTCAGTGTAGGGGTAAGTATATAGCCTATTTGGAAGGCGATGATTATTGGATTACTACCGATAAACTGCAAAAACAAGTCGAGATTCTCGAAAGCCAACCCGATGTGGTATTGGTGCATACCAATTGCAAACTTTGGGATGAGAACAATGATAAGATTCTCGATCGATTGATTCAGTTTGAAGGCGTGTGCATCAGAGAAAAACAGTCCGGATTAAGCGGTGTTATCGCTGAGTATGAGGGGAAATTCCGCCGGATGAAAACATCAACCTGTGTTTATAGAAAAGCAGTGTTCGATGAGATATTGGCCGAGGATGAGTTCGCTTATAGCAACAAAGCGTTTCCTACTCAAGATTTCCAACTATTTCAAGACATGGCCTATCGAGGGAAGTTTGCCTTTATCGACGAAGATACTACGATTATAACCTTGTCGGAGACCATCTCTGTGAGTTCCAATCCTAGCAAACAGTTTAGTTTCAGAGAAGGGTTTGATAAGATTGGAATTTACTACATGCAAAAATACCATCTGCCACATTCTTCTTCCCAGTTGTGGCAGCAAAGAGAGATGCATTGGTTTTTGAACTTCGCCATGCAGCATCCTGCGTATGCCGACCGTGCTTTAGCTAGATTGGACATCGCTACGAGGAATGGATATGAAATACCGTTGTCCCAAAAGATATTGTCCTTCATAGTCCAGAGCCCTGTACTTCGAAAGGGACTAATGCCTTTATATAAATGTTATAGCAAGCGCGGATAGATATCCCGGAAAATGTTGCTCAATGTGAGTAACATTCTTATAATCAATCGAAGACTTCCCTTATGCAAGAACTTATTGATATTATTCACGAAATATAAGTCGTTGGGTATTGATCAACAGATAGATCACGGCAAGTTCTATTTGTATTCGTTAATTACACATTCTACCGCCATAGAGGGTTCAACGGTGACAGAGATTGAAAATCAGTTACTCTTCGACAATGGAATAACAGCAAACAAGCGCCCCCTTGTTGGAGCAGTTGATGAATCTTGATTTAAGATTAGCTTATCGCGAATCGATGCGTCTGGCTTCTTCTCATGAAGATGTTACTATAGATATGTTGAAACATCTATCGTCGCTTGTCATGAAGAATACTGGCTCAGAATATTCTACAGTGTTGGGCAGCTTCTCTGCTGCCAATGGTGATCTTCGATTGCTCAATGTCAGTGCTGGTTTTGAATATCGTTCCTATCTTTGTTATCAAAAGGTTCCAACTTATTTAGAACTGTTTTGTGAGGAACTTAATGAAAAAAGAAAAGATATTGATAGTAATGATTTGGATGCTATTTATCGTTTGAGCTTCGAGGCACATTAAAGATTAGTAACTATTCATCCTTGGGCAGATGGCAATGGAAGAATGTCAAGACTGTTGATGAATCAGATTCAGTTTGAATACAATGCCATCCCAGTTAAGGTTATGCGTGAGTCAAAAGCCGAATATGTCCAGGCCTTGGAGCAATCTCGAGATATTTAGAGTTCTGAACCCTTTGTCGCATTCATGATACGTCATCATAAGGATAATCTGCGTAGAGAGATTGCAGAGTACCGAAAATCATCGAGTGGCAATGGAGTCCTAATAAGGCTGTAGTTTCAACATTGTATTTGTCTTTCTATGAAACTCTGTATTGTTTCAAGTGGTAACTTTTTTTCCAACTATGGTGGCGGCCAGGTCTATGTAAAGAATCTGGTTGATGAACTGATTCGCCAAAGACAATCGTTGGAAGTAGAACTCACAGTTATCTCATTTGCAGCAGAATTTTCGGTAGAGCCTACCAAGAAAGACTATTGTGGTATTGATCTGTATGAGATGAATGGTGCTGGAGATATCCAAGCACTATTGCATAGTATTCAACCAGAAGTGGTCCATGCCCATGGGGAGAAAGCGCGTGTTGTAAACGTATGTCATGATCTAGGAATCAGATGCGTTGTTACCGCCCATCATGGCGGCATCTGCTGCCCAGCGGGAGCACTGCTGAATGATAAAGACCAGATATGTTGTGAGGCTGCCAATTTGAAGCGTTGCCTACCTTGTTATCTTAGAAATATTCGTTCAGGGAGATATTGGTATCCAGTTGTAAGACACATCCCTTCTGGTTTCTATATAAAGTTGGGTAAAGGTTTAAGAAAACTACCCTTTATCCCATTTGTTTCTCCTATTGGTGAGGCGATGCTTGCTATACAAGAGAAGATCAGCCAATGGTCCATTGTTAGGAACTTGGCCTCTCATATTATAGCACCTTCCAATGCCATTGCGGATAGTATGATCCTCAATGGCTGTGATAAGAATAAAATATCAGTTATCCCTCATGGCATTCCTTTGACAAAAGAAACAGAATCGACCTCTTTTAATCCATTGGTCGCTCCCCCGAGCATAGTGGCCTTTTATTATGTGGGGAGAATTTGTTACGTGAAGGGTGTTCATGTGATGCTCAAAGCTTTTTCCGATATTAGAAACGAACATATTGAACTCCATATCATAGGGGGTGCTGGCAATAAGGAAGAAGAAAGGTATCTGCAGAAATTAAAAAAACAATACCAATCAGATAAACGTATTCAATGGCATGGGAAAGTAATTCCGGATCATGTGGCTGAGATGACAAATGAATACCATTGTTTGATTCACTCCACCATATGTTTGGAAATTTTCGGACTCAATATTGCAGAGGCATTAGCTCAACATAAATATGTGATAGCCACTCGTTGTGGTGGAGCAGAAATGCAAATACACTCCTCGAAAGAGGGGGCGCTTGTTGAGCCCAACTCTGTTGATGAGCTCCGAGTGGCAATGGAACGATACCTGCTGAATCCGATTGCATCACAGTCTGCTGTCAAATCGATAGAGACTCATGTCTTAGAACTGCTGTCAACGCTAAGCTATGGTAAAGACTGATCCCTTACTGTCTATCATCACTCCTGTTTATAATGTTGAGTCTTATATAGACACCTGTGTTTCTAGTATTATCGGGCAGTCGTTTGAAGACTGGGAGTTGATATTGATTGATGACGGATCGACTGATGCGAGCGGGAATCTCTGTGATAAATATGCCGCCAAGGACGCTCGAATCCGGGTGATTCATCAATGTAATGCAGGTGCTAGTGCAGCTCGAAATGCGGGTTTGGATATTGCTGTTGGTAGATACATTACTTTTGTAGATGCAGATGACCGTATAGCTCCCGATACCTATGAGAGTAATCTTCATTACATAGAGGCTGACTCGGCGATTGATATGGTTGTATATCCGATAGTCAGAGATGGTTTTGTTCACGAGGTGAATGTGGCAACCGGAAGGGATAAAGATAATCTTAAGTCGATATTCGATGTTTGGTACCGACACTATCCTATGCAAAGTTCTATGTGCAACAAGGTAGTTAAGCGTGATATTATTGGAACGATACGATTCATAGAAGGTAAGATTACTGGCGAAGATTTGGCTTTCGCATCTCGATTATGGGATTCAATACATCATTTATATGTGTCATCAGAGGGAGCATACTATTATAATACGGAGAATGCAAATAGCGTAACTCGTTGTTTCGACAAGAAGCGTATGCAGGAGATGTTGGGCGAGATGACTCTTTTCGCTCGTTTCATTCATGGTCATCACGAACTCCACGAATATGCTGTTCCCTTCTTTGTTGGTAAACTGTTGGAATTATTTAAGGTCTTCAACCGTTACGATTATAGGATGGGCAAGGACGATGTTCGGACGCTCCGTGCCAATCGCCCTTCTCTAAAGTATCTTTTTTCAGGTTCGCTTAAGTGGACTGATGGAGTTTATTATTCTCTTTTCACTATTTGGGGAGTAAGGCTTTGTTTCGGGGTGTATAAGATCCTTCACCATAGATAATTATGACTTTGTTATCAATCATTGTACCTGTCTATAATGCCGAGAGGTACCTTTCTCGATGTATCGAAAGTGTTTTGAGAAATACCTTGAAGGATTGGGAACTTATTATTGTGGATGATGGATCCACAGATGGTAGCGGGCCTTTGTGTGATCATTATAGTCAGTCGGATGAAAGAGTGGTAGTATTGCATCAAGATAATCGAGGACAGAGCGAGGCTCGTAACAGCGGACTGCATATTGCCCAAGGAAAATATGTGACATTTGTAGATGCGGATGATGAGATTAGTGAGGATGCCTACCTGCCCAATATTCAATATTTGGAATCCCATACGGGGGTGGATCTTCTTCAATATCCTACTGTTTGGAACTACAATACCACCGAATCTCGTAAAGATGAGCTGGAACCCGCCATTGTGGAAGGTCAAGAGGCTATCTTTATGGCCTTCTACAACAATGCCCCAATCAACTATTCTGTGTGGAACAAGATTTTTTGTCGAGAGGTTATTGGAGATACGAAGTTTGCTTCGGGGCGATTGTATGAAGATAAACTGTTTCTTCTTGAGGTGATTCATCGAGTTAGATCCGTATATCTTTCCTCAGTGGGAGAATATCATTATTATCAATACCCTGGTTCTTCGATCAATAAACCTACTTTCTTGAGGAGAATCAGCTGGGTTGAGTCTGAATACACCCTATTGAAAGAGATGTACGGACGATCGGTAACCGCGAATCAAAAATTGAGAAGATGGATGGATACCAATCGTTATCTGGCTGTTACCCATTGTCAGTTTCCTGATAATAACATCGATGCACAGAAGTATATGATGCGACAGTCGGTTCCGTCGGTTCCTATTAGTTTGAGTAAGGATGGATTGTGGTTTGTTGTTATCAAACTGTTTGGTACCAACCTTTTCATATGGCTGTATTGCCATCTGTTGATGAAACGGAAGAAGATGGTATAATTGTCACTGCATATCATCAAAATGCATTCAAAGAAAGTTGCCCAAATAGAATATGAGTCAGATTCATTGTTTTAAGACTCACAGTCAAAAAAATTGATTTAGCGGTCGCGGTAATGATTCTCATCTTGCTGCATTATGGCAATCATTGTTGGAGTTTATGAGTCTTAAATTTGTGCTGCAGTTTTTGCTCGATATTAGTCGGGTCTGGTACTGGCGCCTAACTGGCACCCCCATTGTGGTAGTCACTACCGAGAGTGGCGGACTGGGTGACTATCTGTGGATTCGGAGCTATTATGCTGTCATCAAGATGCAATATCATGACAGATGTCGGATAGTGGTGGCCGGAATGAAGCATTGGACCCGATTTGCATTGGAACTCGATGGGGACAATATTGATATTTATCGTGAATTTGAAAGTTGCGATAACCCTCGGAAATCAGAGAAATTCTTTTTCTCGCTGTTCAAGGCTGATGTGTTTTTCAACTTCAGAGCCATCAACCAAAGACAACTGGTGCGAAGCAAGAACATAATTTTGGGCGAAGGATGCACTCGCACTCAGACTTTCTATCGCGAAGCCAACAACAAGACATTTGAACAATGGCATCCCTTGCCTTTGTTTTTTGAACATAGAATGCCCTTACTACCTATTAAAAACATGGCCTATTACTCGATAGGAAACCCTTACGTTGTGTTGGTAGAGAAAGGCAATACCCAAGGTGGATTCTCCGATGAGCAGCTCAAAGTGATGGCTGATGCCATTTTGAGTAAAGGTCTAGGAATTTTCTTCAATGGGAATTATCAGCATTTCCTTTCGTTGGTTGATGAACAATTTCATTCAGCGGTGTTGGATGGATATACATTCCCATTGAGTGAGTATGGGTCAATAGTTGCAAAGAGTTCCTTTGTAGTCACCGTCAACACATTTATATACCATATAGCCGTTCAGCTGAATAAACCATGCGTGGTGGTAAGTGTAAATGAGTTTTCCTCTATTGATTTGAAGAAAGAGAGCCAGACTATTATTTTCAATAGCACCCTTGCCGAGGCTTATAAGCAAAATAAACTCACGCAATACAAGCCGGAGGAAGGTGAGAAGATTGCCACCATCTCCCCGATAGCACTTGTTGAAGCAATCACTCACTATCTGCCATGTTAGTCAGTATTATTGTAGCCACCTTTAATTGTGACAAGTTTGTAGAGACAACACTCGACAGTGTCTTTAGACAAACATATTCTGAACTTGAATTGGTCGTCACCGATGATGGTTCTTCGGACTGCACAAACGAACTTGTTGACCAATGGATAAAGAAGCATTGTGATCGGTTTGTCAAGGTTGTCCATGTTTGTTCGGACAAGAATACAGGGGTAACCGCAAACTATCAACGTGGGTTGGAGAAGGCCTCGGGTACGTGGGTGAAGTGTTTGGATGGTGACGATCTTCTAATGGACGATGCCATCGAGTCATATGTATCGTTTTGCGTTAGGAATCCTGATATAAAGATTGTTTATGCAGGAGAGAGGCTGATGGATGACTATGGTGACTGCTATAAAGACCAACCTCTGATTCTAGAAGGAAACAATACTGATGCCCAGATGAAGTATTTATTGAAACATCGTCTGTTGGGGGTTCGTACAACGACAAACTTCTTTTACAGAAAATTGTTTGTCTCCTTTGGTGGTTTCGATGCAAGGTATCCGATGTATCAAGACGGTCCATTGTTCCTTCATTTCTTGGAACATGGATATTCCATAGGTAGGCTTGATGCATATACTATAAAGAAACGAGAGAATCCAACAAGCTTAATGCATACAGCCAATCCCGTTATGGTCGAGAACATCAGCCGTTGCATATATGACTTCTCATCATTCTATCTCCGCAAAGGAATGTTGTTGCACTATTACAATGCGTGGTTGACCTATTGGATAGCCCATCATTATCGAAAATCTAGTTTTTGGGTGCTATGTGGCTATATATTGAGATGTTTTGATATTGTACATTGGTGTCACAAATGGTGAATTGTCATCATCCGATTATCATAAGATAATAATCGGATAATGGTAATATTCCAAGGTGATTCGTATCTTTGTTGAATAATAATTGTATGAATTAGTATGAGAAATCCTTTTATAACAAATGGTTATGTGGATGATGAGCATTTCTGTGACCGAGTAAATGAGACTCGAGATATGCTCGAACTATTAAAAAATGGCAATAATATTGCCTTGATTTCTCAACGAAGGTATGGAAAGACCGATCTGATCCGTCACTGTTTTGCCCAACCTGAAATCAAAGATGATTATTATTCGTTCATTATCGATATCTATGCCACAAGATCGCTAAGTGACCTGGTGGAGAGGATAGTAAATGCGATTTTGGAGACATTGAAACCAAGAGGCAAGAGGGTGTGGATGAAGTTCTTGAATACAGTGGCTTCTCTAAAGTCATACGTTACTTTCGATGCGATGGGGCAGCCATCATGGGGCGTTGGCTTGGGTGACCTGCCCACACCAGCTACTACGCTTGATGAGATATTCCATTATCTGCAAGAAGCCGATAAACCATGCCTTGTTGCTATTGATGAGTTTCAGCAAATATTAAAGTATTCCGAACAGAACGTGGAGGCCACATTGAGAACAATGGTACATTATTGTTCAAATGCCAATTTTGTATTTTCTGGCTCTCAACGACATCTTATGGGTAGTATTTTCACTTCGCCCGCTCGTCCTTTCTATCAAAGTGTCACGATTATGAATCTAAATCCAATACCACTGGATAAATATAATGTGTTTTGCATCGATAATTTTTTGAAATACAATAAGACTATAGACAAGGAAGTTGTGGATGTGGTATATAGTCGTTTTGAGGGTGCAACCTTTTATATGCAAAAGATGATGAATATCCTTTTTATGCGAACCGACATGGGTGGGCGATGCACTCTTGATATGGTGGATGAGTCCTATGATTATATCGTTGACTTCTCTCACAACACTTACCAAGATTTCCTATACCAGCTTCCCGATAAACAATGTCGTTTGTTGAAAGCTATTTGTTTGGAGGGGAAAGCTCGCCAGGTTACATCGGGTGCATTTGTCAAGAAGTATAATCTTGCATCTGCTAGCTCTGTGAGTTCTGCATTGAAAGCATTGCTGGAAAAAGATATGGTTACAAGTATTGATGGTGCGTACCAAGTGTACGACAAGTTTTTTGCCTATTGGCTTCGTAGAGAATTCTTTGCAGGTAGGATATAGCCTTGCGGACACGAGGGGCCACGAAGGACAAAATAATGTTATCACGACATCCTGGATCGGAAAATCTTATGGCAATAGAGTTCAAGAATAATCAAGGATACATGTGGTTAGATGCTTGGGTGATGGCTTTTATCATCCAGCTATCTACCTATCAGTTTTGCCAGAAACACCTATCAAGGAATCCCTCTGCTGCCAATGCCTTGTTCGACTCTACAGGGAGACAGTTCGATCAGATGACACAAGCCGCACGAAGTGCTGTGGCAAACATAGCGGAAGGAAGTGCTCGTCACCAGACCTCCCGTGAGACAGAGATGAAACTATTCGATGTGGCTAGGGCAAGTCTTCATGAACTCATTAATGACTATCAGTTCTTTCTCCTTTCTCAGGGAGAACAGCCTTGGAAAAAATCATCTCAAGAAGCACTAACTATAAATTCAATATCGTTAGAGAAAGCTCATTATTCCGATGATTGGCTTTATGAATCCGCTCTTCATATTCTGAATCAGAAGAATCGTTTCGATAATTGGATTAATAATCCTGATGGAAGAGTTGCCGCCAATGCTCTACTGCTACTTTGCCTGCGCTGTGAGATGATGTTGGAGAAGTTGATGCAAAAGCAACTCGACAGTTTCAAGCATGAAGGAGGATTCACAGAGAATATTACCAAAGAACGCCTTGGCACAAGAATACAACAACAGAAAGATACACCCATGTGTCCCCAATGCGGAGCTCCCATGATAAAGCAAGTAGCAAAGAAAGGTATCAACGCCGGAAAGAGTTTTGGAGCTGTTCCAACTTCAGGGAAACAGGCTGCAGAGGTACAATGTCATTAGAAAAGGCAGAAAAACTTCAAAAAAACAATCAATCAAAATAACATAATCTCGTAATCGGAAAATTGAACTGCAAAAGTCGTAAACGTGAAATTTTGGCATTGCAAACGAGTCGAAAACGTGAAATTTTAGCACTGCAAAAAAGTCGTAAACGTGAAATGTGTACAATAAATCACTTTGTTATTCGTTATTAATCATTATGAAACGAAAAATATACAACGATCTTCTCGAATGGAAGCAAAATAGTAATGGCCGTTCTGCGGCAATGCCGTATTGGGAAGAGCTATATTGTGGAGCATTTCGCAATAAAACGAATATGTAAAGTATATATTGATATGAGTGATCAGGTGAAATACTTTCGTCATTTCAAAGGAGGCAAATACAAGGTCTTGGCTATCGGACAGGATAGTGAGACTTTGGAGAGGGTTGTCATCTACCAAGCCTTATACGGTGAGATGAAAGTATGGGTTAGACCGTATGAAATGTTCTTTGGTAAAACACTGAAGGATGGTGTAGAGATTGAGAGATTCAAGGAAATATCTAAATCTGAAGTTATGAGGAGTGTGGAGGATGCCAAATACCTGGCAAATAAACATCAGGGAGGCAGAAGTAACCAGAAAGGAAGTTTATATGAGGATTATTATGCAGTTTATCAGATTGTATCTTGTCTGGCAAGATACAAGACTTCTCTTGATGCTGTAGCTTTTCAAACTCAACTTGAAGATACGTATGTGGACGATCTGCTGATCGCTCATCCAAATAATATTGTTTACCATCAGTTAAAAGATACTGCAACTCTAAAATGGTCAGATGGCGGTAGCCGTACAATTCAATCTGGCTTCGAACATCAGATTGCAGAATGTAAGGAACGAGATGAGGCGTTTGCATTGAAATTGGTGTATTCTGCTATGGGTAGTATGGTTTCCGATATTCCTGATTCAATCCGTGATTATACCAGTGTTGAGAATTTCCCCCATGCTGATGATATGAATCAACTGGTAATGATTAGCAGCTCGATTAAGGCTGCCTTGAGACAGATTTCTGGGAAAGGCAGTTTGTCTACGGATGACGAACTGGCTAATATCGCGGTTGTTTTCTTGGGTGTATGGAGGGCATCAGACACTAACAATCGAATACCTTTATCGGATATTGTTACCCGTGCTGGAAGCATATTTAACTTCAATCTTGCCATCTATCCTGATAAGGTTATGAATGGGGAATGCAAGACTATATTGAATGAGATTGAAGGCTTTGAGTACAAAATTTGTGGCCGTGAGTTGATTTGGACATTAGGTTGCTTGAATGGCACTTGTCAATGGACTGAATCACTGGAAAATGCGATAATAAATAACAAACCTACAACAAAGAGCGAAATCGCTGAGTTGCTGTACTAAAAGGAGGCACTATGAGAAGATTTGAAAACCTTCAGAATACTAACGAGCAATTGGTACGCTGTTTGCTAGAAAAACTGGCTGATAAGTCAACTGGAGTTAACGATTATCGGGATACTTGCCAGAAACTTGGTGTTGAACTCGGTAAGATTCTATCTAGTGAAATTGAGTATATACGACCAGAGGAGATCATGCTGGTTTGCGCATCAGAGGATGCAGATTGGTTGGCAGCAGGTGTAGAATCGGGTATTGGCAAGGGGAATCTGAAGAAATCTGTATATTGGAACAACCGTGAAATCATATATGACGGCGAGGATGGAGAAAAATTAGAGATTTCGCCAATTGTAAAGGCTTTTGAGGAGCCTATCGATAATTGTAGAATATTGGTTGTGGTGAAGTCGATCATAAGTTCATCGTGTGTCGTCAAAACCCAGTTGACTCGTTTGATTGGGAGGATTAATCCTGAGAAAATAGCGATTCTGGCTCCTGTGATGTTTAAGGATGGTGTACCTAATCTGATGAGTGAGTTTCCTGAATCTGTAAATAGGAAGTTTGTGTTTAAGACATTTGCCATCGATGAGGACAGACTTGATAATGGTGAAGTTGTTCCTGGAATTGGAGGAATGGTATATCATCGCTTGGGATTGGGGGATATTGCAAAAAAGAATAGCTATATACCTGAAATGGTGAAGAGTCGTTTATAAAGGGTATGTTTATATGGAAACTGACGACAGGTAAGTTGTTGGTTTTATATCCATAAAAATTTCATACATTAATTTTTCTGCTTCTTACATCTTACTTCATACTTCTTATTTCCTACTTCAAACTTTAATCATTTTATGTCGGATACTGCAATTAAATTTGAAAACGTAAGCAAGCTTTACCGATTAGGAACGGTGGGGACAGGGTGGCTTAGTCATGATATCAAACGCTGGTGGATTACCTCTGTGCGAGGTAAAGAGGATCCAAAACTAAAGATTGGCGCAAACAACAGTAGTTCCAAAGGTAATCCATATTATATGGATGCTTGAAAGATATTGATTAAGGAGGGATTTAGTGATTGGGTCGTAAATGGGCGAATTGTATCGTTTATCATTTGATTTATTCTATAATAAAAAAAAGAGTAGATGGTATTTTATCATATTATGATAAAATGCAACTCGTAGAAGATTTTTACTGAAAAATTGTTTTGTAAGTGATTCCCAAGATAATTCATTACTGTTGGATAAGTGATGATCCTAAACCTAAGATGATAAAGAGGTGTATGGATTCATGGCAAAAATATATGCCCGAATTCCAAATCAAGTGTTGGAACAAGGATAATATTTCCGAATGTAATATTCCATATGTTCAAGAGGCAATTTCAGTGAAGAAGTATGCGTTTGCGGCTGATTACATTCGTTTATATGCATTATACACGGAAGGTGGTATTTATTTAGATTCTGATGTTGAATTGTTGAAACCTTTAACGTCATTTTGTGGTTACAATTTCTTTTCTGGAACCGAAGCTACGCAACAAGGTGACAATATCGAATTTAATATTGAAGCAGCAATAATGGGGGCCGTAAAAGAACACCCTTTCGTAGGGAAATGTATGGATTATTATAGGAATAGACATTTTATCATTGCTGAAGACTATTTTGATACAGAAATAGCAATGCCTGGTGTGCTGAGTAATATTGCAAGAGAGCAATACGGATACGATAAACAAAACAAAGAATATCTCTTTGGAGATGATTTTGTTATATTTTCAACGAAAGAATTTATTAATAATATGTGTTATGAAAAGTATTATTCAGAGAACACAGTTGCCATCCACCGAAATGCTGCTAGTTGGAAGGACTTTAACCATCGGGGAAAATTGTTCCATTTTTGTAGAAAACATAATTTGATGGATGCTTATCATAAGTTTGAATTGGTAATGAAACAGATTACCTCTAGATGAAATAATTGATATTGGTAACATTGGTTACTATTTGTATAGAAATGTTAATTGATATGTTTGTGTAGAATGTCTGATATTGCAATTAAATTTGAAAATGTAAGCAAGCTTTACCGATTAGGAACGGTCGGTACGGGGACGTTGAGCCACGATTTGAAACGTTGGTGGATAACGTCTGTTCGAGGCAAAGAGGATCCTTACCTGAAAATTGGCGAAACTAACGACCGAAGTTCAAAAGGTAACTCGGACTATGTCTATGCTTTGAAAGATATTGACTTTGAAGTGAAACAAGGCGATGTGCTCGGAATTATCGGCAAGAATGGAGCTGGTAAGAGTACCTTGTTAAAGCTTCTTTCTCGGGTTACAGCCCCTACTACAGGAAAGATCTATGCCAAAGGGCGTATCGCTTCTTTGCTCGAAGTTGGAACTGGTTTCCATCCTGAGCTCACTGGCCGTGAGAATATCTATATGAACGGCACTATCATGGGTATGAAGAAATGGGAAATAGACCGAAAACTTGATGAGATAGTTGATTTCTCTGGTTGTGAACGCTATTTGGATACTCCTGTAAAACGCTATTCCTCTGGTATGATGGTTCGGTTAGGTTTTGCTGTGGCCGCACATCTGGAACCTGAGATCTTGGTTGTTGATGAAGTTCTTGCTGTTGGAGACGCCGAATTCCAAAAAAAAGCTATAGGAAAGATGCAAGATGTAAGCCAAGGGGAAGGTCGAACAGTTTTGTTTGTAAGTCACAATATGAATGCTGTACGAAACCTATGCCGAAGAGGAATTGTTCTTGGTAACGGAATGATAGATTACGACTCTAGTGTCCAAGATGCCGTTGATCATTACCTTGATTCTGGTTATCTTAACTTTCAGGAAGAGAGAGAAATTACGGATTCAATCACTTTTCTTGCTTCGGGGATTACTATTAAAAAAATTTCATTCAATGGAACATCCAAGAATAATATAACCATTCGTAGTAATCAAGCTTATCTTGATATTATTGTCGAAGGTCATACTTGTGTTCCAATTAGTACAGACCTATCATTTGTATTTAGAAATATCGATGCTGTCGCTCTTGCATCCTATGGGGAAGGTCACGCAAAAGGTATAGCAGATAATATTATGCCAGGCTTTTTCAAGATACAAAGGAGAGTTAAACTCCCCAAATACATTAATGCTGCAGAGTGTTTACTTGATATCAACATGCATCAACCAGGGGTGGCATTTCATATGCAAGCACCAATATGTGCAAAAGTCGAGTTTGAAGGAAGTATGGATGAGTTTGGCAGGGCTAATGATCTCAAGAACAATGGCCTTATTGGATTAGAGTCAATACCTTTTTCTTAATTACCCCAACATGAAATCTGTAATCAGGCGTAAATTGGAAAGCTGTATAAGTTTTTTCTTGAAAATGAGATTCAAGAAAAAGCATAATCATAAAGATTTTTATGTGTCCATAATAAGCAAGCGTTCTCCGTGGGTATATGTTTCCTACATAGAGCATCCCTTTTATAATTGTAATAATGCAAATGCCCTAAATAAACATCAAAAC
>JAZUDW010000003.1:0-37636 GCA_045639845.1 Bacteroidales bacterium
CCATGGAAACCATCCTCAATGGCTTTGCGCATCTGCTTACCGGCTTTGAGTTCCTCGCGAATACGCTCGAAGATAAGCACGTTAGCATCCACTGCCATACCCATCGTCAATACGATACCGGCAATACCCGGCAAGGTCAGAACGGCCGAGAACGAGGCCAGGATACCTACCAACAGGAAGATATTGCAGAGCAATGCCGTGTCGGCAATCAGACCCGGGATGAAACCGTAGTAAAGGATCATGTAGATAAGAATCAGGATGAAACCGATCACAAAACTGATCAAACCGGCGTGAATAGCCTCTTGACCCAGCGAAGGACCAACCACATCCTCTTGGATGATACGAGCCGGAGCAGGCATCTTACCGGACTTCAACGTGTTGGCTAAGTCCTTTGCCTCTTCTACGGTGAAGTTACCGGTGATTTGGCTATTACCGCCGGCAATCTCGTTTTGTACCGTCGGGAAACTATATACGTAGTTGTCCAAAACGATAGCAATCGACTTGCCGATATTATCCTTCGTGATACGCTGCCAAGCTTTTGCTCCTTCAGCGTTCATAGACATCGATACATTCGCGTATGCGCTCAGTTGACCGAAGTCCGCTTTTGCGTCCGTGATCACGTCGCCTTCGAGCGAAGGACGACCATCGCGTTGCGCCTTCAATGCCACTAATTGATATACGGTCTCTGCCTCATCAATTGCTTTCACCGTCCAACGCAGACGAAGGTCGCGCGGCAGCACTTGTTTGGCAATCGTAGAGGTCAGCATCTCGTTCACGCGAGCCGTATCGGTATACAGAACCATACCTACCACCGGACCACGATAGGCTTGACCTTGAGCATTGAAACTCGGATTAAGAATAGCGAACAAAGGATTCTTGGCTTTGTATTCCTCAATAGCCTCCGTTTGCGCTTCCGCGGCCTCGAGAGAGTCGTTTAACAAAGCGTCGATATCGTCTTTCTTGGTCTCTTTCTTAGCTTTAGTATCCTTCTTGCTGTTGTCAGCCAACTTAGCGTACTCATTGTTGATTTGCGCAATAGCAGGCAGGATCTCGCTGAAATCATAGGTCTCCCAAAACTCAAGGTTCGCACTTCCTTGTAAGAGTTTACGAACGCGCTCGGGCTCTTTGATACCCGGCAACTCAATCAGGATACGACCCGATTGGCTGAGTTTTTGGATGTTCGGTTGAACTACGCCGAAACGGTCAATACGGGTGCGCAGTACGTTGAAGGAGTTGTCGATAGCACCCTCCACTTCCTCGCGAATCACTTTCTCAACCTCAGCGTTCGTAGAGTTTAACGTCACTTTATCTTTGAGTTCAAACGTGGAGAACACACTCGCTAATTGAGCATTGGGATCCACTTCCTTGAAGGACTCAATGAAAAGCGTAACAAAATCGGCACCGCTCGATTTTTGTTTTTGTTTGGCCAAGTCCATGGCTTGGTTAAACGTGGCAGAGGTGTTGTAACCCGATAACGCACGAAGGATGTCAGGAACACTCACTTCCATCGTTACGTTCATACCGCCTTTCAAGTCCAAACCGAGGTTCAACTCTTTCTCGCGGCACTCTTTCAGGGTGAAACCACACCATACTTTTTGGGAAGCCAGCGAGTCCAGATAGTAGAACTCTTTCGCAGCATCTCCCTGAGCATACTCCTTCGCCTGTCTATTGTAGTGCGAAGTCACTAAATTAAAGGATAAATAAAAGGCACTCACCAATCCTAAGATGACGGCCAAAATCCTTACTAAACCTTTGTTTTGCATAATGTTTTTTGTTTTTTATTTTAATAATATTTATTGCATCGTATATGCGCGTAGGCGTACACCTACGCAAATTAGCGTACAAAAGTACAACATTTTTTTGGAATATGCAAATATTTCTTTAAAAATTTGCGTATATTCCGCTTTTTTGTACCTTTGTACCTAAAAAAGTGCCGTAAAATCGCTAAACTTACCACGCAAGGGCTATCCCGACCCCATTGGCGGAGGAGATAACCTTCAGTTCCGTTTCCGGTTGTTTGTTGGGGTGAACCACGTTATACATGTCACCCACCTTATGCATGCGGGCGTAACCTACACCCAAACAGGTGATACCCGCACCCGTCACCGCAGCGCCCGAGAGGGCGATGGGGAGGGCTATCGAATTGATGGTTGCTTGCATTTCCTCTCCATTACCCGCCTGGGAATGAGGGGTAACCAGTGCACCGATAATACTGAAGAACGAGCCAACGACGGTAACCGAAAGACCGATATAAAACAACGGCCAACCCACCTTAGAAACGACATACCCCGAATGGTAGTCTTTGTACAGTTCGTCTCTCGTATCCTCCAAGTACCACATAAACTCTTTCATGGAGAGTTGTTCGGTTCCTACAAAATAATAGTTTCCGCTGCGGTACACACTCGGGCGGACGGAGTCCGTCGGGAACTGTGTTCGCGCTTCTGTTTTCGTTCCTTTTTGCGCTCCTATCGGCACTACGATGGGGTTTACTATCTGCAACTCTATTTGTGCCTGTGCGCTGAAAGCTACTGTCAAAAGGCAGAAGAAAATAATCAGTTTTTTCATATCAGAATCTTAATGCTAAACCAATACCGTCTTCGGTGGCGTTGAAACTAACCGTAGGAGCGACGGTCTTTCCTGCCGTCGAAATATTGTATACATTCACACTCTCGTGCATGCGTTTATAACCGATAGCCAACAACGGGATGCAAGCAATTTGCAAAGCGGCTGCCGTTAGATAAGATAGCGTCCAACCCAGCGGGGTCTTGTAAGTTGTGGTTCGTCCGTCGCTGGTTCTGGCGGTCCAGGTAAAACCGATCGGGAGAGCCTCGGCGATGATACCGATGGTGAAGCAGCACCAACCCTCGATAGCGTAGTTACGGCCACTGATATACTGCACGTATGCTTCCGGACAACTCTCCTTCAAGAATAGTGTGTACGGCGCATGATCGGAAAGATAGGAAACGTTTTGGTTCATGTTGAAACCGTTGTAGTAATACTTGTTTCCAGAGCGCATAACCGGTTGTAAAACAACCGATTGGGTGGATTGTTGGGTCGTTTGCGGTTCCTGCGGTTCTTGTAATTCCTCTTGGGCTTGAGTGCCAAGGACAACCGCCAATAGGCAGATGAGGGTAAAGAGTTTTTTCATAATTGTATAATTTTATTCTTTGGTAAATTCCGTTAATGTGGATTCGCAATAATCCAACAGGGCTTTCGCTTTTTTCGATTGCGCTTGATATTCTTGTAGCGAAATGGCGGGAGCCTGTTCTAAGGCCTCGATAATCTGCTGCGCCTCTTGCAGCGCCTCATCGTACGATTTTTCGGGTTGGTTCATAGTTCGTTTATTTACCTTTGCCGTCCAATAAAACG
The DNA here is from genome assembly GCA_045639845.1 of Bacteroidales bacterium. GTDB lineage: Bacteria > Bacteroidota > Bacteroidia > Bacteroidales > P3 > Colimorpha. The sequence goes on from JAZUDW010000003.1 coordinate 3,370, forward strand.
CCAAGGGTATAGAATAAAATCTTTATATCTAAGCGTAAGGACATGTTTTCCATATACACAATATCGTAATTGAGCCGCGCAATCATCTTGTCAATCGTATCGGTATAACCCACCTTGATGGGCCCCCAACTGGTCAGTCCCGGACGAACGCCATAAAGCAAACAGTAGTAAGGGGCGCGCTGTTGAATCTGGTCGATAAAATATGCGCGTTCCGGACGCGGGCCCACCAAGGCCATCTCGCCCTTGAACACATTCCATAACTGCGGCAGTTCGTCCAAGCGATACCGTCTTAGTTTCTTGCCCAGTCGCGTAATGCGCGGGTCTTTATCCTGCGAGAGTTGAGGAGTGTCTTGTTCGGCATCCTGAATCATCGTGCGGAATTTCAGTATTTGGAAAGCGTGCCCGTGTAGGCCGATGCGTTCTTGTTTATAGATTACCGGACCCGGGGAAGAGATTTTGACAAGGATGGCTAACAGCAGATAGACCGGGGAAAGAAGAATCATCCCTATTCCGGACATAACGATATCCGAAGCCCGCTTGATACATAATTCTGCATCCGACATCTTAAGGGCAGTAATGCAGATATACGGGGCGTCTTCAACCGTGGTGATGCGCGCCGAACCGGTCAACATATCATAGGTGGTCGGAACGATGTAAATCTGCACATTAAGCGGATAAAGCTCTTGAATGGCCAAATAAATATCATTTTCCGAATTGTTCTTAAAGTCAATGATAACCGCTTCAAAAGGTTGCTTTTGGTGCTGTTTTTTAAACGAACTCAGTTGTTTCAAATCCGTCAGCGTAAATGTTCGCGGTTGGTTTTTGTGAATCATCTGAACAAGATAGATAATCAACCGTGGCAACAAACTGACAACGAATTGTAATGCAAACAGCACACCCAAGGTTACCAGATAGTATTGGTATTGGTCAATAGGAGTGATGTCGTCGGCAATGATGATAAAAAAGGATACAATCGTAATAGCGAGAGCCGAGAAGAAGGTGGGTATCGCTACTTTTCCCGGGCTGTTCTTATATGGACGTAAATAATAGCCCGAGAGATAATAGACAACCAAACAACCCAAGGGATAAAAAATAAGGGGCGTGACAAAACTAAATGCCGGAATAAGCACCTCATCCGCATTGAACAATCGCCCTTGATACACCAGCCAACGGAAGACCAAGAAACAGAACCACACAAGCTCCGAGGAGATGAGGTCTGCAATGAGAAGGGCAATCTGTTGTTTGCGTCGTAGGTTCATTGGCGAATGATTTGAATGGTGTTGTCCTCGTTGACCTTGATAATCGAAGAGGGTTTCTTCTCTTCGTTGTCTTGGCGACGATAGTGACAAATATAATCCACGGCGTTCTTAATCTCCGGCACAATCTGCGCAAATGTTTTTGCGGCGGCCTCGCCCGAGATATTCGCTGAGGTGGACACTATCGGCTTGCGCAGGTGCTCGCACAGCGACTTGGAGAACACCTCTTCCGTAATACGGATGCCCACACTCCCGTCTTCGGCGATTAGGTTAGGCGCGAGGTTGCGCGCGTGCGGGTAAATAATAGTAAGGGGTCGCTGTCCTTCACTCACCTCCAGCAATTGCCAAGCTGCCTGAGGGATATCCGACACATATCCTTGAATCTTTCCTGCACCCTCTAACAGAACTAACATCGACTTCGCGTCCGCCCGGTGTTTAATCTCAAAGATCCGCTTGACCGCCTCCGCATTGGTTGCGTCACACCCGATACCCCAAACCGTATCGGTGGGATATAAGATGACGCCGCCTTGTTTGAGCACGCGAACAGCCTCTTGTAAATCAGATAATTCGAACGGACAACTCATAAATTCCTTATTCCTATTTCCTCATTCCTTTTTCCTAAAAAAAAGAAGGGTTGTCATCCCGACAACCACAATCTTTACTTAACCTTAAATCTAATACCATGAAAAACACGATGCAAAAGTACTGCTTTTTTTCGAACTGACCAAATTTTTTATGTTAAAAAGCATATTTTTTAACTTTTTGCCAATCGCAGTTTGCAAAAAATACGTTTTTTTAGAGCAGAATGAAAAAATATTTGCCCATGTCAAAAATTTTGTGTACTTTTGCATTCGCAAAAAGTGAGACAACGATTCAACAAATAAATCAATATAAAAAATGAAAAAAATCTATCTCGCCAAGTATGGCATTAAGAATGCCAAGGTAATTGCTCACAACCCTTCCTACGAAGAGCTGTTTGAGGCTGAGACCAAGAAAGGTCTTAGAGGTTTTGAAAAAGGTCAACTCACGGAGTTGGACGCAGTCAATGTAATGACCGGTGTGTTCACGGGCCGCTCGCCTAAGGACAAATACATCGTGGACGACAAGCAGAGCCACGATAACGTTTGGTGGACTTCGGATGCTTATAAGAACGATAACCACCCTATGTCCGAAGAGGTTTGGGATAAGGTCAAGAAGATCGCTCTTAAGGAGTTGAGCGGTAAGGAGCTGTATGTTTGCGATGCTTTCTGCGGTGCGAACAAGGAGACTCGTCTGGCTGTCCGTTTCATCGTTGAGGTTGCTTGGCAGGCTCACTTTGTGAAGAATATGTTTATCCAACCTACTCAAGAAGAGTTGGAGCACTTTGAGCCGAACTTCATCATCTATAACGCTTCGAAGGCGAAAGTGAAGAACTACGAGAAGTTAGGTTTGAACTCTGACACTTGTGTCGCATTCAACACCACCTCCCGTGAGCAAGTGATCATCAACACCTGGTATGGCGGTGAGATGAAGAAAGGTATGTTCTCGATGATGAACTACTACCTGCCTTTGCAAGGAATCGCTTCCATGCACTGCTCGGCTAACACCGACATGAAGGGTAAGAACACGGCTATCTTCTTCGGTTTGAGCGGTACCGGTAAGACCACTCTCTCCACCGACCCGAAGCGTCTGCTCATCGGTGACGACGAGCACGGATGGGACGACAATGGTGTATTCAACTTCGAAGGCGGTTGCTATGCTAAGGTCATCAACCTTGATAAGGAATCCGAGCCTGATATCTATCACGCTATCCGTCGTAACGCTCTGTTGGAGAATGTAACCGTTGACAAAGAGGGTAAGATTGACTTTGCCGATAAGTCCGTTACTGAGAATACGCGCGTCAGCTATCCTATCAACCATATTGAGAAGATTGTACGTCCGATTAGTGCGGCTCCTGCTGCTGAGAATGTGATCTTCCTCAGTGCTGATGCCTTCGGTGTACTGCCTCCAGTAAGTATCCTTACTCCCGAACAGTGTAAGTATTACTTCCTCTCTGGCTTCACAGCTAAGCTTGCTGGTACAGAACGCGGTATCACCGAGCCTACTCCTACCTTCAGTGCTTGTTTCGGTCAGGCTTTCTTGGAACTCCATCCTACCAAATATGCAGAGAAACTGGTGAAACGTATGGAGAAGAGCGGTGCTAAGGCTTATCTGGTTAACACTGGATGGAATGGTACGGGCAAACGTATCTCTATCAAAGATACTCGTGGTATTATCGATGCTATCCTTGATGGTTCTATCGACAAGGCTCCCTCGAAGAAGATTCCTTATTTCGACTTTGAGGTTCCTACCGAATTGCCTGGTGTTGATACTAAGATTCTTGATCCTCGCGATACCTACGGTTGCTCTTGCGAATGGGATACCAAAGCTAAAGATTTGGCTGCTCGTTTCATCAAGAACTTCGAGAAATTCACCTACAACGAAGCTGGCAAGGCTCTCGTTTCGGCTGGTCCCAAGCTCTAATGAGCGGGCACTTTACGGCCTAATATCTATAATAGACCCTCTCGTTTTCCTTTTGGGAGACGGAGGGTCTTCCTTTCTCTCTGTCCTCTCGGTGGCTTGAAAGCCTACATCGATTTCATCTTCAAACATCTTGTGATTAATGATTGGGATAACACATAAGATTCACGATAAATACAGTATTGAGTTCAAGGTCAGGTTTACCTCGTCGGAAGATGAAGGTAAGGTTGTGCCTGTATCGGATTTTGCTATTAATACCTGGTTCTTTATACCGTATGCCCTCGATATTAATCATCAGACTTACGATAAGACGCGTTTCAACCGTGATGTGAAGTCTAATATCAGGCTTATTACTCCACGTTTTTCAATCCATACGTTGGCTGAATATAAAGCGGCTCCATATGCGAATCTGCGTGATGCTGTTGCTTCGCTGGGAACGATGGCTACGAAGGAGGATTTTGCTAACTATGAGTTTCAGCTGAAGTTGTTTGCTGCAATATTCAAAAGTGCAGTGCGTGATGCAGTAAATGAGCTGATTGCTTCTTCATCGGCTGTAGAGTCTTCGGTGCGACAATATGTAAAAGACTGTCATTCTGTATTGGATCATTTCCATGAGCTGCGTCGCAGTGTGCCGTTGGATCAACTGGCGACTTTTGATTTTGCCGATGAGTTTATGGGCAATATATTGGAAATACATACGGTGCGGCTAGTAGAACAACTTGATGTGTGGTTGGAGCAGGGGGTGCTACTCGATAGAAAACTCATGGAGCTTTGTGCTTCGCTTTCGGTGTTGATGCGCCGCAAAGTTACCGACAGAAAGGTGTCTTCTGTGGATTTCTCCGACAGTGTGTTGGCTGATATAAACAATCAGCAGTTGCTCTCTCGGCATGCTTTGCTGAAGAAATTCGTAGAAGGGGCTCTTTATCTGAAGGTGGTGACGCATAAAGATGGCCGGAAGGTGGAGCAATTCTGGTTTGGCGTTGCTGCAGGTTTGGCCATGATCATCTCTACGCTCATAGCATTGCCATTTCAGAAGTACTGGGCTGGATATCCGGCGTTGCTATTTACGATATTGGTAGTTGCCTATGGCTTTAAAGACCGTTCGAAGGAGTGGCTCAGGGGTCTGTTTTCCAATCAACTTAAGAACCGCTATTTCGACAATAAGACCATTGTAAAAGTGCGTGATACTGATGCTGGCTGGATTAAGGAGAGCGTGGATTTTGTGACTGATAGCATGGTGCCTGCCGAGGTGATGCGCCTACGTGGGCGCAATGCGTTGGAGAAGGCTAATCCGATGCTCGACGAACAGATTCTCTTTTATAGAAAGAGGGTACGGGTAGATGCTGACATACTCAATAATCAGTATAGTTATACTTTTGAGGGTATCAACGACATTATGCGTTTCCATTGGAACCATATTGTTCAAAAGATGACGGGACCCGATGTTGCACTTAACTCATTGGACGAGCATGGGAACATTCGTTCTGTGATTGCTCAACGCGTTTATGCGATACATATTGTGATGCAATTGGAGTGTAAAGATCAGTTAGATTATCGTTGTTTCAAGGTCTCTTCTACTCGAGATGGCATTGTTTCTGTAGAAGAAATTGTAATGGGTGATACTCCGTTGGTTTCAAGCAATGTAGAGGCACAAAAATAACATCTAAAGAATGTTTAACTTCTTTAGATGTCGGATGATTGTGTTCTAGAAAGGCAGCCGTTTAACTATGTGGTGTGACTTCTATAAACTGTCTTTATCGTTTTTCTTGTTGTTGAGTTGTGTTATAGTATGGTGCGTTTTTGCGTCAACTATATAGATCTTCTTTAGAAAATACCTTTCTTGTTTAATGCTTGATGGAATCGTGCTGCATTGGCTGCATGTTCGGTTGCATTGCGAGCAAAGTTATGACGGCCGCTCATGTCTTCTTTGGCACAGAAGAAGAGATAGTCGCTGTAGTGGTTTTCTAGCACGGCATCGATGCTGGCGATGCTGGGAATACAGATGGGGCCTGGCGGTAATCCTTTATACCTATATGTATTGTAAGGATTGTCGATGGCGATATGTTTGTTGAGCAATCTGCGTATGGTGAAGTCACCAGCTGCGTATTTGAGGGTGGGGTCGGCTTGCAACAGCATACCTTTGTGTAGTCGGTTGAGATATACGCTGGCGATAAGGGGTTTCTCGTTGTTGTCGTTTGTCTCTTCTTCTACTATGGATGCCAACGTGATAACTTCGATGGGGGTGAGTCCGATGTCCGTGCATTGGCCTTTTCGTACAGATGTCCAGAATCGGTTGTACTCTTTCTCCATACGGTCCAATAGCTTCTCGGGACCGATGTTCCAATAGATATCATAGGTGTTTTGGATAAACATGGCGATGATAGTGTGGGTGGAGAAACCATGATTGGCACAGATGGCGCTGTCGTTGAGCACGGTGAGCAGATCATCGGATGACATCTCTAGTTTCGATGCCATGAAATCGCAAAGGTGCTGTTTTGTACGATGTTTGTTGATAGTGATGCGCATCGCATCTTGATTACCGGCATAGAGTTTTTTTACAGCAGAGAGGGTAGAGGTGCCTGGCTCGAATACATAGCGACCACCCTTTACATGTTTGTTGAGATGACGCATCTTGGCCATGCTTCTAAACATGCCCTCGTCGTCGATGCACTGATTCGTTTTAAGGGAATCGACAAGATCGTCGAAGGTGGCATCGCAGGGTATGAGGATGGTGGCTGTTTCGTTGTTTTGAAATTTGTTTTGATGCAATATGCCGCGTCCGATGATAAGTAGTAGGATAAGCAGGATGGCTGTTCCTATCACCATAGAGAGATGGCGATGGTGTTTTATAAATGTTGCAGTTTCGGATAGTATGTTTTTGGTATTCATATATGTTTGTTTGGGAGTTATGCGTAATGATATAAGGTGATGTTATGCAAGATGACAGAGTAAAAGGATAGCGTCTTTCCATCCTTGTGGACTCCATAGCCATTCGGTCAGATGACCTATGGTGGTGTATCCGCATCGCATGAAACAATGCAGACTTTGCCTATTATCGGATGCGATGGTACAGTGGAGTGTGTGAATCTGCAGCTGTTGGTGGCAGTATGAGTGAAGTGCTTGCAATATTGCCTGGCCGTAGCCTTGCTGACGTTGTTTGCTATCTACCAGGATGCCTACGCCGGCACGATGGTGGAAGGGATCGAAATCAAAGAGGTCCACGCAGCCTACGGTGATGCCGCTTGCTGTATCGACTGCCATCAGTCGTAGTTGTTTGGTGGCAAAGATATCGTTGGTGGTGGCATCCATCACGTATTCGATCAAAAGATGGCGCGAGAAAGGAGCATGACAGATGCTGTGCTCCCATATAGATGGGTCGTTTTCCCAACGATAAATGTCATCGATGTCGGTAGGCTCCATGGCTCTCAGTATCACTTGTTTCATTTATATGTGACCATTGGTATCAAGGTGCAAAAATACAAAAAAAATGCCATGTGTTGAAAAAGTTGTATCTTTGCATTTTTATAAAAGAAAAGGCATGATGGAAATTGATTATAAAAACTTGTGTAAAGAAGTGTGTCTTCTAGCCATGGAAGTGGGTGATTATTTAAAAGAGCAGCGTTGCAACATCAATATTTTGGATGTTGAGACCAAAGGTGTTCATGACTATGTTACGCAGTTTGATAAAGAGAGCGAGCGCCGCATTGTGGCTCGCTTGAAAGAGTTGGTGCCCGAAGCAGGCTTTATTGCGGAGGAAGGTACTGCCGGGTGTTCAGGCGAAGAAGAACTGGTGTGGATTGTGGATCCGCTAGATGGTACTACCAACTTTATTCATGCCCTTCCGGTAACGTGTGTTAGCATCGGCCTTCGTCAAGCCAACGAGATGGTGGTGGGTGTTGTGTACGAGCTATGGGCCAAGGAATGTTTTTATGCTTTTAAGGGTGGCGATGCCTATATGAACGGCAATCCTATTCATGTGTCGGCTGCTGCTTCGATGAACGACTCCCTTATTGCTACGGGTTTCCCTTATACCAATTTTGATCGTATGACTCAGTATATGAGATATCTGGAATGGACGATGAAGAATACCCACGGTGTTCGCCGAATGGGTAGTGCCGCGGCCGATCTTGTATATGTGGCATGTGGCCGTTTCGATGGCTTCTATGAGTATGGATTGAAACCTTACGATGTTGCCGCAGGCGCGTTCATTGTAGAGCGTGCTGGCGGTCATGTATGTGATTTTTGTGGTGGTGATAATTGGCTCTTTGGAGCTGAGATGGTGGCATCAAATGATGCAAACTTTGTTGAGTTTAAGCGTTCTATACATAAGTATCTCGCCCCTACTTCGGGTTTAAAGGATATCCTAAGTAAACATTGATGTCTGTAGATGTGCTACATTCTCTGCAACATCATCTGTAAGAATTTTTGCCTTTGTCCAAATAATATGTTAACCATAAAATTATGAAAAAAATATTATCTCTGCTACTGCTACTTCTACCTTTGTGTGTGATATCGCAGAATCAAACTGATATGAGGTCTTCGAAGAAGAAAATACCCATTGTGTATTCTTTCACTATAGATGAAGAGATAGCTCCTCCAGCAACCAAAAGAGTGGAATTGGCAATGGAGGAGGCTCGTAAGGTAGATGCCGAATTGGTTGTGGTGACAATTAATACCTTCGGTGGTCGGCTGGATGATGCCGACAAAATTCGTACTATCTTCCTAGAATCACCTATACCTATATATGCTTTTATTGACAACAACGCAGCTTCGGCAGGTGCGTTGATTAGTATAGCTTGTGACAGCATTTATATGCATAGTGGATCATCGATAGGCAGTGCCACCGTGGTGGATCAGGCTGGAGAGGTGCAACCCGATAAATATCAAAGCTACATGCGCTCCTTGATGCGTACCACGGCGGAGAGCCGAGGCCGTCGTCCTGATATAGCTGAGGCTATGGTGGACCCCGATCTCTATGTGGCAGGTATCTCTGATAGTGGTAAAGTGCTGGCTTTTACCACGCAAGAAGCTATCAAGTATCATTATTGCGAGGCGGAATGTGAGAGTGTACGAGAGGTGCTTCATCATGCGGGTATAGATCAATATGATATTCATGAACAGCGTTATACGCTCATACAGAAGGTTGTGGGATTTTTAATCAGCCCTGTAGTGAGCGGTATCCTCATTATGTTGATAGTAGGCGGTATTTATTTCGAACTCCATTCACCGGGTATTGGCTTTCCATTGGCAACTGCAGTGCTGGGTGCCTTGCTCTATTTTGCTCCGCTTTATCTCGAAGGATTGGCTGCTAATTGGGAAATACTCGTTTTTATCGTCGGTGTGGCACTGATTGCTGTTGAATTGTTTGTGATACCTGGTTTCGGTATAGCTGGTATCAGCGGCATCATTTGTGTGTTGGCAGGTCTATCGTTCAGCATGATAAGCAATGAAGGCTTCGATTTTACTGCTGTTCCCACTGCCTCCATATCCGAAAGCATACTTACGGTTATGCTATCTATAATAGTAGCTATTCCATTGTGTATCTATTTGGCAAAGAAACTTTTTGAGAGTAGTCTGTTTGGTGGACTGGCCCAAAATACAGAACTTACTGCCGAGAATGGCTATACGATATCTGACACTCAAACTTCCCATTTGGTGGGTGCTCAAGGGGTGACGTTGACAATTCTGCGACCTTCGGGTAAGGTGACAATCAACGGCCGTGTGTACGATGCGGTGTCTGAAATCTCATTTGTTGAGAAAGGCTGTACAGTGAGAGTGGTACGCTACGAGGGTAATACTCTTCATGTTCTTCCGTTGTGAAAAATGGTGTAGATTCTATCCGGATACTACGTTAGATGAATAATCATAAATAAGATAGCCTGAGTGAAGAATACTAATCATACCACCCAACATCCCCGTCGTAATGTATTGGGCAATGCGTTGAAACTCGTATATCAGTGTCATGCTGCGGGGTTTGTATTAAAAGTGTTTTACACAGCATTGGGGAGCTTGCTCCCGTTGGCAAACTTATTTTTGCTCAAGATGTTGGTGGATGGTGTAACCCAAGGGGTCGCAGATGGGATGCCCTTTGCGAGCATTGTCCCATATGTGGTGGCTTTTTCGGTTGTGTTTTTTGTGGGCAGGGTTGTAGGAATCCTCTCGGTGGTGAACAGCGATAGGCTCTCTCAACGTCTTATTGACTATATTAGCGATCAGATACAACGTCAGTCGATGACTCTTGATATGGCCTATTATGATAATCCTGATTATCACGACACGTTCCACCGTGCCCAGCAAGAAGCCAATTATCGCCCCATCCGAATCCTCGATGATTTTACTAATTTTGTAGGTAGTATTATCTCTATTGTGGGTGTTGTAGCAATGCTGTGTTCTGCATCGTGGCTCACATTAGTGGTAATGGTGGTGGCAATTATTCCTACCTTTGTGGTTCGACTGGTGAAGTCTCGAAAGCTTTTTGCGTTTCGCAGAGAGAATACCCAGCACTATCGTCGTTCCCATTACCTTTCAACACTGCTTACCGACAGTGCCTACGCTAAGGAGATAAGGTCTTTCTCGTTGGGCCCTTTCTTTAGATCACAGTTTGTTACTATCCGTCGTCAATTGGTCGATAAGTTGATCGCTATCTCTCGCAGGTTGGCCGTTATAGACGGTGTGTCGGCTGTGTTGGAGACTATTGCTTTGGTCACTATTGTTGGGTTTCTACTCTATAAGGCTTATGCAGGTGCTATTACCGTGGGTGCCTTCGTAATGCTGTTTGAAGCTTTTCGACGCGGACAACAGAACTTGCAGACGATGGCCTCGTCGTTGGCAGGGCTCTATGACAGTAAACTCTTTATCGGTAACCTTTTTGAATTTATGGAATTGCGGCCTAAGATAGTGTCGCCGTCAAATCCTGTCGCAATACCCGATCATGTGCAATGTGTGGAGTTTCGCGATATTACCTTTTCCTATCCTTGCCTTGAACCTAATACTACAGAAAATGGCCATGCAGGTAAGCCCGCTCCTGTGTTGAAACATTTTTCGATGATATGTGCCAAAGGTGAAATAAGTTGGTTGAGAGGGGAGAATGGTTTCGGCAAGACTACCTTACTCAAACTCTTGCTGCGACTCTACGATCCCGACGAAGGGTCTATCCTCATTAACGATATCGACATCCGCAAGTTTGACCTTACTGAACTGCGTCGTCAAGTGAGTGCTATTTTTCAAGATCATGTGCGTTTTTATTTCACCGCACAACAGAATATCCAGTTTGGCGATATCGATGCACCCCTCTCGACCGAACGGTTACACGAGGCGTCACGTTTCAGCCAAGCTCAGTCGGTGATAGATAAGTTGCCTAAGGGGTACGATACTCAATTGGGGCGTATTTTCAATCAAGGTCAGGAACTCAGCATGGGTCAGTGGCAGCGAATAGCGTTGGCTCGTCAGCTATACAGCAATGCTCCGATATTGGTGTTCGACGAACCTACCGCCTGGATGGATAAAACCTCGCGTGAGCGGTTTCTGGAAAATCTGGAGACTATCAAGCGCAACCATGTGGTGATACTCATTGCTCATCTGTAAAAGTCTCGGTTTGATAGAGGAATACGTTGTGTTGCCTTGCACGCCGATTCTCCTAAATTTGTCCGTGTTGATATGTTTTAATGGTGGTAAGTTGTTTTCTTTTTGCGTTATGATACAGTTGATTGTGAAAAAATGTAAAAAGATTTTCTGTAATTATACCTGCGGTTCTTATTTTTTGTGTATCTTTGCAGTCGTTTTTCGAGGAATGAGCCTTGTAGTTCATTTTAACAACCGATTGGGTTGAAATAATTGTATTTCAAATGAATGAAAAGGTCTTTGATTCGACAAACTTCTTGTGAAATATAGAATTAATAATTAACAAATAATAAGAAACATAATATTATGGCAAAATTTGATCCCGCAACAGCTATTCAGCGCCTCGATGGTCAAGATTCTACCCGTGGCGTCAATCCTTCTATCAACGATAGTGCTACTTTCTGTTTTCCTGAAGCAAAACTAATGACCGATACTTTCCATGGCGAGACCGAGGGCTTCTTCCTCTATAGTCGTCACTGGAACCCCACCAATCTTGCCCTTTGTAATGCACTTGCTGCTATGGAAGGCACTGAGGCTGCTTGGGTAACTGGTTCAGGTCTTGCTGCTATCACCACTGCTCTTCTCCACGAAGTGAAAGCTGGCGACCATATTCTTTCCAGTATGACTACCTATGGTGGTACCTTCGCTTTCATGAAGAACTGGCTCACCAAATTCGGCGTTGAGACTACTTTTGTTAACTTCCAGGATCTGGATGCAGTGAAGAAATCTATTCGCCCCAATACAAAGGTGCTCTATACCGAGACTATGAACAATCCTCTGCTCCGCATTGCTAATGTTCCCGAACTCTCCAAGATGGCTCATGCAAACGGTGCTAAACTTATTGTTGACAATACCTTTACTCCCATGATCTTCAGTCCTTGCCGTCTGGGTGCCGACGTTACCGTTTACTCTATGACCAAATTCGTGAATGGTAAAAACGATTGCGTAGCTGGTGCAATCTGCGGTAGTGCTGAGTATATCGGCTCTCTTATTGATGTTAATAACGGTACTGCTATGCTTCTGGGTCCCGTTTTGGATCCTATGCGCAGTAGCAGCATCCTCAAGAACCTTCATACCCTTCATATCCGCATGCAACAGCATGGTCGCAACGCTATGTATCTTGCTCAGCGTTTCAAAGAGGTTGGTTTCAAATATAACTATCCTGGTCTTCCCGAGCATGTTGATTACGAACTCACCAAATCTATGATGAACGAAGGTTACGGCTTTGGCGGTATGATCAGTATCGATATGGGTACTGCTGAGAAAGCCAGCCGTATCATGGAAATAATGCAGAAAAAGGGTGTGGGCTACTTGGCTGTATCTCTTGGTTACTTTAAGACCCTCTTCAGTAACTCTGGTAAATCTACTTCTAGCGAGGTTCCCGAAGAAATCCAGAAAGAGATGGGTATGAGCGAAGGCCTTATCCGCTTCTCTGTAGGTCTCGACAACGATATCGAGGCTACCTTCCAGCTCATCAAAGAGTCTGTTGACGAGTGCGGTCTCTAATCCTTTAGCTATCACAAGGCTGGCTTTCTATTATCAAGAGGCCAGCCTTTATTTTTTTTTGAACAAATTTCCACCCTTTATCATTTCCCAAATGAAGAATATTGCAGTAATTCTTTCCGGATGTGGCAACCGAGATGGTAGCGAACTGCAAGAAACCCTTTCGCTCCTGTTGTCGCTTGACCGTCATGGTATCTCTTATCAGTGTTTTGCACCTCGCATTGCTTTCGATGTGGTTTCGTATCTAGGTCAGCCTGTTGAGACGGGCGAACAGAGAGACCTCTTTGCTGAAGCTGCTCGCATAGCTCGCGGTAATATCCTCAATCTAGCAGATTACGATGCCACGCAATACGATGCCCTTGCTCTTCCTGGCGGTATGGGCGCTGCTCGAAACCTCTCAACCTATGCTTTTGATGGTAAGCTGATGAACGTGCATCCTGAAGTAGAACGTGCAATCATCTCTACCTATCAGATGGGACACCCCATAGCGGCAATGTGTATCGCTCCCATAGTGCTTGCCAAGGTGTTAGGACCTATGCATGTAACAATCACTCTCGGATGTCAGTGCGATGCTTCTCGTGTTGCAGAAGCACTTGGTGCTGTGCATCAAGATTGCGAATCTACCAAAGCTGTCATAGACCGTCAGCATCGTGTGGTCACCACACCTGCTTATATGGTTGCTACCCGTATTTCAGAGATATTCGATGGGGCAGAAGCTCTTGTTCAAGGACTCCTTTCGTTTTAACCCTCATGAGCGTTTAGTATTGTCACCCGTGTTTGGTCGCTAGTTCGCATCACGATAATACCATTCTGGCTTTGATTTGCTAACTGCTCGTTTTTTAATCTTGTACTATTGATGCCCACAGGTCAACTTATCCTTTTCCCAGTGCCGATTGGTGCCGACGATCTGCGCTACTCACTTCCCGATGTCAATGTCGAGCTGTTAAACACTTGCCGCACTTTCATTGTAGAGGAGTTGCGCACAGCTCGACGTTTTCTTAAGAAAGCAGGTTATCGCTATGCTATTGATGATACCACTTTTTATTTGTTGAACGAACACACCTCGCCTCAGGATACGTTGCACTATCTTGATCCTACCCAACATGGAGAGAATGTGGGACTTCTCAGTGAGGCTGGCTTGCCTTGCGTGGCCGATCCGGGCATGATGGTTACCCGTCAAGCTCAGCAGCGTGGCATAGCGATAGTGCCTCTTGTGGGTCCTTCTTCATTGATGCTTGCACTGATGGCTTCGGGCCTTAATGGGCAGAATTTTTCCTTTGTGGGCTATGTCCCCGTTGATAAGAGTGAAAGGATCCGAGCCATCCGTCAACTCGAACAACGTGCACTTCATGAGGACCAGACACAGATTTTTATCGAAGCCCCCTATCGCAACAATCAGATGCTTGAGGCGCTAAGTGAAACACTTCGTCCCGATACCCTTGTATGTGTGGCTTGTGATCTTACGCTACTCACACAGCAGATATTGACTCGTACGGCAGCCTCATGGAAGAAATATCGTTCGAATCTCAATTTACATAAGCGAAACACAGTGTTCCTTATCGGACGATAGCTGTATAAATCCATATCAATCTTTGATCAAGTTGTTTCTCTACTGGCGGAACAGTCCTATTCATCCTAAAAGAATTAAGTAATAACAATACGATAATGAAAAAAATACTACTCCTCTTGTCCGTTGTGCTTTGTTGTACTTTGTCTATGGCACAATCTGTAGCCGACCTCTCTGAGTTGGAAGGTCAGAGCTGTACATCTATCATGGTGGGCAAAAAAGCCTCAACCGATGGCTCCGTTATCACCTCTCATACCTGCGACGGTCGTTATCGCACATGGATGCATATTGAGCCTTCGGCCAATCATGCCAAAGGCGCCGTCCATCAAGTGCTTCGTGGCACTATGCATACTGCCTACTATGGCGACACTACGGGCGTAAAGCTCATGGGCACACTTCCTCAGGTGCAGCATACATATGCCTATCTCAATGCGGCCTATCCTTGTCTCAATGAGAAACAGCTCTCAATAGGGGAGACTACCTTTGGAGGCCCCGATGTGCTTGTTAACGAAAAAGGCTGGTTTACAATAGAAGAATTAGAGCGTATAGCTTTGCAACGTTGCGACAATGCCCGTGCGGCTATCCGCCTTATCGGATCTTTGGTGTCGAAATATGGTTATGGCGACGGAGGTGAGTGTATCACTATTGCCGATAAAAACGAAGTATGGCAGATGGAGATACTCGGCGAAGGCCCCAAGAAAGTGGGCGGAGTATGGGCCGCACAGCGTATCCCCGACGATCACGTAGGTGTTTCAGCCAATATCCCTCGTATTGGTCGTCTGCAACGCAACAATCCTAATTATTTCATGTGTAGTGACAACATTGAGAAGGTTGCTATCGCCAATGGTCTTTGGGATGGAAAAGGTGACTTTATCTTTTGGAAGGTGTTCAACTGCAGCTATGCCAATGGCAAGAACTTCCGCGAACGTGAATATTTTATCCTCAACGCCCTTGCTCCTTCACTCCATCTCACCATGGATATGGATTCCCTTCCTTTCTCGGTGAAACCCGACAAACATGTAGATGTGCAGCAAGTGATGGCATTACTCCGGTCCACCTACGATGGTACCGATATGGACATGTGTCGTAACATCAAGATGGTTTCCTCTCGCAAGAGTCAGGATGGTACCACCACGTTCGATACCGTCGTGAGCCCTCTTGCCAATCCCTGGATGAGTGGCGTGATGGAGAAGACACTCAACTTTATTCAGCCAGGAACGGTCACTTTCCGTCGCACCGTCAGTGTGGCTTGGTGCTCTTATAGTTTTGTTACTCAGCTTCGCGATTGGCTTCCCGACGCGGTAGGTGGTGTGTGCTGGGTGGCTCTCGACAACCCCGGACAGTCTCCTCGCATCCCTGTGTTCTGTGGTACAACCCGAATGCCTGCTACCTACGATGTGTGTGGTCAACATGGTTATAATGAGAAATCGGCTATCTGGAAATTCCGTAAAGCCAACAAACTCGCCACCGTTCAGTGGCAGCGTACACGTGAGCTCATGGAGAAAGAACGTGCGGCAGCCCAGAATGCAGCCTTTAGAGGGCTCTCTGAATTAGAGAAAGAAATAGCCGTAATATCTGAAGGCAGTGGCACCGAGTCCGAAAAGAATCGTCAAATAGAGCATCTCCTTAACGACTATACGTTCCATCAATACGATGTTTCAGTCGATGCTTGGCAACGCCTTGAGGAGCGTTATTGGTCTATGTTCAGCATGGGATTCTAAGTGATGATGAATTTTCGACAACACGTAAATGAATGATAAGAATTGTTTAATAGTTGAGTCGTTAGCTCCACTTATCCGAAGTGGAGCTAACAGCTCAACAAACAGTGACCGAGGCGGAACCAACAATTCAATAGATTAACCATCACTAATATCAAATCAGCATTATGAAGAGGTTTGCTATCTTTGTTTTCTTATTCTCCTTGTCGTACGCTATTGTTGCCCAGCACCTCTGCGTGGGTACATATAATATACGTAATCAAAACGACTATGATGTGAGTCAAGGCAACGGATGGCAACGTCGTTCTCAGACTATCTGTCAGCAGATCAACTTCCAACAACCCGATGTGTTTGGTACTCAGGAGGCCCTCTCTGGACAGATAGACGATATGCTTGGCCTCCTTGACGGCTATGCCTATGTGGGAGTAGGTCGCGACGATGGTCAACGATTAGGTGAATATGCTGCCATCTTCTACAAGGAGAGCAGTGTTCGGTTAATCAATAGTGGCAATTTTTGGCTCAGTCCCACACCTCACACCCCTTCTCGCGGATGGGATGCTGCCTGCATAAGGATTTGCAGCTGGGCAGAGTTTCTGGAAAAAGATTCCGGACGACGATTTTTCTTCTTCAATCTCCATATGGACCATGTTGGGACAATAGCCCGACGAGAAGGTGCCAAACTTGTTGTTTCTCAGATCGACTCCATCGCAGGACAATGTCCTTCTATTCTTACAGGCGATTTCAATGTGGATCAGACCAACGAGATTTATTCTATTTTTACTCATCAAGGAGGTCTTCTTGATAGCTATGAAGTAGCACGACTTCGATTTTGTGAGAATGGCACCTTTAATTCCTTTCGGCCAGAATTGAAAACAACCAGCCGTATAGATCATGTGTTTCTTTCTAGGGGATGGTCGGTAGATCGTTACGGAGTGCTAACCAATGCCTATTGGAAAGAAGACACCGACGTTGTGGGTCTCGAACAAGGTCATGATGCCCCCTCCGAAATCTCCTTTAAACGTCATCAGATCCGATGTCCTTCCGATCATTATCCTGTGTTTGTGTATATCGACTGGATTGGTAAATAGTAACGTCTGATAACCCATCACTCAATAATCAACTTAACAACAACTCAACAAATAAACAAATTGATCGATAGGTCAGTGACCGTAGTGGAGCAAACAACTACACTGCGCAAGCCTCACCGATTACCAAAAGAAAATATTTATCAGATCACAGATCACTCATCACAAAAGAAAATAAACAATCCTCAATCCTCTCTTCATGATTTCTAAACTATATCAGCAATACTGCAAAAGCCATGCTGTCACCACAGATAGTCGTTCCATTACGCCAGGATGTATCTTTTTTGCATTCAAAGGTGATCGCGTAGATGGTCATACTTTTGTATCACAAGCCCTTGAACAAGGTGCTGCCCTTTGCGTGGTCAGCGACCCTGCCTATGTTTTAAACGAGCGTTGCATACTTGTGCCCGACGTACTTATTACACTTCAGGCCCTAGCCCTCTTTCACCGTCAACATCTTACTATTCCAGTGATAGGTATCACGGGTACCAATGGCAAGACCACCACCAAAGAGCTTGTAAATGCGGTGCTAAGCCGTCGTTTCCGCACACACGCCACCAAAGGGAACTACAACAATCACCTCGGTGTGCCTCTCACCATCTTGTCGATGCCTGCCGACACAGAGATTCTGATAGTGGAGATGGGAGCAAACCATCCCGGAGAAATCGATATGCTGTGCCGAATAGCGCTCCCTACTTGCGGTCTCATCACCTCAGTAGGTAAGGCTCATCTCGAAGGCTTCGGCTCCTTTGAGGGGGTGGTATCTACTAAAACAGAACTGTATCGTCATCTTGCTCTTGATGGCAACCATGGAGTAGCTTTTGTTGATGCCGACAACGATGTTCTCATGCGTCGTATTGCCCCCATTGCCGAACCCTGCAAGAAAATAACTCTTGACCCTGCCTACCGTCCTGGTATGGGAGGCATCGACCCCTCCCTCCGTCCCGACCTCTCGATGGTGACGTATGGTACCGGCGACGATGCTATGGTAAAAGGCAGCCTCGTGGGAAGTCGGCCGTATATGAAGTTCTATTTCGAAGATGATGACACTGTGTATAGCGTACAGACGCAGCTTGTAGGTGATTATAATTTTGCCAACGCAATGGCCGCTGTCTGCGTAGGTCGCTATTTTGGTGTGCAACTCTTCGATATTAAAGAGGCTTTGGAAAACTATATCCCAGCCAATCATCGCTCTCAATTTAAACGCACCCAGCGCAATGCACTGTTGCTCGACTGCTACAATGCCAACCCAACTTCCATGCATGCGGCGTTACAGGCATTCTCTTCTCTGCAGACAGTGCCAGGCACCAATGGCAAAAAGATGGTGATACTTGGTGATATGAAGGAACTAGGTTCGGAAAGCGAAAATGAACATCGTACCCTTGTTCAGCAGCTATTGCAATCCTCTTTCCAAACCATATTTTTAGTTGGAGAGCATTTTCAACCCCTTGTTGCTATGACCGATACTCGTTTCCGTTGGTTCGCCAATAGCGACGAGGTGAAAGATTATCTGTCTCATCACCTCATTGCCGATACCACTATACTACTCAAAGGTTCCAATGCCAATAGGCTTTGGACTCTAGAAGACAATCTCTAACTCCTATAAACTAGTAGGTGTCCTTAGTATAAAATGGATTGTTAAAAAAAGATGTCTTCACCCAATAGTGTCCAAATTATATTAAGTGATGATGAAATATTAATTAGCTCCATTTTCAGTCGCTGAACTTGGCTCCACTCCGGACCTCGACCACAGTTCAGTTGCCCGCCATAATGCGTGTGCTACGATTTTGTATTGGATTGTTGAGATATTTGGGAGTTCAGACGAACCAAAAGTCAGCGACCGAAATGGTGCGAAGGAGCATGGTGGGCTGAGGGAAGATGTCCGGTCTATTCCGATAACAATGCCGAAGGTAATGCTGATATACCAAGAAGGCTTAGCGGTGAACAAAGAAGGACGCAAAGGTTCGATGAACTGCGCATTTTGCGTGCAAGCCACCACTTGCAGAGTAGTACCATGGTCAAAATAGTCAGCAATATGAAGAAATCCAGAGGACTTCGATAGTGTCGCAAGAAGCAAAACGGAGAACAAGTAAATGCGTGTGAGTTGTCATACTGCTGTGTCTCATTGTCATCACTAAAGAAAAAACAAAAGGAGTTGTGTGATTAAGTTGCAGTTTTATATTAGATAGAGACAAACATAAAACACCTTAACCAAAATTGACTTGCAAGCTTAGCTTGATTTTCCATTTTCTCCTCCTTGCAATGACGTCGATATTGACATAGGGGTATTCTGGTGTGTTTGCTCTCGATATTAGTATATCAAATTTATGGCTTCCTTTTGTTTACTTTATCGCAAGAAAAATATTTTGGACACTATTTGGCCCCATGGGTTCATATATGCGAAAAAAGTTGTATATTTGCAACTTGTTTACAACCTTGCAATAATTATTAAAATTTATATATTAAGCTTATTATGAAAGACGTACTGCAATACATCGAAGCAAACAAGGATCGTTTCTTGAACGAACTCTTTGAACTTATCCGGATCCCTTCTATCTCGAGTGAAAGCGAACATAAAGACGACATGGTGCGCTGTGCAAACAAGTGGAAAGAGCTGTTGCTTGCCGCTGGCGCCGACAAAGCAGAGGTGATGCCTTCGGCTGGCAACCCTGTGGTGTATGGCGAGAAGACCATCGACCCTGCCAAACCAACCGTGCTGGTATATGGCCACTACGACGTGATGCCCGTGGCTCCGCTTGAACTTTGGAATACCAATCCATTCGAGCCTGTAGTGAAAAACGATATTATCTGGGCTCGTGGTGCCGACGACGACAAAGGACAGAGCTTTATGCATGCCAAAGCTTTTGAAATGATGGTGAAGACCAATCAGCTGCCTTGCAATGTGAAATTTATGTTTGAAGGCGAAGAAGAGATAGGCAGCCCCAGCCTCTACGGTTTCTGTGAAGAACATAAAGAGTTGCTCAAAGCCGACGTGATCCTGGTGAGCGACACCAGCATGCTGGGCCTCGACACCCCGAGTATCTGCGGTGGTCTGCGCGGTCTCTGCTACTGGGAGGTGGAAGTGACTGGCCCCAACAGCGACCTACACAGCGGTCTCTTCGGTGGCGCTGTTGCCAACCCCATCAACATTCTCTGCAAGATGATTGCTGGCCTCCACGACGAGAATAACCATATCACCATACCTGGATTCTACGACGACGTGGTAGAACTGAGTGCAGAAGAACGTGAGCTTATGGCCCAAGCCCCCTTCGACTTGGAAAAATACCAACAGTCGCTCAATATCAAGACTGTTCATGGCGAGAAAGGCTACAGCACCAACGAACGCACAGGTATACGTCCTTGCTTGGATATCTGCGGTATCTGGGGCGGCTATACTGGCGAGGGCTCCAAAACAGTGCTTCCCTCCAAAGCTTATGCCAAGATTTCTACCCGCTTGGTCGCCAACCAGGACTTCGAAAAAATCAGCGAGCTCTTCAAGAACTACTTTGAGCAGGCTGCTCCAGATTGCGTGAAGGTGAAAGTGACTCCTTGCCACGGTGGAGCCGCCTATGCTTCGCCTATCGACCTGCCCGCCTACAAGGCTGCCGAGATGGCTATGCAGACCACTATGGGCAAGCGCCCCATTCCTACTCGCAGCGGTGGCAGCATCCCCATCATTGCCGGATTCGAACGTATACTCGGCATCAAGAGCATCCTCATGGGCTTTGGTCTGGCTTCCGACGCTATTCACGCTCCCAACGAAAATTACCCCTTGGCCAACTTCTACAAAGGTATTGAAACAATTCCTTATTTCTACGAGAACTTCGCCGAACTGATGAAGAAATAGAAGGAAGCTTGAAGGTTGATCAACAAAGAGACCGGCGTCGTCACTATCAGAGGCGACGCCATCTCTTTTTTATAAAGAATGCAGTAGGTATCCTCGAATGGCAAAAGTGTTAAAATATATCTTTTTACAAGAAAATGGATAAGATTAATTTACATTATTTTATACTTTTGTCTGAGTAAGTAATTGTTAAAAAACTTGACATCGGGGGCAAAATGTTGTATCTTTGCACGTTTTTGTAAAAAATTGACTATGATAAATATTCAATACTCTACTATCAAACTATCGCAATTCAAGTTCAACCTTCCAAAGGACCTTATAGCAGAAAAACCTCCCAAACAGCGCGACGAAGCTCGTCTGCTCGTATTGCACCGTGACACTGGCGAGATAGAACACCGTCTCTTCAAAGACTTTATCAACTACGTAGATACCGACGATGTGGTGGTACTCAACAATACTCGCGTCTTTCCCGCCATGCTCTACGGCGTGAAGGAGAAGACCGAAGCCAAAATCACAGTGACGCTGCTACGCGAATTGAACGAAGAGACCCGCCTGTGGGATGTGATCGTAGATCCTGCCCGCAAGATACGTATCGGCAACAAGCTCTACTTCGGTGCCAACGAGGATATGGTGGCCGAGGTGATAGACAATACCACTAGCCGTGGCCGCACCATCCGATTCCTCTTCGACGGAACACATGACGAGTTTATCAACAAGATTCGCAATATGGGCAGCACGCCTCTGCCTCAAGACATCCTTACGCTCCGCAACCCCGTATCGGACGATGCTGAGCGCTATCAGACCATCTACGCCAAACACGAAGGTGCCGTAGCAGCACCCATTGCCGGGCTGCACTTCAGCCGTGAATTGATGAAACGTATGGAGATCAAAGATGTGAAGGTGGCTGAGGTTACGCTGCACGCAGGATTGGGCAACTTTAAGGAGATAGAAGTTGAGGACCTCTCGAAACACCGCATGGATTCGGAAGAGATGCTGCTCGATGAACGTTGTGCCGACATCATCAACAACGCCAAAGCCAACGGCAAGAAGATATGCTGTGTGGGTACTACCTCTATGAAAGCTATTGAATCGGCAGTGACCATACCGGGTGTGGTGCGACCTTTCTCTGGTTGGACCAACAAGTTCATCTATCCCCCCTACCGCTTCACTATCGCCGACAGTATGGTGACCAACTTCCACCCTTCTGAAAGCTCTATGTTTATCATGGTATGCGCCTTTGCCGGCACCGACTTGATGATGCGTACCTACCATACTGCTATGAAAGAGAAATATAAGTTCGGCACCTACGGTGATGCTATGCTTATCCTATAACAGAATTCGATTTTTTATCAATAGACAAAGCATTCCCTGTTAGGGCGAAACATAATAGTTAATCATGACACCCTTAGCCGAAATACTTCGTCCACGTACCCTCGCCGACTACATAGGCCAACAGCACCTGGTAGGCGAGGGTGCTGTGTTACGTACGCTCATCGAGAGTGGAAAGATACCCTCTATGATATTTTGGGGGCCTCCAGGTATTGGAAAAACGACCTTGGCCACCATCATATCGCAGACGCTCAACCGTCCATTCCACACCCTCAGCGCCATCAGCAGCGGTGTGAAAGAAGTGCGCGATGTGATACAGCAGGCTCAGCAGGAGGAAGGTGCTATACTCTTTATCGATGAGATTCACCGTTTCAACAAAAGCCAACAAGACTCACTGTTGGGTGCTGTAGAGAAAGGCACCATCACCCTGATCGGCGCCACTACCGAGAATCCCTCGTTCGAGGTGATTTCGGCATTATTGTCCCGATGTCAAGTTTATATACTCAAAGACTTTGGCGCCGAAGAGATGCAGCAATTGTTGGAGACCGCCGTGCGCTATTATGCTACCCAGGGTATCAATATTGTATTGCAAGAGACCGAGGCTCTGATGCGTATCTCTGGTGGTGACGCCCGCAAGCTCCTCAACGCTTTCGAGCTCACCATCAACAAGGAGAAAGGAACCGACATCGTTATCAACAACGCCAATGTGACACAGGTGGTACAGCAGAATCTGGCCTTCTATGACCGCCAAGGTGAGATGCACTACGATATTATCTCGGCTTTCATCAAATCCATGCGAGGTTCCGACCCCAATGCAGCCGTCTATTGGCTGGCTCGCATGATTGAAGGCGGAGAAGACCCTGTGTTTATTGCCCGCCGCATGCTCATCTTCGCTAGCGAGGACGTGAGCAACGCCAACCCCAACGCCTTGCTTTTGGCCAACGCTTGTTTCGAGGCCGTGAGCAAGATAGGTTATCCCGAATGCCGCATCACACTTTCACAGACAGCTATCTATTTGGCCAACTCTGCCAAAAGCAACTCAACCTATGTGGCATTGGCCAATGCACAAGCTATGATTCGTCAGACGGGCGACCTCCCGGTGCCCTTGCATATACGCAACGCTCCCACCAAGCTGATGAAGGACCTCGGATACAAGGACGGCTACAAATACGCTCACGACTATCCTAACAACTTCGTGGATCAAGAGTTTCTACCCGACGCTATCCGTGGCACCCGTTTCTATACTCCAGGCAACAATGCCCGCGAGACGGAGACCCGCAAGCTTATGGCCTGGCGCTGGGGAAAGAAATATGGCTACGACGACGAACAATAACGAATCTGTTTATGACTAGTGAAATGTGATCAGACACTAATTTCTGTCTTTTCATAATCAAGAAATCAGCCGACTACTTTTTTTCAACAAAAGCATCCTTTCACTGATTACGAACCATTCTTCGCCCCAAGTCATAAGCCTCTTCTCTGATCAAGGATCACTCACCACTATAATCAAATCAACAACATTTTTTCCCCCTAAAAGCCACCCACCTTTATGTCCGACGCACTTCTCACTGTAGAAAACCTCACTAAATCGTATGGCGACAAGCTCTTGTTTGAAAACATCTCGTTCGGTATCAACGCGGGCGAGAAAACTGCACTCATAGCCCGCAATGGCTACGGCAAGAGCTCACTACTCGACATCCTCACTGGCAAAGTGCTGCAGGATGAAGGCCGCATTACCTTCCGTGGTGACGTGAAGATGGCATACCTACCTCAGAATCCAGCCATTCATAGCAATCAGACTGTGAAAGATTTCGTCTTTGCTAGCGACAATCAGTTTGTTCGCCTCACAGGTCGCTATGAAGAAGCAATGGCACATCTGCAACTCCACCCTTCCCCTGCTGCCGAACAAGAGATGCAAGAATGCATCAACCTTATGGACAGTCTCAACGCGTGGGACTACGAAAACAGAGTAAAAGAAGTGCTGAGTCGTCTCAACATCAACGACCTTGATAAACCCGTGAGCCTCCTCAGTGGAGGCGAACAGAAAAAGGTAGCTCTGGCTCGCACACTCATCGATGATGTCAACTTCCTCATCCTCGACGAGCCTACCAACCATCTGGACATCGGGATGATCGAATGGCTTGAAGAATTCCTTTCAAAACAGCGACTCAGTCTCCTCATGGTGACCCACGACCGCTACTTCCTCAACCACGTGTGCCACGATATCCTGGAAATCGACAACAGCCGACTCTACCACTACAAAGGCACCTACGACTATTATGTTGAGAAAAAGACCGAGCGTATCCTCAACGAGCGCGCCGAAGTGGAGAAGGCCCGCAGCCTCTATCGCACCGAGCTCGAATGGATGCGCCGCATGCCACAGGCCCGTGGCACCAAAGCACGTGCTCGTATCGATGCGTTCTATGAGCTAGAGCAAAAAGCACACACCCGTTTCGACGAAAAGAAGCCCGAGCTCACTGTCAAAACCGAACGCATAGGCGGTAAGATTCTTGAGATGTACAATGTCACCAAGCAGTACGAAGGTCGCTATATGGTCAACGACTTCAGCTATACCTTTAAGCGAGGTGAGAAGATAGGTATCGTTGGCCCCAACGGCATCGGCAAATCAACCTTCTTAAGTCTGATGACCGAACAACTCAAACCCGATACCGGTCGTGTGGTAGTGGGACAAACAATCCAGTTCGGATATTACACACAAGGCGGCCTTAAAGCCAAAGACGATATGCGTGTGATAGACATTGTGAAAGAGGTGGCCGATGTCATTGCTTTGGATAATGGCAAAGAGATGACGGCCCACCAATTTCTTACCTATTTTGGCTTCGACGGCACCACACAATACAACTATTTCGGCAACCTCTCAGGTGGAGAGAAACGCAGACTATATCTCCTCACCGTACTCATGGCCAACCCCAATTTCCTTATTCTTGACGAGCCCACCAACGATCTAGACCTCTACACACTCGAAATTCTCGAACAGTTCCTCCTCAGCTACAAGGGCTGTCTTGTTATCGTGTCGCACGACCGTAGCTTTATGGACAATATTGTAGATCATATCTTGGTATTTGAGGGGGAAGGAAAAATACACGACTACCACAGCAACTACAACGACTATCTTCTAGAGAAACAGTTAAAAGAGAAAGCTGCTACCAAACAGCGCAAAGAAGAAAAACCTCGTTACGAAAAAACCAAATCATCAGCCCCCAAAGCCACATTCAAACAGAAACAGGAGTACGAGACACTCTCAAAAGAGATTGAAGTCCTCACTGCCGAAAAGCAGCAGCTGGAATCAATCCTCGGTGGTGGACAAGAGGCCGATGTTGACAAACTTACCCAAGCATCACTGCGAATCGGTGAGATTATAGCCCTGCTCGACGAAAAGGAGCTTCGTTGGCTCGAACTCGATGAACTTATGTAAGTAAACCTCTAGAAATTAATTAGTGATAATGAAAAAATAAATTGATATGATTTGGCTTAGATTGTCGATCTATTTTTACATTGAGAAGATGGAGTAAGAAGAGCTTCAGTGAAGCTCGATAGCGTTCTCGAAGAGTTTGCGAGCAGAGCGAAGCAAAGTGGCGAGCAAGCTACACGACTGATGAACAATGGAAAAAGAACCGATAAGATGAGCTAAAGCATATTTTAAAAGAAACATTGCCTCAAGTTATTTTTTTATCATCACTTAATTCGCCGATGTTGCCGTAAAATATCAGCACTTGTTATTTCGAAACGAATAGAAAGGCCTCTCGTATGAAAGAATCAAAAACCACCAAAACCAACGCAGCTCGTCTGCTCGACAAAGCCAAGATCCCTTATCAGCTGATCACCTACACCGTAGATGAAAACGACCTCGGTGCTACCCATATAGCCCAACAGTTAGGCCAACCTATCGAACAGCTTTTCAAAACCTTGGTGCTTCAAGGCGACAAAACAGGTTATTTCGTATGCGTGATACCTGGTGGCGATGAGGTGGATCTAAAGAAAGCCGCCAAGGTTACCGGCAACAAAAAATGCGACCTCATACCACAGAAAGAGCTGCTCCCTCTTACAGGTTACATACGTGGTGGGTGCTCGCCCATCGGCATGAAGAAAGCTTTCTCAACCTTCTTCCACACCTCCATTCTCGACTACCCGCAGATTTATTGCAGTGCAGGTATGCGTGGTCTCCAATTCTGCATAGCCCCACACCACTTAATAGAAGCCGCCCACGGCAATGTGGCCGACCTTATTGTCACAATCTAATCCATCCATTCTACGCATAACAAACACGGTCTTGTTTCCACTTTGGGAAACAAAACGTAATATGTGGGAACATAATAATTATAGGATTAGTTGTTGTTAAAGGCAAAAATAGTGATGATGAAACATTGTCTCAAGTTATTTTTTATCATCACTAAATAGTTAATATGCCTACAGAGCCACAGGCTCGCCCGAAGAAATAGTCAAAGCATTCGATACACAATAGTCGCCTATCTGTTCCCGACGCAGTGCCGAGAGGAAAGCACCACTACCTAAAGCCAGACCCAAATCGCGAGCCAAACTGCGAATGTAGGTCCCTTTGCTACAGCAAATACGGAAATCTATCTGAGGTAGCTGGGGAGGCACCTTACCTTGAGGGTTACGGTATAGTTCACGTTGCAGCCCCTCGGACGTAGGCAAAGGCTCATCTGGCTTCACAGCCTCCCGCAGCTCTTCTTCGGTAGCCACAATACCGGGGCGGAAATCGGTGATCTCGAAAGAAAACACCGTCACTTTTTTGGGTGCAATATCTGCCGGCTGACCATCGCGGGCATAGGTGTAGGCACGAGCACCATCTATCTTGATTGCGCTAAACATAGGGGGTACCTGATCTATGCACCCCGAGAGTGATAACACCCCGCGTTCAATCAGTGGAGCATCAATATGATCATACGGATAGAAATGGTCAATAGCCTGTTCCAGATCATAGCATGGGGTGGTAGCCCCCAAGACCATAGTGCCAGTATAGACTTTATTACCCTGCTGAAGCTCATCGATCATCTTTGTAGCCTTGCCCACACACACAAGCAGCAGGCCTGATGCCAATGGGTCTAGCGTGCCAGCATGGCCGATCTTGAACTTCTTAAGGCCAAGATCGCGGCGTATCTGCCATTTAATTTTGTTCACTACCTGAAATGACGACCATCCACGAGGCTTATCGATCGATAGAACCAGACCTTGTTCAATGTCAGAGAGGAGCATGATTGATGAGGATAATAAAAATGTTGATCTGTTGAAACCAACAGACCAACATATACTACTTATTTAACCCATTATATATGGAAGCACCATACAAAGTATGCTTACTATGGCACAATAGAGGGCGAACCAGATGAGTTTGCCTTTCTTCACCAGATTGATCATCCACTTGCAGGCAATGCAGCCTACTATGAAAGCGGACAAGAATCCCATCACCAAAGCCATTGGCGACAAAGATGCACTGGCTGCTATCTCTGCTGCAGCTTCGGCATCGGGGAACAAGAGATCCTTTACATCCAAGAGCGCCTCACCTAAAATAGGAGGTATCACCATCAGGAAAGAGAACTGCGCTAACGACTCCTTTTTGTTGCCAAGCAGCAATCCCGTAGCTATGGTGCTGCCCGAACGCGAGAGACCCGGCAGCACAGCCAGTGCTTGAGCTATGCCGATCACAAAAGCATGTATCGGAGAGATACGCTCACGCTGACGAGGTTTAGCCCAGTACGAAAAAGCCAGCAACGCAGCCGTAACCATAAGGCAGCAAGCCACAATAAAAAGGCCATTACCCATACGAGCCTCTGCAACCTCGGGATTGAAGATAGACTCTACAGTATCTTTAAGTCCGAAACCGACCACAGCTACAGGTATCATAGAGATAAGGATATTCACCACATAGCGTGTACCCTCGTTCCACTGGAACTTAAACAGATCTTTAAAGATCCATACAATCTCCTTCCAAAGGATGACCACCGTGCTCAGCACCGTAGCCACATGTACCAGCACATTGAAAGTGAGGTTTGCCTCACCGTCGATACCGAAGAGGTAGTTTCCGATGGTAAGGTGGCCACTGCTACTTATAGGTAGATATTCGGCCAACCCTTGTACAATACCTAAAATAAAAGCCTGAAACCAAGTCATGATTGTTGGAATATAAGATTATTGTTCGTCGGTAGTATCGTTATTGTTTTTCTTTGTGCGAAGCATGATAGCCAGAACCTCGATCACAAGACCCAGCACTATAGTGACGGGGGCCACCTTCAGACGGCGGGTGTCGAACATAGCTTCGTTAAATACCGAAGGATCGTCGCTGCCGCCACCGCTCAAGAGCACATAACCCACTATCAGTACGACGATACCTAAAGCCATAAGCACATAGTTGACTACGCCGAACGAGACTGCGAAACCGTTACGAGACTCATTCGTTTTTTCTTTCTTTACAATATTTCCCATGATGATGATATTATTGTTGTTGAACTGTTGAATCGTTTATTTGTTGAGTTGATTTATGAGCAATAATGGTGAATGTTGTTGAACTGTTGAATCGTTTATTTGTTTATTTGATATAAGAGTGATGAATGTTGTTGAATTGTTTATTTGTTTGCTCCACAGTTCGGTTGCTGACCTTCGAGTGATTTCATATACTATTGTTCAAATGTCAATAAGTTTCTATCTTATATCTGATTGAGAAGTACGTTTATTCAATTGCAACATCATTATTCTCATATAAGGACATTTACTGAGCAATACGCAATGCGCGGCGCACAGCTATCCAAGTAGAACCATAGGCTATCACCACACCTACCACAGGTAGGCCTAAAGCCATTGCGGCGTATGCTATCCAATACTGAGAATCGGCAACATTGATGCCCATCTGGCTGGCAAAAGAGTAGGCTGCAGCAGCCAGGATAGCGTCGGCAAGCAAACCGCCCATCAAGCCATACAGCACACTACGGCCCAGGTAGGGGCGGGCAATAAAACCAGTTTTGGCACCCACCAAACGCATAGTCTTGATAGTCTGCTGTTCGGTGAAGATAGACAGCCTTATGGTAATATTGATAAGCATCACGCATACAAAAAGCAGCAGTACGATGAAGATGATGAGAAACCACGAGATACGGTAGAAGTCGTCCAGCAACTCATTCACCACATTCTCTTGATACACCACCTCGGCCACTGCCGCATTGGCAGCCACCTGCGACTTAAACTGGGCTATCACACCCTGCTGGTGTTCGGGGATAATGCCCGAACGGAAGTTGACCATCAGCGAGGGGTTGAGCGGGTTCTCGCCCAAAAAGCCTACAAAGTCGTCCTCTAATATCGACGAAAACAACTCGGCAGCTTCATCTTTGGAGATGTAATCAACTTGTTTCACATATTCGTAGCCTTCTATCTCCTTGGCCAGAGCAGCAGCCATGCTGTCTGTAGCACCCGGCAGCAGATCCACCTTGAAGGTGATACGCTCCTGCATCTCGTGAATATAGCGGTTCGAATGGTAGTCTATAAACATCAACAATCCAAAGACGAACATCACCAGCATGATGCTCAGCACCGTCGAGGTGCTTCCACCCCACGTCCTGCCTCCATGTTTTTTAGTCTTTGCCATTACAGTAATTGTTTATTTTAGTGAACGGTGATCAGTGTTCGGTAGTCCTACAAAAAAAGACAGCAGTCATCGCTAATTGGCCAACATTACAGGCATCACAAGCATCAGCACATCGTCCAGTTTGGCATCGTCGTCGTCGCCATCCACTATGGGGAATATCACGCCTGGGCGGCTGGGGTGGGAGAGGTTCACCACGATATGCTCGCTGTCCAGATTGCTCACCATTTCCATAAGGAACTTAGCGTTGAAACCGATCTCCATGGGGTCGCCCTCATACTGACAAGGGATCATCTCATGGGCATCGTTGGAAAACTCAAGGTCTTCGGCCGAGATAGTGAGTTCGCGCTCGTTCATCGACAGGCGCACCTGATAGGTCGATTTGCTGGCAAAGAGGCTCACGCGGCGCAGTGTGTTCAGCATCGACTGTCTGTCCACCACCAGCTTGTAGGGCGAGTCTTTGGGTATCACAGCTTCCACATTGGGGTAGCGACCGTCTATAAGGCGGCACACCACAAAGAGGTTGTCGAAGGCGAAGGTGATGTTCACACCGTTGGTCTCCATCTTTACAGTCGTTTCTTCCTTCTTGGAAGCCAGCAGGCTCTTCACCATGGTCACAGGCTTGCGGGGAAGGATAAAGTTGGTGCTCTCTTCCGACACGATGTCGGTGCGACGGAAACGAACCAGTTTGTGGGCATCGGTAGCCACCATGGTAGTACCGTCGGGCGTCATCTCCACAAAAATACCAGTCATCTGCGGTCTGGCATCCTCGGTCGAGGTAGCGAACACCGTCTTGTTTACGGCATTCACCAGCACCGAAGCAGGCATCGACACCGACACCGTTTCGCCGATGGTAGGCAGCGTAGGGAAGGTCTCGGGGTTCTGACCGGCCAAACGATATTTACCCTCACCCGAGGCCACCTCGATAGCATAGTTCGAAGCATCCACAGAGAAAGTCATAGGAACATCGTCCAGCGACTTCAATATGTCCATTATCAGTTTGCTAGGCACAGCCACGCAATCAACGCCTTCCACACGGCTCGTTTCGGCTTCCAGCTCCAGGCGGGCAACCATAGTGGTCTGTGTGTCGGTAGCCGTTATCACCAGCTCTTGGCCCTCCATGCGGAAGAGGAAGCAGTTGATGATAGGAATCACATTACTCGTAGATATCACGCCGCTCAAAGCCTGTAGCTGACGCGACAATAATTGACTGTTGATGATGAATCTCATATAGATAACTATTTATATTATTTACTTAATTAAAAATGCAAAGATAAGCATTTTCCCCGTATGCGCACAATAATTCTTTGCCAACCTTTCAACCATCCACGGTTTGTTGGTCCCAAATCAACTGACATACAGGTCCTGGCACCAAGATTGTATCGACACTTTTTTTATCAAGTGATCCGTGAAGAGTGATCAGCGAACAGACAGTACTGAACCAATGTTTAGTTGTATATTTGAAGGCACCCTCCGATCGCGTCGAGGTACGCAACAGTCAAATCAACAAATAAACAAAAAAAAACACCGCCAGCCTCACTTGAGTCTCAGCGAGGTCCAGGAATCCTTTATTTTTCCGCCGGCAATAATCTGGGGCTCCTGGAGCTTGCCTTGGAGCGACGACTCGTAGGCCACCTCTTTCTGCAACGAACGATACAGGTCTCCCAGCGTGATATTGCCTTTGGTACGCTTTATCTCTTTCAGCATATAGTAGGTAAGGAAACCATGGTGCATCTCATCGAAAGTGAAAGCAGTATGCTGCACATCGGCAGCACAGAATATCACTATGTCGCTACGCAGGCGAAGCCCCTTCACGCGCTCCACCGTACGCTTGATGTTGAACATCGGTTCGCCGTTGCGCGTAGTGTTGTTAAACGACGCATCGAGCATCAGGGTCATCTGGTCGGCGGGCACCTGCGAGAGCCACCCGCAAAGGGTGTCGAGCGAAATGCACTGGTCGAACAGGGCCTTGGTGTCGTGGCGGTTCATCTGAGATATAGCGTCGATCTCCGTCTTGCCCACCCAGCTCTTCACCGCATAGGGGTCCATGCCGCAAGGAATCAGAACCGCGTTGTATTCAGGGTCGGAGGCACCATGGCCGGCATAATAGACTATCACGCGGCCGTTGCCGCCCACAGCCCGCATAGCATTAGCCACCCATTCCACACCCTCTCTCTTTATCGCCGCACGGCTGGCATTGGTGAGCATCTTTATTTGGCGTTCGGGCACCGAGAGGGTGCGTACGCAGTAGTCTCTGAACACGGCACCGTCGCGCCACGCATAGTCGCAGTTGGGCAGAGGGGCATCGTAGTTCTCGTTGGCTATGATGATAACGTATGTGTTGGCATTCAGAGCAGCAGCATTGAGGGGGATGTTGTATTCGATAAAGTTGTCGTTGGTCAGCTCCTCGTTCATGCGGATAATAGTGGGGTTGAAAGCCGAATGAATGGTAAACTCGATGCTGATACGGCGATGATAGGCACCAGCCTCGTCGGCACAGCGGGTGATGATGAAAAACTCATTCAGCGTGCGCTGCAGCGGCTCCATGTTCGTCTGAAGGTAGTGGCGCACACCCTGGGCACGGGCGAAGGCAAGCTGCGCGTTGGTAGCAATACCCTCGTTCTGCATAAGGCTCAGCCGCACAGGCTCGCCGTTGAACACAGCCGGGGCATAGCGGTGGTCGCCATACTCGCCATGGTAGGCCAGATGCTTAAACGAGAGCGCGTCGGCCGAGCTGGCTATACGTATCGTAACCTGGTTGCCTTGGGCAAAGAGGTCGTCGTTCACACCGGCCACCACCTGCTGGGCTATCTGGCACAGAGCCATAGCGCTGTTGCTGTTTTCCAGCAGGTACGACCCCGAGACATAATCGTCCGAGCCGCCCTCCAGGCTCTTGCAGTTATACGAAATCTCGATCACGTAGTTCAGCTCCGATCTGCCCGAAGCCCCGTCGCCGCTGGCCACGCGCGCTTTGATGCTCACCTCGCTGTCGTTGTAGAGCCGCCTGTCGTTGGGCAGCTCCTGCAGCAGCGCCTCGGCCTGCTGCTGCATCAGCTGCTGGCGCTGGGCCACATCGGCGCGGATACTGTTGATGATAATCTCCCTGTATTCGCTGTTTACCGCATACTCGTTGTCTCTCTGTGCCAACCCCGTGGCCGCAACCACCATGAGTGCAACAGCAAGAAGGCCCTTTTTAGCCCATTGGTTCAGAATAGTTCGATATTTCATATAGATAGATAAGTTTATGCTGAAAATAAAAAAAAACCAAACAAAAAACGCACAAATCCGTAGCCCCGTGGCCGCAACGCCGATCGCCGTTCGGTGATCGTCACTTAAACAGTTTTCTTTTGTCGATAATCGAGTCGCGGTCCTCCTTCAGGCGCTGCTCCAGCCGCCCGCCGTCTATCTGAGGGTTCCTGTCGAGCAGCTGCTTTCGGTAGCGTTTCTCGCGGCGCTCGCGCCACAATGGCAGCACATAGCTGCCCAGCAGGCGGAAAATCACGTAGAGTATCACGATACACAGCGTCAGGTTCATCAATCGTTTCATAGTACAAAGTAATTATTTACGACGGCCTCAGCCTACAGCCGTCAGCACTGCAAAAATATAAAAAAAAATAGATATACGATAAAATATGTATCTTTGTGGAATGAAAAAAAACGCACCAACACACATGCTGCTGCTGCTTATCTCCATGTTTGTCAGCCCCATGGTCGGCATTGCACAGCCAGGCGTAAATGCCGAACAATTGCGCTGGAGAAAGGTGAGCACAGGGGTCGATCCCGCCGTATGGGTCACCGCTCCCGGCGAAACTGAACGCCCCTACGAAGGCAATATCGCCATACCGTCGGCCGTAGAGATAGGCGGCCTCGAATACCGCGTCACGGGCATAGACACGGCCGCCTTTGCCGGCAGCCCCTACCTGGCGTCGGTAGTGCTGCCACCCACCATCGAGAGAGTGGGGCCCCGCGCCTTTGCCGGCTGCCCCCGCCTGGTATCGGTGCAGTTCACGGGCCCCATGAGCGTGCTCGAAGCCGAGACCTTCGTCAACTGCCTGCAGCTGCAGCGCATAGTGCTGCCCTCGGGGCTCGTCACGCTGGGCCAAGGCGCCTTCTACAACTGCCAGCGGCTCCAGATCGTCAACCTGCCCCCGACCCTGCAGCGCATCGAGTCTGCCTGCTTCTCCTTCTGCCTTGGCCTCTGCGAGGTGCGCGGACTGGGCCACCTGGCCTA
>JAZUDW010000004.1:0-16630 GCA_045639845.1 Bacteroidales bacterium
TGAGTCTGAGCAGCGTACGGCCCAAAGTGGTTTTTCCGCACCCAGACTCGCCCACGAGGCCGAAAGTCTCACCACGATAGACATCAAAACTGATGCCATCTACGCCAGTAACGGATTTCGTAGCTCGTCCTAAGAGGTTACGTTTAAGAACATATTCCACATTGAGGTTACGTACTCGAAGTAAGGGATGTTCCGTATCAATGATAGTGGGCTCTTGCTGAGCATTACTCACCTCGTAGCCAGCCATAAAGTCGGCCACTGTAGGCAAGTGCTGTGGTTTGCCTTCAGCAGGAGGACGACAAGCCAAAAGACCTCGTGTGTAGGGTTCTGAAGGGTACAGCAATACCTGAGAAGCAGGTCCCTGTTCCACTAGACGGCCTTGGTACATCACAGCCACATGGTGGGCTATCTGAGCCACAACGCCGAGGTCATGGGTTATGAAGATGATGCCAAGATTGCGACGCTGTTGCAACTGCTGGAGGAGCTGAAGTATAGTCTTTTGCACAGTAACATCGAGAGCGGTAGTAGGTTCGTCGGCAATGAGGATATCGGGTTCACAGATGAGTGCCATAGCGATCATCACACGTTGCTTCTGCCCTCCTGATATCTGATGGGGATAACTGTCGAAGATAGCCTCAGGACGAGGTAGCATAACTTCGGCAAAGAGGTCGATCACTTGCTTACGGGCTTGAGCATACGACATTGAACGGTGCTGAAGGAGCATCTCTACGACTTGTTGTCCACAACGTTGCACAGGATTGAGCGATGTCATCGGTTCTTGAAAGATCATGGCTATACGAGCTCCACGATAAGCTTTCATGGCACGATCGTCAAGAGTAGCAAAATCTACGGGTTGCTGCATTCCATGGAAGAGTATATGTCCTTGCGACACGTGGGCACTATCGGGCAAGAGTCCCATAACGGCGAGTGAAGTAACCGACTTTCCTGATCCAGATTCGCCAACTATGCCCAACGTCTCTCCTCGATGGAGGGTGAGCGACAGAGAATGAACCACACGTCGTGATTTTTTTTCGATAGTAAAATCGACACACAACTCTTGTATTTCTAACAATTTATCACCGTCGGTCATATTTGTACAAAGATTAAAACAGGCTATATAACGCAAAAAAACATTTTTTATTAAAGAAAAAAGTGTAAATTTGCAAAATCTTTCAAAAAGATAAACCTAAACATTTATTCGTTAAACATATCAAAAAGAAGATTATGACCAAGTCTGAAGAATTCATGGAAATGGAAGCTCGCTACGGAGCTCACAACTATCACCCACTACCAGTTGTACTTGCCAAAGGCGAAGGTGCTTTTGTATGGGACTGCGAAGGAAAGAAATATTTCGATTTCTTGTCGGCCTATTCTGCTGTTAACCAAGGTCACTGCCACCCCAAGATCGTGAAAGCCCTTTGCGATCAGGCCCAGCAGCTCACCCTGAGTTCTCGCGCGTTCTATAATAATTGTCTCGGTGAATGGGAGAAATATGTGACCGAGTATTTCGGCTACGAAAAAGTACTTCCAATGAATAGTGGTGCTGAAGCCGACGAGACGGCACTGAAACTGGCCCGTCGCTGGGGTGTGGTAAAGAAAGGCATCAAGAACGACGAGGTGATGATCGTATGCTGCGAAGGCAACTTCCACGGCCGTACCATCACCATCATCACCATGAGCAACGACCCTGAATCGTATGCCAACTATGGTCCCATGACTCCTGGTTTCATGCGTATCCCCTACAACGATCCTGACGCTTTAGAGAAAGTTCTGGCAGAACATGGCGACAAGATTGCCGGTTTCTTGCTCGAGCCCATCCAAGGTGAGGCTGGTGTGTATGTTCCCGATGAAGGCTACCTAAAGAAATGCTACGACATCTGCAAGAAATATAATGTTCTCTTTATGGCCGACGAGGTACAGTGCGGTATAGCACGCACCGGTAAGATGCTGGCTTGCGACCACGAAGATGTTCGTCCCGACATCCTCATCCTCGGTAAAGCTCTTGGTGGCGGCGTGGTTCCCGTATCAGCAGTATTGGCCGACGACGAAATCATGCTCAACATCAAACCTGGCGAACACGGCTCTACTTTCGGTGGCAACCCCATCGCTGCAAAAGTCAGCATCGCTGCACTCCAAGTAATCAAAGAAGAGAAACTAATGGAGAACGCAGAGCGTCTGGGCAAGATATTCCGCGAGGAGATTGCCAAGATAGACAGCCCCATGATCGAAAAGGTACGCGGCAAAGGTCTGCTCAATG
Organism: Bacteroidales bacterium; assembly: GCA_045639845.1. GTDB lineage: Bacteria > Bacteroidota > Bacteroidia > Bacteroidales > P3 > Colimorpha. Next base: position 2,258 of record JAZUDW010000004.1, read on the forward strand.
CTGTGATCATCAAACCCAAAGACGGCAAAGAGGCTTGGGACGTATGCTTGAAGATGCGCGACCTCGGTCTACTGGCAAAACCTACCCACCAGCACATCATCCGCTTCGCACCTCCTCTCGTTATCACCGAGGAACAGCTTCGCAAAGCCATTGAAATCATCAAAGCCGCTCTCAAGAGTTTTGAATAAAAAATATCTTTTGTTGATTTGTTGAAATATCTTTTGTTTATCCAACAGCAAGGGAGGGAAATCCTCTATCAACTCAATTATTAGAAAAAAACAAATCATCAACATATCAATACATTAAAGTCAGCAGCCAAAGTGGAACCAACAATTGTAATAATAGTTGGATTCACTTGGGTCGCTGACTTTTGATTGAATAGGTTTATAGTTGTCACTCGGGGTTTCCGACTTGCCTACACCGACATTCATGACAACAAAACAACATATATTCTACAATGAAAAAAATACTATTACCACTTCTCTTTGTATGGGCTCTATCCGCCAACGCTCAAGCCCAAAACACACCCAGTGCCATAGTAAATCCTCGCAACTATGCCGACGAGGCTGCCGACGAGACCAACCCTCTCATTCGTGAACGCTTAGCAGAATGGCAAGATCTCAAGTTCGGATTCATGGCCCACTGGGGCATCTACTCGCAATGGGGCGTAGTGGAGTCATGGAGTATTTGCAACGAACCATGGATAAGCCGCAACGGAGCCAACTACATGGAATATGTGCAGAACTATCGCAATTTGAACAAGACATTCAACCCTACCCGCTTCGATGCAAAGCGTTGGGCCAAAGCAGCCAGCGAAGCAGGTATGAAATATATGGTATTTACGACCAAACATCATGATGGATTCTGCATGTTCGACTCAAAATACACCGACTATACCATCGCCAACAAGAGTTGCCCATACTCACGTCATGCAGCTCACGACGTCACAGCCGAACTAGTGGAAGCATTCCGTGCAAAAGGTATGTGGACAGGTCTGTATTTCTCTAAACCTGACTGGCATTGTCCCGACTACTGGGCCCCGGAATGGGCCTTCCCCGACCGCAACGTAAACTACAATCCCACCGATTATCCCGAACGCTGGGAGGCCTACTGCCAATTCACCTACAATCAGATCTATGAGCTCACACACAACTACGGATATATCGATATTCTGTGGCTCGACGGCGGTTGGGTTCGTCCTGAGTGGAGTATCAACGACGAAACACGCCCCTGGCTAGGATGCCAAGGCTATGTGCAGGACGTAAACATGCCACGCATAGCTAAGATGGCCCGCGAAAACAACCCCAACCTACTGATCGTAGATCGCAGCGTAGGAGGAAAATACGAAAACTACCACACACCCGAACAGCAGGTACCCGACCATTATCTTGACTATCCTTGGGAGACTTGCATGTCGATGGGCGACTCGTGGTCGTATGCCAAAGACGACAACTATAAGAGTACCAACACACTGATCCACATACTTTGCGACGTGGTAGCCAAAGGAGGCAACCTGCTCCTCAACGTGGGTCCCGATCAGTATGGTGCCATTCCCGACTCTGCCTTACTGCGTATGCGTCAGATAGGCCAGTGGCTGAAGGTGAACAATACAGCCATCTATGCCACCCGCCCCATGGCACCATACGTGTCTGGCAAATGGCGTTTCACCGCCAGCAAAGATAAACAGACCGTATATGCTATCTATCTGCTTGACGAAGGAGAGACGATGCCCGAAGTAGTACATCTCCCCATGCTGGACCGCACACCCACCCATGCTACCATTGTAGGCGGCGGCACCGTGAAGATACGCACCGAAGCAGACCATACCAAACTCTATGTGCATCCCGCCAAGGGCTATGCCCATGCAGTAACCATCGCACTGACCTTCGAACAAAAACGTCGTCGCTAAGCCATACATCGGTCATATTTAGTTAATGTTACTGAGGATTAATTCGGTAACACATAAAGAGTGAAGAGAAAATCGTCATTTTCTCTTCACTCTTTTTTTTATACCCTACTCTCCCGCCACAGCCATCACGCAACGCATAAAATCAAAGCAACAATAACACCGATTTCAAAAAAATTATTATCTTTGCACTTTCTTAGATCAGCCCTTGCTGGTCCGAGAACTAATGCTAATCAAATAAGAATAAATAATTAATATAATAAATAATATTATGGAGATAGCCCCCAAATACGATCCACATGCCATTGAGGAGAAATGGTATGCTTATTGGCTTGAGAAGAAAATGTTCCACTCTGAACCCGACAGCCGCGAGGCCTACACCGTGGTGATACCCCCTCCCAATGTGACGGGTGTACTCCACATGGGCCACATGCTCAACAATACCATACAGGACGTGCTGGTACGCAGAGCCCGCATGCAAGGAAAGAACGCTTGCTGGGTACCAGGTACCGACCATGCCAGCATCGCCACAGAAGCCAAAGTGGTAAACATGCTGAAGGAACGCGGTATCGACAAACGCGACCTCACCCGCGACGAGTTTATGAAATATGCCTGGGAATGGAAAGAGGAACATGGTGGCATCATTTTGAAACAGCTCCGCAAACTGGGTGCTTCGTGCGACTGGGACCGCACCTCCTTCACTATGGACCCCATACGCTACGAGAGCGTGATACGCGTGTTTGTAGATCTCTACAACAAAGGCCTAATCTATCGCGGCGTGCGTATGGTCAACTGGGACCCCAAAGCCCTCACCGCCGTATCCGACGAAGAGGTAATCTACAAAGAGAGTCGCTCTAAGCTCTACTACCTCCGCTATTTCATCGAGGGCTCGCAAGACTACATCGTGGTAGCCACCACCCGTCCCGAGACCATCCTCGGTGATACCGCCGTATGCGTTCATCCCGACGACGAGCGTTATACCCACATGAAAGGCAAACGTGTCATCGTTCCCTCTGTAGGCCGCAGTATTCCCATCATCATGGATGAATATGTAGATCGCGAGTTCGGTACCGGTGCATTGAAGATCACTCCCGCACACGATATCAACGACTACAACCTCGGTATGAAATACCACCTCGACACCATAGATATCTTCAACGACAACGGCACCCTCAACGATAAAGGCGGTGCCTATGCCGGCATGGACCGTTTCGCTTGCCGCAAACAGATCGTGAAAGATCTGGAAGAAGCAGGCCTCATTGAGAAGATCGAGGACTACACCAACAAGGTGGGCCACTCCGAACGTACCGACGCAGTTATTGAGCCCAAACTCAGCGCCCAGTGGTTCATGCGCATGAGCGAGGTAGCAGCAAAAGCCCTCCAGGTGGTAGAGGACGATACCATTCAGTTCCACCCCGAGAAATTCAAAAACATCTACCGCCACTGGCTTGAGAACATCAAAGACTGGTGCATCAGCCGTCAGCTATGGTGGGGCCAGCGTATCCCAGCCTACTATCTCCCCAACAAGGAAGTAGTGGTAGCCGCCTCCGCCGAAGAAGCATTCGCTATAGCACAGCAGAAATACCCCGGAGTATGCAACACCATCGACGACCTCACCCAAGACGAGGACGTTCTCGACACTTGGTTCAGCTCATGGCTCTGGCCCATCAGCCTCTTCGACGGTATCCGCAACCCCGACAACGACGAGATCAAATACTACTATCCCACAGCTGACCTTGTTACGGCTCCCGACATCATCTTCTTCTGGGTAGCCCGCATGATTATGGCTGGCGAGGAATATCGCGGACAGGTACCCTTCCGTCATGTTTATTTCACTGGCATCGTCCGCGACAAGCTGGGCAGAAAGATGTCCAAATCACTCGGCAACAGTCCCGACCCCATCGACCTCATCAACAAATATGGTGCCGACGGTGTACGCATGGGTATGCTCCTCACCGCTCCTGCTGGCAACGATCTTCCCTTCGACGAAAGCATTTGCGAGCAAGGCCGTAACTTCTCCAACAAGATCTGGAACGCCCTCCGCCTAGTTAAAGGTTGGGAAGTGAGCAACCAGATCCAACAGCCCGAAGAGTGCCGCCTCAGTATCGAATGGTTCGAACAACGTATGGCATCAGTACTCGAAACCGTGGAACACAACTTCGATCAGTACCGCCTCAGCGAAGCCCTCATGGCCACCTACAAGCTGGTATGGGACGACTTCTGCTCTTGGTATCTGGAGATGATCAAGCCCGCCTACGGCTCGCCCATCGACCTCCACACCTACGAGGCAACCCTCGAAATCTTTGAGAAACTGATGTGCATGCTACACCCCTTCATGCCCTTTGTTACCGAAGAGGTATATCACATGCTGCGTGAACGCACCGACAACGAGAGCATCATGACCATCGATATGCCCAAGAGCGTGTTCTTCGATCAGCGCACCCTCGACGAGTTCGCTATCGCTCAAGAGATCGTCACCAATATCCGCGGTCTCCGCAACAGCAAAGGACTCTCACCCAAAGAGGCTCTCGAGCTCTTCATCCGCATTCCTGCCGATTCAGCCTTCACCACCAGCTACAACCCCATTATCAGCAAGCTGGCCAACGTTTCGAACATTGCCACCACTCAGGACAAGGTTGATGGAGCCCTCTCCTTCATGATTGGCACCATCGAATGCTTCGTACCCATGTCACAAAACATCGACACCGAAGCAGAGATCAAGAAACTGGAAGAAGAGCTAACCTACACTCAAGGCTTCTTAGCTTCGGTGATGAAGAAACTTTCCAACGAGAAATTCGTCAACGGTGCGCCCGAGAAAGTAGTAGCGATAGAGCGCAAGAAACAAAGCGACGCCGAACAGAAGATAGAGGCCATCAAAGCTCAGATCGAAGCACTCAAAGCGTAATGGTTAAACTGATAATCTGAGTTTATAGTGATCTGTAGGTACACTAGGTTTCCTAGGAAACCCTAGAATACCTAGGAAACCTAGAATTCAGTCCTACCTAAGAGAAACCGACAGAAGTCCCAGGACAACTGATCACTATAGCATAAAAAGAAAAGCGGTCTTCATAGTGAAGACCGCTTTTCTTTTTATGCCTGCCGCAGGGCGGCAGCCCAACCAAGGGGTTACAAGGTCGAGCTCTCGCCGGTAGTATCGGATGCAGCGTTGCGTTCCAGCTCCATTTTACCGAAGCGTAGTGTGAGGCCGGCACTTACATAACGGCTGTTGATAGTCTTGTTGGTGGAATTGCTCATGTAATAAGGATTGGTATTGGTGGATCCACTGCCCACAAGGGCACCCCAGTTAAAGAGGTCTTGGATGTTCACAAACACCGAGAGCTTGCGGTTGAAGAAGTCGCTACGCAGACCCAAGTCGAACGAGTAACGAGCCTTACGGGTAGCGAAGAGACTCTGAGTGGGCGACGAATAGCTGGCACCCGCATGAATCTGGTAACGGTTGAGTACCTTGGTCCACATATTCACACGCAGACTGTAGGAAGTCATCCCGTCAGAGACCACCCTATCCTGCTTCTCATAGAACATCTCATAGCCCGAATGGTACAGGTTGCCATAGAAACGCACATTCAGGAAACCAGAAGGACGATACATCACATTGGCACTCAAACCATAGCGATACGACATTCCCATATTGTAGGGCGTAGTGAAGTTCACTATCTGATAAAGATACTGATCCACACCGTCGGTGATATCGGTCAAATCATTGATCTCATTGGTCGATACATGGGCATAAGCCTCCAAGCCCACATTACCAAATCTGCGGAAATACTTATTCCAACCTGCCTCGGCCTGATGGGTATAGTAAGCCTGAAGATTACGGTTACCCACTGTATAGCTGTTGTCGCTGTAGGTACGGAAGGTAGTGAGGTTGTATTCACTGGGATTGTGCATGCGGAGCGAGTAGTTCAATTTAAAGTTGTGCATGCTTTCGGTGTAGTACGAAAGGTGCACCGAAGGACGCAACGTGAAGAAATTATAGGTCGTATCGTCGATTAAGAAAGGATACTGAACAGAAGCATTGGGATTGGCATCATAGACAAAATGAAGATTACGGAACGAAGCACCCATACCCAACTCGAGGGTGAAGGCACCCCAACGACGCGTGAAGTTCACATCACCATCCACCGTATATTCATCATCCGCAAAGGTATAAGCACGCAATGGGTCGATGGAGTCGTAACCCGAGAGCGTCATATACACAGGGGCGTAGTCTTTGTCGCTATGCTCATAACCCACACCGAGACCGAACGACAGATCCACATCTTTCGACAACGGGTTGCTGTAGCGTGCGTTGAGGCCGCTCCCCCATTTGGCACTGCGAGTCACTCGCTCGCGTGAATAGCTGGTGAGGAAAGGATTGCTAAACACCGCATAGTCGCGATCTTGCCAACTGAACGACGAGCTGCGATTCATATCTGCACGACCAAACACACGCAGATATTTGCCCTCGTTATTGTACTTCTTGGTGAGATAGAAGCCACCCATACCGAAGGCGGAACGCGACGTATCGTTGTGCGACGACGTATATTGGTTATGGAAGCCACCAGCCTGCATGCTCTCGTCGAAAGAATAGAACCCCGAGCCATTGTTGATACTACGGTTCATATTGGTATTGAGCCACACATCCAGATCGGTCATCGTGTCGAATTCATACGAGAGATTGAGTGCGATATTACCACCTAGCGAACGGTTGCTGCTCTCGGAATAGGTGCTGTCGCGCGAGATAGTGTCGAAAGCAGTGTTGAATTTCACTGCCGACGAGGAAGAAGTGTTCTCGCCGAAACGATAGTTACCAGCAGCGTAGAGGCTTATACGCAAACGCTCTTTAGACCACACGTACGACACCCAAGGACGTAACGAAGGCTGGGTGGCACCATTCAGACCGAAGCTCACAAACTTGTTGCTCTTGATATGAGCCGTAGTCACAATGTTGATCACAGCATCGGCCTCCGTAGCGTATTTGGCCGAAGGGTTGGTAATCGTCTCGATACGAGCCAGCGCATTGGCCGGAAGCGACTCCAGGAAAGTCTTCAGATTCTCGGCCGTAAGCTTCGAAGGCTTGTCGTTGAGCCAGATCTCCACCGACGACACACCGCGCAGCGTGATGTTGCCTTCCACATCCACCTCCACACCCGGAGCATTCTGCAACGCATCGTTGGTAGTACCCGTCTGTATCGACGGGTCGTCGATAACGTTGTATATCATCTTCTCTCCATCCATCGAATAAAGAGGGCGGTCGGCTTTTATTGTCACCCCCTTCAGGGTCTCAGCCGTCGATTTCATGTATATGGTACCCAAAGCCGTGTTGTTCTCCACCTTGAAAGGCACAAATTTATTCTTGTAACCGATATAGCTGATACGGAGCAGGTAGTTGCCAGCAGGCACCTCCGTCACCTCGAAGAAACCCTCGTCGTTGGTCGAGGCAGCACGCACATACGAACTGTCGGCAGCATCAAGCACAGCCACATTCACAAAAGGCATTGGTTCGTTGGTAGCAGTATCGCGCAGCGACCCCACAACCTTGAAGGTACTGCCTATTACCTTTTTCTTCACCTCCTTGCCACGCAGCTCCATACGGTTTGCATCGAAATCACGTCCGCCAGGACGCATACCCGGACCACCACCCGGATGACCGGCAGGCATCCTACCAGGATATCCGCCCGGGAAACCGCCCGGATGACCGGCAGGCTGGGCCACAGCCAAAGCGGCAACTACAACAAACAATAATAACACGCACGACTTACGCAATCGGTCGATATTTATACTTTGAACCATTTTTATAATTATATTAGATTTAAATTATTTATTAGTAACTTCAAATAACGTTTTCTTGTAACTATAACAAAAAAATCAACACATTGAAGTTTTCTATATCCTCTACACTTTCTATATTTGCTGGATTTGCTAGTCTTTCTAAATCTGCAATATCTGCTGGGCTTTCTAAGTTCTTTATGGATTCTTTGTTTTCTCGATAAGTTTTTTCTTTAGTTCATCTATCTCTTTTTGCTGTTGGCGATAGGCACCACTTCATATGCAGTCTGTATTTTCTATCATCTTTCTTTCCTATCACCACATTCATCAACCATTGCCACTCGAGTTTACCACACCTCATGCAACCACTCATTGGAAGTACCACACAGAGTCCACAGACTGACATTATGTCATACATTTCTCCTATAGAGAAAGCCGTAAGAAACGCCAGCAAGACCAAATACACAACACAATATATTTCATACACTTACATAACCACTCTCAAAACCCGAAAACGCAGAGTTCTGCGATGGCCTTCACAGAACTCTGCGAGAGGTCTCACAGTATAGCTGCGAGGCACCTCGCAGAACGCTGCGTTAACCCATGCAGAACGCCGCTTCAAACTAGCCAGAAATAAAGCTTAATGGCATGACAATCTGTCATAGTCTCAAGCACCATCTTTTCATAGTTTATGAAGGAGAAAAAGGCACAATCATCGAGGAGCCATGCACAACCCGCACCATTTAAATAGTCAGCATGGCCGAAGACTTATCCTACCATGTATTCTTCAAAAACGGACATCACCCCACGACAATAAAAACAAGGGAAAGACGTTATATAGAGATTAGCAAGATTGATTTGAAAAAAAAGAGAGAGCTATGAGTAGCAAGATCGAAGTATTGGGTGCCCGAGAGCACAACCTGCAGAATGTGGATGTAGAGATACCGCGCAACAGCCTGGTAGTATTTACAGGGCTGAGCGGCAGCGGCAAGTCGTCGCTGGCTTTCGACACCATCTATGCAGAGGGTCAGCGCAGATACATGGAGACGTTCTCGGCCTATGCACGTCATTTTATCGGAAACATGGAGCGACCCGACGTAGATCAAATCAAGGGTCTCAGCCCAGTGATATCGATAGAGCAGAAGACGACGAATAAGAACCCGCGTTCTACGGTGGGTACCATCACAGAGATCTACGACTTTGTGCGCTTGCTCTACGCCCGCATAGGTGTGGCTGTGAGCCCAACATCGGGCAAGCCGATGGTGCACTACTCGGAAGACGATGTGATAGGCCTGATAGAGCAGGACTACGCGGGCCGCGACATCATGGTGCTGGCCCCGCTGGTAAAACGCCGCAAAGGCCACTACCGCGAGCTCTTTGAGCAGGTAGCCAAGAAAGGGTTCCTGCGTGTACGCATAGACGGGCAGATCGAAGAGTTGGTGATGAACATGCAGGTAGATAGATACAAGACCCACGACATAGAGCTGGTGGTGGACCGCATACGCATGCAAGGCAGCAGCTCGCAGCGGTTGAAAGAGGCCGTACACACGGCCTTCAAGCAGGGCAAAGGGGTACTGATGGTGCTGGCCGAGGGCGACGACGGCCCACGATACTTCAGCCGAGAGCTGATGGACCCCGACACGGGCGACTCGTTCCCCGAGCCCGAACCCAACACATTCTCTTTCAACTCGCCCTACGGAGCCTGCCCCCACTGCAACGGCCTGGGCGAGGTGATGGAGGTGGACCTTACCAAGCTGATATCCGATCCGGCCAAGAGCATCAAAGGCGGCGCATTCGACCCCTTCGGCAAATACAATGCCAACAATCCCTTCTTCCGCCAGCTGGAACTGCTGGGCACGCAATACGGATTCACCATGGATACGCCCATACGGGAGATGAGCGACGAAGCCAAGAACGCCATACTCTACGGAACAAGCACATTCGTAGGTTACGACTCGGATGGCTTCGCCGACGGTTTTCAAGGAGTGGCCAACTACATCCGCGAGATGGCTTCAGAGGAGAGCCCCGCTGGGCTGCAGCGCTGGGCACAGAGTTTCATGAACACGGTACCCTGTCCGCACTGCGGCGGCACCCGTCTGCGAAAAGAGAGCCTCTGCTTTCTGGTAGAAGGTAAGAATATCGGCGAGGTGTCGTCCTGGAACCTCACGCAGCTATATGCCTGGATAGGCTCACTGGAAGAGGCACTGAGCCCCCAGCAGCGCCTGGTGGCCCACGAGATAATACGCGAAATAGCTGTACGCATCAAGTTTATGCTCGATGTGGGCATAGGCTATCTGTCGCTAGGCAGAAGTTCACGAACCCTCAGCGGTGGCGAAGCACAACGCATACGCTTAGCCACCCAGATCGGCGCCAAGCTCGTAAATGTACTGTATATCCTCGACGAGCCTAGCATAGGCTTGCACCAACGAGACAACCGCAAGCTGATACATGCACTCCAAGAGCTCCGCGACCTGGGCAACAGCGTGATCGTTGTGGAACACGACCGCGACATGATCATGAGCGCCGACTACGTGTTCGACATCGGCCCCGGTGCGGGCATACACGGTGGCCGCATCGTGGCCCACGGCACAGTGGATCAGATACTGAAGTGCGATAGCACTACCTCACGCTACCTGAGCCGCAGCACCGATATCCTCATACCCAAACGCCGCCCCATAGCCGGCCGGGAGCATCTGGTTCTCAAAGGTGCCACAGGCAACAACCTGCGCCGTGCCACACTCGATCTGCCGCTAGGCGTGTTCACATGTGTGACGGGAGTGAGCGGCAGCGGTAAATCCACGCTCATCAACGAGACGCTGCACCCCATACTCAACGCCCATTTCTATCATGCACAGAAGCGCCCTCTGCCCTACGAGAGCATCACCGGCATCGAGCATATCGACAAGGTGATAGAGATAGACCAATCACCCATAGGCCGCACGCCGAGAAGCAACCCAGCCACATACGTGGGCATATTCGACGACATACGCCAACTTTTCGCCATGCTACCCGGAGCCAAGATACGCGGCTACAAACCCGGCCGATTCTCGTTCAACGTGAGCGGCGGCCGCTGCGAGACCTGCAAGGGCGGAGGTGTGCGCACCATAGAGATGAATTTCCTACCCGACGTATATATCAACTGCGAAGTATGCAACGGCAAACGCTACAACCGCGAGACGCTGGAGATACGATACAAAGGCAAGTCGATAGCCGATGTGCTGGACATGACCGTAAACGAGGCAGTGGAGTTTTTCGACGCCTACCCCAAAATACACCGCAAGCTGAAAGCAGTGAAGGATGTGGGATTGGGCTACATCACCCTCGGCCAGCAGAGCACCACCCTCAGCGGCGGCGAGGCCCAGCGCATCAAGCTGGCATCCGAACTCAGCAAGAACGACACAGGCCGCACCCTCTATATCCTCGACGAGCCCACCACGGGCCTCCATTTCGAGGATGTGCGTGTGCTGCTCGATGTACTGCAGAAGCTCGTCGATAAGGGCAATACGGTGCTCGTGATCGAACACAACATGGATGTGATCAAGGTAGCCGACTACATAGTGGATGTGGGCCCCGACGGGGGCATCGCCGGCGGCGAGGTAGTGTTCAGCGGCACACCAGAACAACTCATCAAACTCAAAAACAACTACACTGCCCAATACCTCCGCGAAGAGATAACCGACTATAACGCAGGCCGTCAACGCCACCTTAAGAAGGAGGCCCAGTCATGAGACAACTACTCTTCTGCCTCACAACCCTGCTGCTTCTATCCACCGCCACCCGTGCCCAGCAAGCCTGGGGTCTGCGACTCACCATGGGTGCCAACACCTCGGTCGAGGTGAACGGACAATTCGCATTCCGCAACAGCAGCAACGGCCAGACCGACAACGAAAACTGGCTGCAACACCTGCTTCACAAGGTAAACGAGACGCCCATCTCCGAGCGCGACCGTATAGAGGCCGGATTGGCCTTCGGCAGCACCTCGCATAGCGAATTGGGCACCGTGAACCACGCCACTTTTATCGCAGCCTACCAATGGCACCAGTCGATCACCAAGAAGATCGGGTGGTATGCCGGGCCGGCAGCCAGCCTGTCGCTGTGCCAGCACAACGAAGGCAGCGACCTCGGTCTGGGTATCGGCGCGCAGGCAGGAGCCGACATGATGCTCCCTTTCCATCTGCTGCTCAGTGCCGACTTCCGACCGCTGTTTCGCCTTTCGGGGCCCACCACCGGACCAGGCTGGGGACTCGCCATAGGACTACGATACGTGATAGAACCCAAACCCACCGACCCCACGTCGCGCCTGATAGACCGCGCATGGAATCTATTGAAGCTTAATAAATAAAAGAGTACAACCAGCCTCATCCACAAAATACAGCAGAAAGTGAACGCCCACTATTCGTTAGACAGAATTCGGCAAATGGAAAACAAACTTTCCAATAATTGCACCGATACTGCACTATTGAACTCATTAGCCATAGCCTATCTCACAAATCCCGAGGCTGATGGATACAACAAAGCTGACGATTTGCTGAAGCGGGCTTATACCATAAAAACTTCGATAAAAACTGCAAACAATTTTGCCTATCAACTGATATGCGACGGTTTTGAATATCAAAAAGGTATTGATATATTACAACCTTTTGTAGATTTGCATCCTCGATCATATATGCCCTACAACTTATTGGGTTTGCTTATCTAAAAAACGGACAATACGAAACAGCCAATAGGTATCTAAATATTGCCACAAAAATTAGCGAGGGTAAAGATATGTCTATTTGCAATAACTTGGCGGTAAGTTTCAGCTTGATTCATTCTCATAAAGAGGCTTGTCGTCTATATGATGCCATATTAGAGAATGAACAAATTGATGAGACGATATACAACAAAGCCCTTGCTACAATAGAACATGGAAGTATTGATGTCCATACGCTCATTGATCAACTACACACATCGCCATTCTATATGTCCTCCATTGACAATATTGATTTAAGCAGATTGTATTATTTGACAGGCGATTATGAATCATCCTATTTATCACTAATGGAGAACTGCAACTTTTCTTTACTGGACTGGGAGCCCCTTGGTTTTGTGTTATTCAACAGTAACAAGATTAAGTTTGAAGAACTCAAGCATGAAGCTATTCAACAAAGAGAGATATGGAAAAATGACTATATTGATGATTGTGAATCCCAGGATAGCGATAATTTTCTTGATACAATTAATTCTCTAAATAGTGAGATATTTAAACTTGAGAAATTAGAATATCGTTTGGATCTGGCTCCGAAGGTAGAGACCCAGGAATTGTATCATATTCTCCCCTTAGGATGTATGCTATACGATTGCGAAGTATGCGACAATCCTTTTGACGATTAGTTAAGCGATGATGGTAGGGGGGAAATTTGGGACACAATGGTATAACAACTTCATACGCTTTTACTTCATCCTGTTGGCAATTTTGAAGCTGTCCCTCTGTCACATAGCCCGCCAAGCACCCTCGTCCCAACTCCAGAATATCTCAACAATCTAAAGCAAAATCGTACCCACTTATTTTTTATCATCACTAAATGAGAAATCATGCATTAAATGTTAAAAGACAACCTTTTCTTTGCTAATTGACAAAATAGTGGTATATTTGTAAAATCTTTAACAAGAGCACTAGTATTCCGAGCACAAAACATCGAATTAAAATACAATCTAATAAGTAAAAGTATAAATAACTTAAAAACGTAAAAAAATGAAAAAAACCTTACTCGTGCTTTTCGCACTCATCTCTTTTGGCTTTGCAGCCAATGCACAGAACTCCCTTGGTCTCCGTGGTGGTTGGGGTAGCTACTTCAACGGCGAGATCAGCTATCAGCAAGGCATGGGTGCCAACCGTCTCGAACTCGACCTCGGTCTGGCCGGCAACTACTACAACCTCGCTGGTGTTTATCAGTGGACTTGGGGTCTCCCTATCAACGGCCTTGGCTGGTATGCCGGTGTAGGAGCCGAACTCGGCCTCACCACCGCCGCTAACGATCGTCTGGGTCTCGGCATCTGTGGCCAGCTCGGTATCGAATGGACTATTCCCAGCCTGCCTATCAAACTGAGCGTTGACATCCGTCCCGTATATCACATCCTTGGTTGGGGTGGTGTAGGCTTCCACCCTGGTGCAGCCCTCGGCGTTCGCTATGTATTCTAATAGCAGATAATAGCTATACTATAAAAAAGGCCTCATTACTGAGGCTTTTTTTTATGTGTATTGATGAGGAGGGATCTGACATTTGTCAACATTGAAACAAAGCTGAGGGGAATTTCGTTCTCTGCATACAGGTAAAATGAATGCAAGACGTGACAAGAGTGTCACGTCTTTGTGAATTTGTCAACTGTAAACTTCATTTGTTTTTGCATTTTTAGTGATTAGACAAGTGTACCTGCTGAGTAGTATTATCTAATCACTCTTCACTGATACTCCTCCTCTACCTCGACCACTTTGATAGTGGCGTCGGGGTGGATATAAACTAGTCGGCCATGGGGGTGCGGATAGCCCATCTGGCGGAGGAGGCAGAGATAGCCTTGCACCTGAGAGGTGTGTGCTTGCGGATCCTCTTGGCCTGTCTTGTAGTCGATAACGTAGGTGGCATGGGGGAGTAGAACTATACGGTCGGGACGCTGCTCATGACCGTTGGCGTTCATGATAGGAGCCTCGGTGACGGCAC
>JAZUDW010000005.1:0-4094 GCA_045639845.1 Bacteroidales bacterium
CGATCATGGAGGTCATGCGAATCCTTGGCAGCTCTTTGCTTACAAAAGATAGGATTGATGAACTCTTCTTTCACGACACTATTGATGAATCTGAAGATGACCATGGACAGCTTAAACTTGAATTATATTAGATGTTAAAAAATTTAAGAGACACTAGTGAAGGAATTTATAATTTAGTATTGAAAAAATGGCGTTTAAAAGCGGAATGATTTTTTGAAAAAAATGGCGTTATCAAATAGGAATGGAACTAGTGTTTTATAATGAATGGCAAAAAGAATGGTTCCCGCTGGGGCCGTCCTCTGCTGTCGCCAATGCGGGACTAAACCGTCGGCGTGGCCGCCGGTGCACCTCGCACGTTGAGGATGGAAAGATGAAAGCTTTTTCTAGTCCCACTGCGCAGTTTGCCCACCCGCACCTCGGCGCCGAAGAATGCTCCTGGGGAGAAGGTAGAGAAAAGACCTTCCTCACTGCATTTAATTTTGATAATAAGGTGTTCGGTTCCCCTTCGGGGTGCCCCCAGGAGGCCGAAGAGCTGTTCCAGGCCACCGAGCGTTTCGCCAAGCTCCGCTACGAAGGCTACAAGAAACTCGCTGAGGTTAAATAAGTGATTGCATCACTCGCATTCAACTGATTGCAATAAAGAAGGCTTGCCTGCCAATTGTGGCTGGCAAGCCTTTATTCTTTAATATTGTAAGACCATGCCAGTAATAAACCGATTCTTTGGGACCGTATAGTTGATGGCAAAGCTCCATCAAAGGTAATAGTCAAGGTTAACCAATGGATGGATCTTCACGAAAATGAAATCCTATCATTGTGGGAAAAGGCTCAGAGAGGCGAAGCTATTGGAACAATAGAACCACTTAAATAAAAAAACTATGCTACGCGTAATCGATGTTGATTATCTTGGTGACTACCGTCTTGCACTCACCTTTAGTGATGGCGTAAGGAAAGAGGCCGACCTTCATCCCTATCTTACTGGCGAAGTATTTTCTGAGTTATTGGATAAAGACAAATTTATCCAATACGGTTTGACCCGCGTCACTATCGAATGGGCTAATGGCGCCGACTTGGCACCAGAGTTCCTCTATGAGATTGGGAAATTGCCAAAGAAGCATATTAATTAAAATAGTCATTGATATATATCCAATATCGTAATAGTTGAATATTCTCTCAACTATAGACGGGTTGGATATGATACTTCGTGGGCGAAGAATGTTACCATGATCGTCTCTCCCTCGATGGACGTTGGGAGAACTATCCGTATCAGTTCTTCAGTATTGTTATGTGTTATGCCAGAA
Source organism: Bacteroidales bacterium (assembly GCA_045639845.1). Classification (GTDB taxonomy): domain Bacteria; phylum Bacteroidota; class Bacteroidia; order Bacteroidales; family P3; genus Colimorpha. The sequence continues at coordinate 1,299 of JAZUDW010000005.1, forward strand.
CTGTTTTTGGACCTTCCCCAGTCCTAGCCGACACTAAATAGCAAAAGTGGGAGTCCCGTTAGGGTGCTCCCAATTTTATTTATTCTGCATGACGAGTGTAGCGGACTACATACTAAGCATAATGAGGAGTATGCTGTCTATTGACTTATTCTTTCTTGTTTTCCTCTATTAGGTCTTCTATGTCCTTGAATGTTTGGCGTTGCTTTTTCTTTACTCTCCAATTGGCGAATATGCTGAAGAGAAAGCACGATGTGATAATGATAACGGGTTTAACCCAATCATCGTATATACTAATTAGCATGAGAAGAATGGCCAGACCAACGACGGCCTTAAGTATCCGAATCTTCTTTGGTTCGGATGTTATGGAGTTGATGTAAGCCATGGTATCTACCACCTCCTCGAGGGTCGTGCAACGTCTGTAGGCCTTGCGCCAACTATAAAATATATAGAATAAAAATGCAATAACCCCCCAAAAAGCAACGATACCCCTCGTCGGTATTTTTTGCAGAATGGTAATATATATAGTAAGTGGAATAAATATGACAGCTAGCAGCGCAATGGCTCTTATCTGCCTTTTCTGCCAAGCACACAATCGGCTATTAGCCGCCTCGAACAGCAACTTCTCGTCGGCAATGCGTTGCTGGTTGAGTTCCTCTTGAAGCAATGCGTATTGCTGTTTCATCTGGTCCAGCTCTTGTTCTATATTCAGGTTGTCGTTTTCCATTATCGTAGCATTTTGATTAGTCTTTCTTTTACTCTTACCAGACGCACGCTCACATTGTTGGCACTAATGCCCAATACGGTGCCGATCTCATCGTAGCTCATACCCTCTAGCCACATCAGCACCAAGGCTCTGTCGGGCAGATCTAGCTGTCCGATGCGGTCGTGAAGCAGGCGGATCTGCTCCACTTTCGGGTCGTCGGTATCCTGATAGAGGTCCACCGTTAGGTCTAACGGTACCGTCTCCACTCGGCGTGAACGCTTCTTCTTATCGTTGAGACAGGTGTTGAGGCTGATGCGATAAACCCAGGTGCGGGCGCTACTCGCTTCCTTGAAGGTGTCGAACCCCTGCCAAAGACGGATAAGCACATCCTGAAAAAGGTCTTCGGCCTCCGCCCTATTTGTGGCAAACATGTAGCACACAGCATAGATGGTCGATTTCTGGTCGAGCACCAAATCTGTAAATCGCTGTTCTTTGTTTTTTTCTATCATTATTCGATAAGTTTCTGTTATTATTAGACAACCACTACGGCAAAAAACTACATCACCATTCTATTTTTTTTGCAAAGATACTCATTTATAATCATTCCCCATACTTTTTTTTCTGAAAGGAACTCTTGAACAAAGGTGAGATTACAAAGGGCGAATAATCCTTTTTTTTCCGGGAACCGATATACTGACATCGACGAACTCCAGCCAACCATGTGGCGATGTCTAAAATGGTTACATCGGTTCAATCCTCATCTGCCATCTCTCCTATATTATTTTCCCCACCTCGCATCGAAGAGACCGCACCGAAAGACCTATGCGTTTCCATGCTGTCTCCACTGCTATTAGTGGAGGAAGAGTGGAGAAACAGTGGAGAAACAGTGGAGACAGGCCGCACTAAGGAACCTCTGAAACCCTACTACAGCCAAGGGGTAGAGCCATGCGGCATGATTGCCCCAAACGCCCTCGAAACCTCCCTGCACCGCTACCTACAAACGCCGTGCGACAATGCAAACGGGGTGGCAGCCATCGGCACCGACGCACTGACAACAATGCAGACTTACGGGACATTTTGTCACGAAAACAGACCGAACTTCATGCCAATTGAAGAAATTGTGTCAATTCGCTCATTATTAACGACTGAGGAGTGCAGAGAAAATATGACAAATGTGCAGTCGATATTGATTATTGTCAAAAAAAGCATTTTGGCACATTTTTTGATTAAGAAAGAAGTTAAACGATAAAATAATTCAATAATAATATAACTATGGGTAGAAAAAAACATAACGAAGGCCAAGTGATCAACCAGATTGCTTCGGACAAAGTGTGGACCAAGAAAATTAACGACATCAATAAATATAGCAACTATTATGTCGGTTCGTACATGATGCAGGGCTTGATCATGTGTGTGTGCCACAAAGGTAGTGCAACCTTCCATATCAACCAGGAGACGAAGATGATCACCAAGGGTATGATAAGCCTGGTGCTCCCCGAACAGATCATCACCTTCGACCAGGCTACCGACGATTTGTGCGTAACTATACTCTATCTGCCACAGGACTTCCTCACTGAACAGATACAGGCCAACCCCATACAGCTGATGGAGGGCATGCAGAATGCTATGGTGAAAGTGAGCGAGTCGGTGCGCCAAGATATACAGACGTTGCTCGACATACTGAACAAATACAACTCTATGCCCGAGAAGAGCAAACCCGAACAGATCGTGTCGCTTATCGTATCGACCATCGCCAACATCATCAACGCTACCAGCCGTCAGGTATCGCTGCCCACACGCAGCTCTACGCGCCAGGCAGCCCTCACCAAGAAGTTTTTCGACTCTTTGTCGAAGCACTATATGGAGCAGCATGAGGTGGCTTACTATGCCGAGCAGGTGGGTGTGACCCCCAAATACCTCTCTACTGCACTGCGCAACAGCACGGGCCACGGCGCTCAGGACTGGATATCACGTATGGTGATATTCCATGCCAAGAAACTGCTCCGCAGCTCGTTTCTCAGCGTTGCCGAGATAGCCGAAGCCATGTCGTTCAGCTCGGCATCGGCCTTCATCCGTTTCTTCAAAAACCAAAC
>JAZUDW010000006.1:0-10194 GCA_045639845.1 Bacteroidales bacterium
ACAAAATAATTTGCAAAGATAATAAAAAAATATAATTGGTCGTTATTTTTTTATTGCAATTAACCTTATCACACAGACATTTTTCTAAAATAATAATACAAAATATTGTCAAACACAGACATCGTTCCGTTAACATAGATAGGGCAATCACTCGAAACTGGGCAGAAACACATTTTTCCCATTCAACATCGAAGACATGCCGAAAGCATACCAAAGGTGGTCCATTGCCTCCCCGTTGCTTCCTATTAACGACTCATCGTAAGGAAAATTTATCAACAATCTTTGGACCGATTACGGGAAATAACAATGCTCGATATATTCAAAACTGACTCAATCATCCTTTTGACGGGATAGATGGAAAAGACTATTAATAGTGTGATGTTGAAAAAAATAATAATGTTAATATTGGTAAATAAATAGTTTTTATTATTTTTGTAGCATAAACATTCTATTTGCTAATAAATAAAACAAATAATATTCAAAAGGTTATGTCAGACAACCAGCATACTGAAAATTCATCATCGGCAGCTGTAGCCAATGAAAAGCAGCTTAACTTTATCGAAGAAATCATTGAACAAGGTTTGAACGACGGTACCTACCAGTCTATTCTCACCCGCTTTCCACCCGAACCAAACGGATATCTACACATAGGTCATGCAAAGTCCATATGCCTTAATTTCGGCTTGGCTCAAAAGTATGGCGGAAAGACCAACCTGCGATTCGACGACACAAATCCCGTCAAGGAAGATACGGAATATGTTGACGCCATTCAAGACGACATTCGCTGGCTGGGGTTCAAATGGGCAGGAATACACTATGCTTCCGATTACTTCGACCAACTTTACGAGTGGGCTGTTGTGCTAATAAAGAAAGGTCTGGCATACGTTGACGACCAGACCCTCGAGGAGATACGTACCAACCGCGGCACCGTTACTATACCCGGCAAGAATAGTCCTTACCGAGACCGAACTGTGGAAGAAAATCTCGACCTCTTTGAACGCATGAAGACAGGCGAATTTGAAGATGGAACCAAGGTGCTCCGTGCAAAAATCGACATGGCTCACCCCAACATGCAATTCCGCGATCCTATCATGTATCGTATTCTCCATGCTCATCATCATCGCACCGGTGACAAGTGGTGTATATATCCCATGTACGACTATGCTCATGGACAAAGCGATTCACTCGAAAACATCACCCATAGTATCTGTACCCTCGAGTTCGACATCCATCGTCCTCTCTACGATTGGTTTATCCAGCAGCTAGGCATCTTCCCCTCGCATCAGTACGAATTTGCCCGTCTCAATATCAACTACACCGTGATGTCGAAACGCAAACTGTTGCAGTTGGTGAAAGAAAATTATGTTAGCGGATGGGACGATCCCCGCATGCCCACCATCTGTGGTTTCCGTCGCAGAGGCTACACTCCCGAATCGATCAAGAGTTTCTGCGAACGTATCGGTGTGGCCAAGCGCGACAATATAATCGACTACTCGCTGCTCGAGTTCTCACTGCGTGAGCATCTCAACAAGGTAGCCCAGCGCCGTATGGCTGTTCTAGATCCCGTAAGAGTATTGATAGACAATTATCCCGAAGGTCAGACAGAAATGCTTACCGCTATCAACAACCCTGAAAATGCTGACGACGGCACCCGCCAAGTTCCCTTCGGACGTGAGCTCTATATTGAGAGAGAAGACTTTATGGAGAATCCTCCCAAGAAATATTTCCGCATGGCTCCCGGCCAGGAAGTGCGTCTGCGCTACGCCTATTTCGTTACCTGCCAGAGCGTAGAGAAAGATGCCGATGGCAACATTACATGCATCCACTGCACCTACGATCCCGCCACTCGTGGCGGCGATGCACCCGACGGCCGCAAGGTGAAAGGCACCATACACTGGGTGTCGGCTCAACATGCTATCGATGCCGAAGTACGTATGTTCGACCGTCTCTTTGCTACCGAGGCTCCCGACGAGGCTCCTGAAGGAAAAACATTCCTATACAACCTCAATCCAGATTCTTTGAAAGTGCTGCAACACTGCAAACTAGAACCCGCTTTGGCTTCGGCTGCTATGTTGAAAAACAAAACCACTGGTATCGTTGAACCCGAACGATTCCAGTTTGAACGTCTCGGATACTTCTGCGTTGACAACGATTCTACCGCCGAGCATTTAGTGTTCAACCGTTCCTGCACACTAAAAGATTCGTGGGCAAAAGTAAACAAATAATAATCTGCTTTTTGTTACGATTATTTAAACAAGAAATCAAATTATAGATAGTATATGAAATCGCACATCAACCTCTATCTCATTGTGGTGGGATTGTTTTTGGTTATGATCAGTGGTTCTTTCCTTACAGAAGGCATCGCCAACGTGGGACTGGAAAACAGCATTGTAGCCCAAAGCATACTCCGGCCCAACTCGTTTGGTGAGTTGTGGATGCCCCGGTTCTCTGATGGTGTTGTTGATGCAAGTGGTCACATGCCCTTGGGTTTTTGGATAGAGAAAACCTGCATGTATCTCTTTGGCGATTCCTATCTTTTTGACAAGTTCTACTCGGTGGCCATCTTTGTCATTATTGGGATTCTTATCGTACGCATCTGGGTGTTGATGGGCAATACGGTAACGACAGGATGGTTGCCATTGGCCTTTTGGCTATCTGCACCTATAGTGTCGCGCAGTGCTACCAGCAACCTCTTGGAAGGACCACAGACGATATTTGTGCTTATGGCAGTGGCTGCATTGATGCACACACTCAAAATCAGGGTATTGGCATCGAATATGCAGTCTGTAAACATTCACAAAAGTTTGCTATACAAAAAGTACTATAGGTCGTTGATATGGGTTATTTTGGCCGCCTTGTGCATGGCTACAGCCTTCCTTATCAAAGGTTTCTCTGGCTTGTATGTGCTGCTGCTACCTATCATATTTTGGACAGTAGGCAAGCGGGGCAAGGTTATATATCCGCTCATAGACATGGGCATCATCATCATCGTATGGGGACTACTGGCCTTGGTAATGATGACAACGACCGATTATGCTTTTCATGTGGTACACAACTATGTGGATCGCTTGTTTATGATAGGTCGTTCCGAACGAACAGTGGCATCGCGCCTATATATTTTATATGCATTTGCCAAGCAGATGTGGATACCCGTGCTACTATTGGCAGTGGTTTGCTTTGTCCGCATGAAACACAATCATTTCCTCAAGTATTTCATCTTTTGGAAATATCTCGACAAATTGTCGGACGATGACCTTCGCAACACGCGTTTTTTCTACCGTTTCCTATTCCTAGCATTGGCCGGTGTACTTCCCATCATGATGGTACTGAAGCAGCAGGACTATTACCTCATCACAACCCTCCCCTTGTTTGCTATTGCTTTTGGTTGTATTATGAACAATATTGCATCGGCCCGTTTGTATTACATCACGCCTATGGCCAACAAGGTACTGCTGATTGTGGCAGTTGTAATGATCACTACAGGTGTGATGGCAAATCTGTCGAGTATATCAAAGTATTCAGACGATCACGATCTCATTGCCGATTTGCATGCAATTCTTCCATTGCTGGAGCATGGCGAAGTGGTTTCTGTCACACCTGAGATGCTAAACGACAATGTGGTGGCCGACTATTTCTACCGCTACAAAAGAATTCGTTTCGATTCTGTGCCCAACCATACTCATCTTATTTCATTGTACATGGATATAGATCAGTTGAACAGTAAAGTAGATTGGCCGTACGAACTCAGCGAAGCACAGACCTTGCGATACAAGCTCTACGAGCACGTAACAATAGTAGATGTAGAAAACGACTTTGACATCAACATGGATCTTCAGTATGAAGACATGACTGCAGAAGAACCAGCCAAAGAAGTAGAACACGATCCCATACTACATGCTGCAAAAATAGAGGCGAGTGCTTACGACTTCTAAGTGAAACATGAAATTAATGTTGATATAAAAATAGTAATAATATATAAAATGAAAATTTCGTATAAATGGCTTAAGGAGTATGTTGATACCAATAAGACTCCTCAAGAATTGGACGACTTGCTGACATTCTCCGGACTGGAGATAGAAGGCGTTGAAAAAGTGGAGACCATCAAAGGTGGTTTGGAACATGTGGTGATAGCCAAGGTTGTCACTTGTGAGCCCCACCCCGATTCGGATCACCTCCATATCACTACCGTCGATGTTGGTGGCGACCGCCTACTTGACATTGTATGCGGTGCTCCCAACGTTGCTGCTGGTCAGAAGGTGGTTTGTGCAACCATCGGTACCCAGATCTGGACATCGGAGACCGAACATTTCGAGATCAAGAAATCCAAAATTCGTGGTGCTGTTAGCGAAGGCATGCTCTGTGCTGCCGACGAGTTGCAGCTTGGCAACAGCCATGACGGCATCATGGTACTGCCCGATGACGCTCCTGTAGGAATGCCCGCCAAGGAATATTTCCATGTAGAGGAAGACTATACGCTGGAAGTGGCCATTACCGCAAACCGTAGCGATGCAACATCTCATATCGGTGTAGCACGTGATGTGGTTGCAGTGCTCAACACACGCGAGAATGCCGGTATTTCCATCAAATGGCCCCAAACGTTGACCGATCTCACCCCGGTTCGCCATGACAACCCAATAAGTGTAAAAGTAGAGCGCAACGACTTAGCTCCTCGATACAGTGGCCTCACCATCAGAGGCGTAGAAGTGAAAGAATCGCCCGATTGGTTGCAAAACAAGCTGCGTACCATTGGTCTGCGTCCTATCAACAATATAGTCGATATCACCAACTTCATCCTCATGGAGGTGGGCCAACCATTGCACTGCTTCGATGCTGATATGATTAAAGGCAACCAAGTAGTGGTTCGCACTTGTCCTGAAGGCACTAAGTTTACTACTCTCGACGGTATTGAGCGTACACTCTCTGAACGCGACCTTATGATCTGCAACGAAGAAGAACCTATGTGTATTGCTGGTGTATTTGGTGGACAGGATTCTGGTGTTACCATAAATACCAAAAATGTATTTATCGAAAGTGCATATTTCAACCCCGTAAGCATTCGTAAGACCAGTAAACGTCATACACTGAAGACCGATGCTTCGTTCCGTTACGAACGTGGTTGCGACCCCAATATCACCTTGTGGGCTATTCGCCGCGCAGCCTACTTGATTCAGCAGTTGGCAGGGGGTGAAATCTGTGGCGAGCTGGTTGACATTTACCCCACCCCTATCGAACGTGCAGAAGTTGAGATAAAATATCAGCGTATCTTCGACCTGATTGGAAAAGACATACCCGTCGAGGCCGTCCGTACAGCTCTTCTTTCACTCGATATCGAGATTGCCAGCGAAGATCCAGAAGGTATGAAGCTCCGTATCCCTACTTGTAAAGTCGATGTTTATCGTGAATGCGATGTAGTGGAAGAGATTATGCGTATTTACGGTTACAATAATATCACTTTCGATGAGCATCTCAACAGTTGTCTGTCGTATGGTATCAAACCCAATCCCCGCAAAATACAGAACATTATATCCGACTATCTCACCAACAATGGTTTCTGCGAAATCATGAACAACTCGTTGACGAAATCGGCTTATTTTGAAGAGAATCCTGATTTCGATTCCAAGCGCAGCGTTCAGATCTTGAATCCTCTAAGTAAAGAGCTCAACGTGATGCGTCAGTCGTTGCTCTATTGTGGACTTGAATGTATTGTTTACAACCTCAACCATCAGATCCACGACCAGAAACTCTATGAGTTCGGCCACACCTATTTCTGCAATCCAGAGAATGCCGATTCCGAGAGTGTTACAAAGCGCTACAAAGAGGAGCAGCACCTCAGTATCTTCACTACTGGCTCTGAAACAGCTGAGAGCTGGATGATTAAAGATATTCCTACAGATGTTTATTTCTTGAAGTCGCATGTGATGAATATCATTCGTCGTCTGCGTATCCCCACCAACCGTCTCCAGATAGTACAATCCTCGGAAAAATACTATGCCGAAGGTCTAGCGCTGGTGTTTAAGGATAGCAGCAAACAACTGGTATCGTTTGGCCGTCTCAGCAAAGACACTTTGAAGAAGATGGACTGCAAACAGGCTGTTTTCTATGCCGACTTCGACTGGGACCTCGTTCTTCGTAGCATGCCCGAGAAGGAAGTAACGTATGCTGAAGTTATCAAATTCCCCGAAGTTCGTCGCGACCTGGCCATGGTGCTAGACAAAGGTGTCACTTTCGCTGAAATCGAGAACGTGGCTCGCAACACCGAGAAAAAAATACTCAAACGTATCGGATTGTTCGATGTTTACGAAGGAAAAGGCATCGAAAGCGGTAAGAAGTCGTATGCGGTTTCTTTCATTTTGCAAGACAAAGACAAGACGCTCACTGATAAACAGATTGAGGCCGTGATGGCAAAATTGCAAAAGAACTTCGAGACACAGCTGGGTGCCAAGATTCGTGGATAATCCAACATAAAACTACCCCTATTGACCTCTTACAACGATGGAGAAATACGATGCAAAAATACTGCTGGCACTGATTCAGTGTATCAAAGGAAGCAAAGACTTCTTTAAGTGGATGCTCGATAATGGCTATCCCGAGCTGGCAGCTTTCTCCAACGCTGTAAGAGGCGATAAGGACGCAATGCTATGGCTGGCTAAATCGCCCCACAGATGGATGGCCATCCTAAGCAATGCTATAGATGGCGACAAGAATGCTCGCCTATGGATAGGGAAAAATTGCCATATTGCCAACCTAATGTTTGCTCTTGCTTGTCGTGATGACGAGCACGCAACCAGATGGCTCTATCAGAATAATCTTCAAATATTTATATTGATGGCCGAGGAAGTAAAGATTGTTCTCGATACACAAGCCACCGAAAATGCAGGTCCTTATGTAATGCATTTTTAACATTCGGTATGAGAATGGCATCCTTTTTGATTGTAAAAATACTGCTAAACATCTGTAATAATCTATTATTTCAAAATAATCACTATTACAAATTATTAATAACCCAATATCAATCCTAAAGAAATGGAAAATAAAGATTTCAATCGCCGCGATGGCGAGAACAATGGCGAACGCAAAGCCCGTCGCCCTCGTATTCAACACAAAAAAGTAGCCGACGGCAACGGTTACCGTAACCACAACGACGATGGCAACAGCTATCAATCCGACAATCCTCGTCGCAACAGCAATGATGACAACAATCGTCGTTCTTTCAACGATGGAAATCGTCGCAACTACAACAATAACGACAATCGTCGTAATTACGGCAATCGTGAAGATAGCCAACACAACAATCATCGTTCCAATAAGGAATCTCATCGCAACTACAATCGCGATGACAACCGACCTCGTTACTCTCAATCGGATCGCGACAATAACCGTCAACGCTATTCTCAGTCCGACCGTGATCCTAACCGTTTTGAATATCCTTTCTCTGACAACAATGGTCGTCGCACCCTGAATCGTGACAACGGTAACCGTCGTGGCGGAAACAACCAAAAGAAACGCAGCTCGAATAAAGTACAGTCTGATGCAGCAAGATACCTAAAGAATGGATACAGCCGTGCGACGACCGAAGGTCAGGACCGTCCTCCTATAGACGCTCTTCCTGGTAAAAGCACCTATGCTTCTCGCGGCATGGTTCGTCTCAACAAATATATTGCCAATGCAGGTATCTGCTCTCGTCGAGAAGCCGACAATCTGATCCAAGCCGGTTCCGTTATGGTAAATGGCGAAGTTGTTACTCAGATGGGTTATCTAGTGAAAGAAGGCGACGTGGTCAACTATGGTGGAGAGACTCTCCGCAGCGAAGCCAAACGTTATTTCCTTCTCAACAAACCCAAAGGCTTTATCACCACTTCGGATGATCCCAAAGACCGCAAGACTGTAATGGATATTATCGGTAATGCTTGCCACGAACGTATCTATCCTGTGGGCCGTCTCGATCGAAACACTACGGGTTTGCTTCTATTTACCAACGATGGAGAAATGTCCCGCAAACTCACCCACCCTTCCACCGGTGTTTACAAAGTATATCAAGTCGAACTCGACAAACCCGTTACCTTCGAAGATATGCAACGAATGATTACTGGTATTGAGTTGGAAGATGGCATCATTTCTGTTGATGATGTAGCTTACGCCAACGATGGGTCCGATCGTCGCATAGTAGGCGTTCAACTTCATAGCGGAAAGAACCGTATCGTACGACGTATTTTTGAGAATATGGGTTACAACGTACACAAACTCGACCGCACCGTCTTTGCAGGTCTCACGAAAAAAGATCTTCCCCGTGGTCGTTTCCGTGAGTTGACTTCTACAGAAGTGAACTACTTAAAGATGATCTAAAGACAATTGATAATTATTAGACAAAAAAAAGGATTATGATGTATTCACCATAATCCTTTTTTATACTAAATCGCGTTTTCTTACATTAATCCTCCTGCAGTTCTTGAATGCAGGTTCCCAACAGCAACATCTCGATCTCGAAGGAAATCTGTCATTGATATCCCGTATACCACGATAGTTTGTTTTCCAGTGCGAACAGTCTGACCATCTGATCGTCGATACAGTAGAAGTATTTGTGTGACAAACATTCGTAGAAGTCCTTTGTAAGCTATACCAGCATGCCACTTTTACGAAAAAATGCAGCTTTGCTTTCACTTTTTTTTTCTCATCACACGGGACTCTTCATCGCTATAGTGTTGCAAGTATATATTCCTTGTTCTTCAGGCATTGTTAAAATCGAGTAAAAGAAATGCATATGCAACGTTGAATTAAGAAATAATGAATGACTAAAAAAAATTGATCGATAACTTTGCATTTCCATTTGGCTATTCCAGTCAGCTGTTGTATCTTTGCAAAAAAAACACAAATAGATTTATATGCTTATGAACAAAAAAAACAAAATGGGCATTTTACCCAAAATACTGATAGCGATAGTATTAGGTATTTGTTGTTCGTTTTTCCTTCCGGGTTGGTCTGTGCGTACATTCCTAACTTTTAACTCTATTTTCAGTAATTTTCTGGGGTTCTTTATCCCATTGTTGATAATAGGTCTAGTGGCTCCAGGCGTGGCCGACATAGGCAAAGGGGCTGGTAAGATACTGCTAATAGCGGTAGCTATAGCATATGCTTCGACGGTGCTCTCGGGTACGTTCTCCTACTTTTCGTGCAAGTTTGCATACCCGTTTTTACTGGGAGAGGGGGTAAATGCTCTCGGCAGTATGGATATGACAAACAGCATCACCCCTTATTTCACAATAGAGATGCCGGCCTTCATCAGCGTGACTTCGGCTTTGGTATTGGCTTTCATACTGGGACTGACGAGCGCACAGATCGAGACACCTACTTTGCACGGGGTTATAAACGATTTTAAATATGTAGTCACTCGCGTTATATCACATCTTATCATCCCTTGCCTTCCACTCTATATCTTCGGCATTTTCCTACAGATGGGCGCAGAAGGGCATGTGGGTGCCGTGCTGGGCATGTTTATCAAAATCATACTCTTTATCTTCTTGATCCATGCTGTGGTGTTGGTGGTGTTGTTTCTGGTGGCCGGCGCCGTATCAGGGAAGAATCCGTTTAAGGCACTGGTTACAATGTTACCAGCTTATGTGACGGCGCTTGGCACTGCTTCATCGGCAGCTACAATACCGGTGACGCTGGCACAAACGATCAAGAACGGAGTTCGAGAAGAGACAGCCAATTTCTCAGTGCCGCTCTGTGCTACGATCCACATGCCGTGCAGTATGCTGAAGCTGGTAGCAGTGGCATACGCTATCACTCTGAGCGTGGGTCTGCCTTGCGACTTTGGAACGTACCTAGGCTTTATCATGATGTTGGCCATCACTATGGTAGCTGCTCCAGGTGTACCCGGTGGTGCTGTGATGGCTTCACTAGGTCTGCTAGCTTCTATGCTAGGGTTTGACACAAATATGCAAGGTTTAATGATTGCACTCTATATAGCAATGGACAGCTTCGGTACAGCTGGCAACGTGACGGGCGACGGTGCAATTGCCCTTATCATCGACAAAATTCGCGGTCATTAGCGCAAAGCGCATAACACTACGACATGCATATATACGAAACGAGGGCAGATGTGCGATTGCTCTCGTTTTTCCGTTTCTCTACAAGGGCACTCCTATATATGCAAAAAAACATTGTAGTAGGTCATCTTGTCGTTTTCTACAAGAA
>JAZUDW010000007.1:0-14503 GCA_045639845.1 Bacteroidales bacterium
AGCTCTACCTCTATCAGTGCGGCATTGGGTATGGCTGTAGCCTCGAAACTGCAAGGGGACACGGAGCGTCAGCATATTGCGGTGATAGGCGATGGGTCGATGACGGGCGGTGAGGCGTTTGAGGCTCTGAACAACGCAGGAGTGTCGAAGTCGAACATTCTGGTGGTGCTCAACGACAACGGCATCTCTATCGACAAGAGCGTAGGAGGATTGTCGAGCCACCTGACACGTATCACCTCGTCGAAACAATATAACAGGCTGAAGGAGCATCTATGGAGAAAGACGGGTGGCGACCACTCGAACTCGAAGGCTCAACATCTGATGAGCCGTACGCTGCAAGCTACCAAGAGCGCTATGCTGAGGGGATCGAACCTTTTTGAGAGCCTGGGATTCCGCTATTTCGGACCTATCGACGGACACGATGTGGAGAATCTGATCGAGGTGTTGTCGTCGCTGAAAGAGATAAAAGGGCCTCGTCTGCTGCATATAGTGACCAAAAAAGGCAAGGGCATGAAGACGGCCGAGAAGAACCCAGTGATATACCATGCACCTGGACTATTCGACGCTGAGACAGGCAAGAGGATAAGCACTACGTCTGATGCCCCACAGCCCCAAAAATATCAAGATGTATTTGGAAAGACTATCATTGAGCTGGCCCATCAGAACGCACGTATAGTGGGTATCACACCGGCTATGCCTACGGGCTGCTCGCTCAATATGATGATGGAGCAGATGCCCGACAGAGCTTTCGATGTGGGTATTGCCGAACAGCATGCGGTGACCTTCTCGGCAGGATTGGCGGCACAAGGGATGATTCCTTTCTGTAACATATACTCGTCGTTTATGCAGCGTGCTTTCGATCAGATAATACACGATGTGGCGCTACAGCAGCTGCCAGTGGTGATTTGCTTGGACAGAGCGGGTCTGGTGGGCGACGACGGTCCTACTCACCACGGTGTGTTTGATATTGCTTGCCTACGGCCGATACCCAACCTCACCATTGCGGCTCCTCTGAACGAACATGAGCTCCGCAAAATGATGTTCACCGCACAGCAAGATGGCATGGGGCCTTTCGTGATCCGTTATCCTCGTGGCAAAGGGGTGCTGCCCGACTGGGAGTGCGACTTTGAGACGCTGCCTTTAGGCAAAGGGCGCGAGCTGCAAGCAGGCGTGAAGGTGGCTATTGCCAGCATTGGCCATATTGGCAACAACGCCTTTGCGGCTGCCCGTAGAGTGGAGGAGGAAAAGGGCTTGAAGATAGGGCTATACGACATGCGTTTCGCCAAACCGCTTGACACTGAACTGCTGGACCATATATTTATGCACTACGACCACTTGATCACGCTGGAAGATGGTGTATGCACCGGTGGCATGGGTAGCGCTATCGAGGAATACCTGGAACAGCAAAGACTGGCGGGAAACAGGGTGCCGACGATTCAGATAAAAGGTATTCCCGACGACTTTATTACCCACGGCAGCATTGCTCTACTGCAGAAACAGTGCGGACTGGATATTGACACTTTGGTGAATGATGTGACAAGGTACTGCTAAGTGATGTACGCGAACTCAATGTTTGAAAAACGGAGCTGCCTGTACCTATCTTCTCGAAATGGGAGGGGCAATACTGTAACCAAGGTGGTGATGAGCCTAAAGGGATGGATTATCATCTGCAAAACGCTACTATCCCCTCTATTCATATCAACACTGTGTAGGGGAAAAGTTTCGTGGCTGTGGCCCATCACAATATGGGTATTCTTTGTATTTTTGCAAAAAAATAATGACGCCTCATGAATGAGATTATTAGCTTGAAAAACGTGACAATCAGCCACGAACAAGGTCCTTTGCTGACTAATGTCAACTTTGAAATGGGTACAGGCGAATTTGTTTACCTTATAGGCAAGAGCGGTGCTGGTAAAACTTCACTGCTTCGAGTGCTGTATGGCGACAAGCGTATCGACTCTGGTGAGGCGTATGTGTGCGGATTCGACATGGCGCATCTCAAAAGACGCGAGGGGCCTATGTTTCGCAGAAAGATAGGTGTGGTGTTCCAAAACTTTAGACTGCTTCCAAATCTGAATGTTTATGACAATCTCTACTTTGTGCTTAAAGCTACCGGTTGGAAAAAGAAAGCAGAGATGGATGATCGCATCACCGAGACTTTGCAATCTGTGGGTATTGAATCGAAGATGCTTTCGAGAATATACCGTCTGTCGGAAGGCGAACAGCAGCGTGTAGGTATCGCCCGTGCGCTCATCAACAACCCGTCGCTTATACTGGCCGACGAACCTACAGGCAATCTGGACCCTATCACCTCGACGGAGATCATGGAACTTTTGCAACGTATCAATGTGGAGAAGGGGGTACCGATGATGATCTCGACACACGACTTTATGATGATTGACCGTTTTCCCCACCGTATAGTAGGCTGCGAAAACGGTACCTTGGTTAACCCCTAAGGCTCAAGCATAAAAGAAATCGGAACACTGGATGGCTCCGTGTATCAACGAATCGGATGAAGGCCTACGGCTTACTTGAAGATAGGTACATCTAACCATTAATCAATCCACTCGGACTATTCCACTATCCTATAGGCCGAAAGTTTACGAGAAAACGATTTCTGTTCATTATACACTTAAAAGAGAAAGGTCGTTCTATGTTGATGGAACGGTCTTTCTCTTTTTTCAGGCTAGTAATCTTTAGCGCTAAGAGCAAGGTGTAGGGTAGAGGTACTTACCCCTACCCTATGACCTATTATTGGGTTATTTCTTTACCACTTTCACAACTTTATTGCCATTACGAAGCATATATACACCCTTGGGATACTCTGCGAGGGAGATTGTCAGGACCTCGGTCTGGGGCCTCCATGTGCTGAGCTGACGACCATATACGTCCATCAGCACTACTGCTTCGGTAGCGGTGATGTTGCGAATGGTAACCTTGTCGGTAGCAGGATTGGGATAGAGACTAAGCTCCTCAGCCGACTGGGCAGCCTCGATACCAATGGAACCGGTAACCGTAACCGTAACTGAGGCTTCGGCACTGCAGGTGCCATTATGACCGGCAACGGTGTAGGTGGTGGTTTCGGTAGGATATACACGCAGACTCTCTACTGTCTCGCCAGTATTCCACACATAACGAGAAGCACCGCTTACGCTCAGGAGGCTGCTTTCTCCCGAACGGATGGTTTCGGGGCTGGCAGTAACGGTGAGTGTGGGAACGGCTACTACACTGAGGGCAAGAACATAAATGTGTGCTCCGATAGAATCTTGATAGTAGTGCGTCCCGGGATCGAGAGATGCGGTGTTGATATTGAGCGTATGGAACTCGTAGTCAGCGCCCTGGCATACGGTATCTACACTATAGTGACGAGCAGAACCGGCGAGGGGGAATACTATATGATCAATATAGGCACAATCGTCGTAACGCGACATGCTGTAGTCTTTCTGATAGCGGAACTTGAAGCTATGGGTACCAGCACTTACGGGGAAGGCTACGCGTGTCCAACCGTTTTCACCACTGGTTTCATACACTTCACTATTGTCGATGAGGAAATAGAAGTGGTCGTAGCTCTCTTCGGATGAGATCTTCACGAAGAAAGAGATGGTATCGTCAATAGAAGATGTCCAGTTGATAGAGAGATCGGATGTGGTGCTGTGGCCTTGGTTGTTGGCATGATTGTATGAACGTGCACAGTAGGATCCATTGTAAGGATCTGTGTTGGTCATCACCCAAGGATAGTTGCCACTTTGAACCCAATCGTAGCTTTCAAAATTGCCAGACTCGAAATCTTCGGAAGAGCCTTGACCGACTTGGAACCATACGGTATCTACATTGGTGATATTGCCATTGGATACGGTCTGAATAAGAGGTATGAGCGCATTGGAAGGCAACGTCTGTCCGAGCAGAAGACTGAAGGTGGCCTCGGCAGAAGCATTGACAGAGATATTACCTAGAGACACACTGCTGGTGGATACAACAACCGAAGGTTCGGGACTCATCAAGGTTGCAGTCGCATTGGAGATGGCTGCATGACCGCTATTGGTGTTGGTGACATGGAGCGATACAGTCTGGCCAGCCTCAACGGTGCCTTCTACAGAGGTATTGGCAACCTCGATACGGGGTGCCTTTACTGTAACGTAGGAGACAGCAGAGGAACGCTGGTCGCTGTGGTTGCCCCAACGAACAATAGCAGTGACGGGAGTCACAGTCTGGTCGGCAACATGGCCCCATACATTTCCAGAAGCAAAAGCTGTAAGCGTGAGAGTTTGATTGGGCGCAATATTGCTGTTGATCGTTTGGATGTCGGCTCCGTTGGCGAGATAGATATGATCACCATTGGTACGAAGTTCGAGACTCAGATTATCGGTTGCAGCGACACCAATATTCTCGAGGGTTATGTCGAAAGTGGTATTCAGACCTGCTATGACATTGGAGGAAGCCTCTATGTTGGTAACCATCACATAGGGCCCTTCGGGAACAATGACTTGGATGTCGGTGAAACAGGTGCGGTAGTTCTGAGCAGAGATGGCAACTTCGTAGGTGCCAGGTGCGCTGACAGCTTCGAAATTGAGGGTTGCTGCACCTGATGCGTCGGCAAAAGCAGCTGCAATGAGGGTGCCATTACCATCGGTGAGTGCCACATAAGCATAGGGGACTGCGGTAACAGAAAGGGTTGGAGCACCTACAAAGAGTGTACCGGGATTGATGCTGGGGGTGAGGGTACCCGGAACACCGATCCAAGGAAGGATTGAAGGATCACCGAAGAGATGATATACCTCCCAGTAGTAGTTCTTCAACGAAGAGCTAGAACTCTGCACGGCCATACAGCCAGCCATATTGATAGCACCCGAAGAAGTGTACCACTCACTATAGGGCTCATTGTGAGTGTGGAAGAAACGGTCGTAGGCACCCAGGTTATTGGCATTATAGGAAGGATCACAAGTATTGTTGATTCCGTTGCGAACACCTACTGCCCAATAGAAGTCTTCGGCCCAATAGGTGTAGTCGCTACCGCCGAAATAACCTACAGCACCTGCATAGTTGTCTTTTTGGAGAAGAGCCTCGCCTAAGCAGTTGGATTGGAAACTACTCGAAAGACAACAACTACCAACCATGAAACCGAACTTCTGATTGTTGGTCATAGATGCCACATGGGAGGTGCTGAAATTGGGCTGATACCACTCTCCCACATCGCCATGAGCACTATAATTTACCCACGAAGCACCTTCATTGTAGAGGTTGCGAAGAGCGGTAGCACTGGCAGATGTTTGCGAGCTACCGGTAACGGTAACACCCGTGGGGGCAAAATTGGTATTGTTCTTATAGTAATAAACAGTGTTGACACCATTAGCAGGGATGAAATAGGTTTTGGCCAGATAGTCCATCGTGGGGTCACAATAACGATAAGCATTGTCGGAAGTGTAACCTCCATCTACACCGGCAACGAGAATGGCTTTCTCCAAGAAAGTGAGATCAGGGAAGGCACAACGCTCATAGAAGAGGGTTTTCTCAATCTGAGGAGTAAGTTGTGCTACAGTCTTGGCCGACATACGACCATAGAAACAATCGGGGATGATATCTCCTGTAGTCCATGTGGTGTAGTACAGATCGGTGATATGTGTACTAGAACCTTCTCGACCAGCAAAAGCCGGAATCTGCTCATTGTCGCCTACAAAGAGAACATATGTGGGTGCAGGATTCTGTGTGCTGGCATTGGTATAAAGCCCCTTGAGAAAGGCTGCTATACTTGTGGATGTGGTACCCACATTGGCATCGTCGGTATAGGCTACATTGACTATATAACCTTTACGTTGTTTCCAAGTGATCAAACTGTCGAGATGTCCGCGGAACATACTATGTGCTACTATCTGATACACAATAGGAGCACTGGTACGAACGGCTTTGGGGGATGGAAGACTATTGAGCGTGGTGACACCAGCATTGAAAGCACCATTGCTATGGAGCTGTTTCATCTGCATGGTTGCCGACTCATCGGCATCAATATAGGTGATGGTAGCCTCTACGTCTTTACAAATAATCATCTGATTGGTGACAGGATTGTACTGTATGGGACTAAAGGTAAGTGTTGCCAGATTGCGATCACGAGCCACACCTATTTTCTCGACGCTTACAAGTTCTGAACCATAGAATGCATTGGTATTGTAGATTGCCCTATCCTTCACCATGCGTATGGGCGAACGATCGGATTTGCTGCGCGAAGGCTGAGCGGGCATCACGGTATAGTTGATGCCAAGCGTGGATGCATCGAGCGTATCAGCATGCAACACACGGTAGCTTACGCTGATATTTTGACAGAGGGGAATCTCTATCATCTTCACCAATACTGGAAGACAAGGTTTTCCCACATCTCCACTGGGCATATAGTCTCTCATTGAGACAGTGGCAAAGGTATCGGCATCGACCACTGTCTTATTGATAACAAATTGACTTGTAGCCAACTTAACCTTCAATTGGTTGAAGTTACTACTGGTCACAAAAGCAGTCTGTGCAACCAAGGATCCAAAGGCCATAGTACACAACATTGCAAGTGAAAGTACTTTTTTCATTTTTTTGTTATTTATTAGATTAGAATTGTATTTATTTTATCTCAAGTTGACGAACTCTTACGATAGTTTATTATTGAACACTGCTATTCAATTTACAGAACCTTGCGTCACAATGTTCTCTCTATGCTGCTCTGATTTGTTTTATGAATATAATCTTTGCTTATTTTATATACTAATGAATACACTAGAACAATGCCTTCTCTAGTCTTTGGCTTCGACCGTATCGTTGTGAGGCCTACACATCACACTGCCACCCACATCTACCTTGTCGGCGAACAGATGAATGAAATCTGCAGGCGGAGTAGCCACGAACGTCATCCAATCATGACGCACTGGGTGATCGAGTTCCACACAGCGGGCATGGAGTGAGATATTGCCATCCTTATTGCTACGAGGGTAACCATATTTCAAATCGCCCTTGATGGGACACCCGATATGAGCCAACTGGCAACGGATCTGATGATGACGCCCTGTATGTAATGTCACCTCCAGAAGATAATAACCTCCGGCACTAACCGCTATCACACGATAGTCCAATATAGCCAACTTGCTATCGGACGTAGGCTTATCGACAACGAAACTTTTATTGAGACGTTCCACCCTTCGCAGATAATGCTCTAGATGTTCTGCCATCTTTGGTGGCGCATTCTTTACAATGGCCCAATAGGTTTTGGAAAAATTGTTGCGATCCTTTACCATTTGATTGAGACGACTCAGTGCCTTACTCGTTTTCGCAAAAACAACAGCTCCCGATACCGGACGGTCTATACGATGTACCACGCCACAAAAGATGTTGCCAGGTTTGGAATCACGCACTCGAAGAAAATCACGTATCTCGTCGGACATACAAATATCGCCGGTCTTGTCGCTCTGAGCTATCTGTCCGCCATATTTGTTGACCACCAACAGATGATTGTCTTCGTATATAATCTGTTCAGGATTAAGCATACTGCTATTGATTTTGAAGATTCATTGGTGTCTGTGCCAAACGCGACAAACTACCGTAAACCTGCTCCTGCATCTCTGGTATAACACTGGACCCCAAGGGAAGGAAGAGATCTACGCGAGAGCCGAACTTGATAAATCCAAATTCTTCGTTTTGTTTCACCAAATCGCCTTCTTTTGCATAGCAGACAATGCGACGGGCCATCAATCCTGCTATCTGACGAATCAATATCTTCTCACCCGACTCCATACGCAATCCGATAGTGCATCGCTCATTAAGGTCGCTCGATTTGGGTAGCGAAGCCACAAAATAGTTTCCGCGCTGGAAGTTCACATACTCTACAGTACCATTACAGGGATAACGATTCACATGGACATCCGTACCATTCATGAACACACTAACCTGCAAGCACTTACAATTAAGATATTCTCGTTCATAAACCTCCTCTACTGTACACAACTTGCCATCGGCAGGAGTGATTAGCGCCGTGCTATCTACTACAGCACTACGTTTGGGAATGCGGAAAAACGAGACTATAAACAACCACAATAACAACAGGATGACAACAGCAAACCAATGAAATATTGTCCAGCATGGCGAAACAACAGACACAAGTGCTGTCAATAGTGCAAACAACACAAACGAATTGCGAATTATTTTATAACCTTCTCTATGTATATACATCTTTCAATAAAAACGATTAATTATTTTTTTTATCTATGAAGCTCAAATCATGATCACTTCTGCTGTCTTTTTCAATGAAACAGAACGATTTTTACCTATCGACTTTTTCTACCATGTTATCATCCTCATTCGAGAATCATCTATTATTGTCTTACTAATATAAAATCATTGTTTCAATTCAAGAGCAATCGAACCTGTTCGGCAGATCTATATCTTTCCTGACAGTACCATAGCCATACGACAAAGTGCCAAGAACGACATTACAAAGGGAACTGACATCAACACACTATCAAAACGGTCAAGAATTCCTCCATGCCCAGGCATGATATTACCGCTATCCTTTACACTACAGAAACGCTTGAACATAGACTCAGTAAGGTCTCCTAAGGTACCAGCAGCACTACAAATCAACCCAATGAACAACCACTGCCACCAAGCTATCTCACCAGCATAAAAATGCTCTGAAGAGTAACATAACAGCCCTATCACCATCACGGCTATCATGCAACAAACGGCACCACCTATTGTTCCCTCCCACGTCTTGTTGGGAGAATGGCGGACCCACATTCGATGCTTTCCAATAGCCATACCCGTGAGATACGCAAAAGAGTCGTTGACCCACAGTGCAACGAATATCATTAAAACCAAAAAGGGATGAAGAACCCACAACCGCTGTAACATTGCCAACGGCAAGATAACCCATATTGTAGGCAGCAGAGAATAACCTATCGTTGCAAAGGGTCGTTCATCGTGACGCCACAACTGGGTAAGGGCAACAAGCAACCAGAGCATCGGAAGCATGCCCAACAGATTGAAGGAAAAAGCGCTACTACTTACCGTCGATATTGTTGCAATGAAGTAGGTAACTATCGAAACTATCCAACCCAGACATTCATTCACACTTTCACCTTTCTTCCGCAGATTATTAAACACTTCATACACGCCTATCATCGATACTACAAAAAAGAAGGCGACGAAAATCACAAAACCCACCTTGCGGCTTTGAATCAACGCATAAGAATAAATTGAAAGTAGCACCAATACTACATATACAGCCCCAGAAAGGGTGCGCACCAATAGTTTATTCATTATTAAATATCAGTTGTTAACAATTTACGAAAGTCACCTTTCGGATGTTGTTGAGACTACACTATTCGTCCTCAATAAGCACAAGGTGCATCTCCGTCTCTTGATTCCAACCATTGCGAGGTTCCAAGATAGCTACCTCCGATGGGAAAACAGGATATACAGATTGTAGTCGGTTAATAGCAGCTTCGTGACTCATCACAGCCTGCGAAGTAAATGCTAGTACAATGGTCTTCTTGGGTAAAGCATTGAAATTACTACCTAAACCTTGATGCTCGGTTAAGACTACACCTCCATCATTGGCAGTGAGCGCATCGCACAACAAGACACCTATTTCATAATCTGTACTGCATTGTGCAGTGGCCACGTTGCCGATACCCATCTGCGTGAGGAAGGCTGTGAGATTATCGCTACAGCAACCCCAGGTACCACCGCCAAGGGTTATAGCCAGCTGTTTCATTTGACTGGTAATCTCTTGTTCGCTGGCACAGAAATACATGATACCACCTCGCTGCGTATATTGTCTAGCAAAGGTAACAGCAGGATCGTTGATCTCAATATTGGGAGCCTCTATACTCTCAGAAGGTTGTGTGAGGTTATTTTTCTTCATGAGCGAACCTCTGATATCTTTGATTATTACCTCTTTATTATTATGATCTTTCATAGGGTTGTGTTGTCGGTTGCCACGTCACTATCAGATGGTTCCACGTCTGACGATCTGTCTGCCGATTCTACTGCAAGGAGTGCTTCGTTATTACCTTCAACATTCTTAGTAACCTCATCACCGCTAGACAAAGAAGCCTCCGGATTGGCTTCATCCCAGGGACGAGGACCGTAAATGCGTTCTACATCATCTTTAAATATTACCTGACGATCGTAAAGTATCTGAGCCAGTTGCTCCAATTTATCACGGCTATCATTGATAATCTGTTTAGCACGCTGATAAGCCTCTTCAACCAGGCGTTTCACCTCATTGTCTATTTCCTCGGCGGTACGTTCACTATAAGGTTTGCTGAATGAGTATTCACTCTGTCCTGTGGAATCGAAAAAGCTCACATTACCCACTTTGGCACTCATGCCGTAATATACCACCATGCTGTATGCCATCTTGGTGGCACGCTCCATATCATTGAGTGCTCCCGTAGAAATCTTTCCAAACACAACCTCCTCGGCGGCACGTCCTGCCATAAGTTGCGTCATAGAATCAAACAATTGTTCGTAGGTAGTTATCTGACGTTCTTCAGGTAGATACCAAGCAGCACCAAGGGCTTTGCCACGAGGCACGATGGTAACTTTGACTAACGGATCGCCATATTCTAACTGCCAACTCACAGAAGCATGTCCCGACTCATGATATGCAATAGTGCGCTTCTCTTGATCGGTAAGCACCTTAGTATGTTTCTCCAAACCGCCGATAATTCTATCCACAGCATCCAGGAAGTCTTGCTTCTCAATCTGTTTCTTATTCTTGCGTGCAGCAACAAGAGCTGCCTCATTGCATACATTGGAAATATCGGCACCTGAAAAACCAGGAGTTTGTTTTGCAAGAAATTCAATGTCGACATCGGGCGATAGTTTCTTGTCTTTCATATGTACCTTAAAGATTGCAACACGTTCTTCCAGATCAGGCAGATCCACAGAAATCTGACGATCAAAACGACCAGCGCGGAGCAGTGCCTTATCAAGCACATCCACACGGTTTGTTGCAGCCAGTACGATGACACCTTTATTGGTCGAGAAGCCATCCATGCGAGTAAGCAACTGGTTCAGGGTGCTTTCGCGTTCATCATTAGCATTACCGAAGTTGCCTTTCCCACGAGCACGACCTACAGCATCGATCTCATCAATAAAAATAATACAAGGAGATTTCTTCTCTGCTTCATCAAAAAGGTCACGCACTCGTTTGGCACCAACTCCGACAAACATCTCCACGAAGTCAGAACCTGACATAGAGAAGAAGGGTACACCAGCCTCGCCAGCCACTGCTTTGGCCAAAAGAGTTTTACCAGTACCCGGAGGGCCAACCAAGAGAATACCCTTGGGAATCTTACCGCCCAAATTAGTATAGCGTTTAGGATTCTTGAGAAAATCCACAACTTCCATCACTTCATCCTTGGCACCTTCCAGGCCAGCAACATCAGCAAAGGTAACCTTTGGATCGGTCTTACCATCGTAAAGTTTGGCTTTCGACTTACCAACGTTGAAGATACCGCCACCATCATTGCCGCCCATCTGACGAGCCGACATGCGCATCATAACCACCATAATGAGCAAGAATCCCAAAAGGGGGCCAAAGATTACAAGCAACTCACGCAAAGGGCTGGTTCTCTGCTCAGGGATAAGATCCACATGCGCTTTATTGCGGATTTCGCGAAGCTTTGCAGCATCCACAACGCCATTACTGTCTGCCAATCCTACCGTATCGCGTGCAATGATCTGATCCACTACTGACATCACATCTTTCTCAAAACTCTCAAATGTAACGAATTTGTATGTATAGAAGCCAGTTCCTCGCTTTTTACCCGAAGGTATCTGCTTAGCTATATCGTTGTACATCGTATCTGTTTCAATAGCATCAGCCTTGATATGCACTTCTGCAAATTCCTTATTCACCACCACGATCTTCTCCTGATCTTGGTTCATCAATATCTGTTCGAGTTTGATCCAAGTGATTTCCTTTGCCTTCCCGTCATCACCACCATTAAGCCATATCACACCTATAACGAGGAGGATTGCCAAATAAATAATATTGATAACCTTCACAGGCTTCTTCTTACCATCTTTATTACCTTTATTGCGATTAGGGAGACCCGAGAATGACTTCTTACCGCTCCCATCGTTCTGCTTACGAGATTCATTCGAATCCCAAGATTCTCTGTTTTCTTTTTCTTCCATTTCCAATTTAGTTTTTCAAATATGTTATTTTTGGTTTACAGCTTTTTTCAAAGTCAACAATAGTAAAATACATTAATTGCTATTTTGATGCAGGTTGACTTTCAAAGGGGACACGCTTCGCATCGGCCCAAAGATCCTCCAAACGGAAAAAATCACGTTTTTCATTCAAGAAAACATGAACTACAACATCAAAATAATCCATCAATATCCATTCGGCATTATCGTAACCTTCGATCTTATGGGGATTTTGGCCAGTAGCTTTTTTAATAGTCTCAAACACGCCGTCACTAATTGCGCTCACATGAGAGGGCACATTGCCACTACATACAACAAAAAAGTTTGCAGGTGCCGATGGCAGCCCCCTTAGGTCTAGAATTGTTATTTCCAAACCCTTTTTATTATCCATACCTTGAGCTGCCAAACGTGCAAGCACTTCACTTTCAGAAATATTATTCATTTTGTTATTCATACTATCTATTTTATACAAAAAAGCAAAAATACAAAAAAAATGCCATATATCATTATTTTATTACTAAAGAACAAAAAATATAGTCTTATTGAAACCATCACCTATCCAATAAAACGCCTCTCTTCTACCATTACACCTCTAAACAGATTTTCAAAATCCAACCCTCAATATCTCCACCACCCGCGGACAACATAACGGACAACACCTTTACCATAAAACAACAAGAAAGAGACCCGGCTTTCATTCAAGAAAAAAAAGATAATATTGATATTCAAGTTATTAAACAAATCAATACCAACAACAAAAATAACACATAACACTAATAAACAATACTTTACAAACATCGCTTAATAATCCAATATCAAAGTATCAGCATTTTTTTAATTCAAAAGGCATTTTGAGAAGATTTTTTCAGCTCTGAAACATTCCATAGATACATTTTTTTAAAATTCTCACAGAACACATAACATTTATTATCAAGATTTTACACCAAACAAACTAATACTTCTTAGATCAAAAAACAAAAAAAAATTTGTCAGTTTAAAAAAAGGGCTTATCTTTGCAACCGATTTCAAGAGACAACGAAATCAAATCGATCGGGGTGTGGCGCAGTTGGCTAGCGCACTTGCATGGGGTGCAAGGGGTCGGAAGTTCGAGTCTTCTCACCCCGACGAAATAAAGAAAGAGATACATAAAGTATCTCTTTCTTTGTTTATTCGACCTCACCTCATTGTTACATTCACTTTGTAGTCCTGCAAATACGACTTAACCACATCCATAAACCCTAATTGTCCAAGTTGTGTGATAATAACAGAACATGGGACACAACAGTATGACAACTCGACATGCTTTTATTTTATTTTCATTTTGCCAGTTTAGCTGCGCAGTCTTTTCAGGGACACCGTCGAAGTCCTTAGGACTTTTTCATATTGTTGGCATATCGACCAGTTGCCGTTCTATGAATGGGGGTGGCTTGCATTAAAGTGTTCAAGGATTCACCAAACATTTTCGTTTTTCTTCGTTCTCTGCTAAGCTTCCTTGAAGCATCGGCTTGCCTTCGGTATCGCTATCGAAGTCCACCGAACTTCTCCTCTTAGCCCACCATGTTCCTCAACTCCCCTTGGCTCCACATAAATCGCAGGCCACAGCTCAACCGCTGATTTTCGACTCGCCTCAACCTCAAAAAAAACCTCAAGAACCTAAAGCCAAGCCGAACCACCCGCAAGTCAGCGTCTAAAATGGAGCCAACTTATTATTTCATCATCACTTAACGAATTTTACAAATCTCCTATAGAAATGAGAACTGCAAACGTTTCCATCGGACAGCTAGTGTTCGAAAACTCACAAAAAAAAAGAGCAACAGCCGCACTCTAAAGAGCGCAACCCCAAGACTCTAAAACAGGAAAACAAGAACAACTACTGAGAATAGCAACGTTATTTCTTGAGAGTTCCACACTCTCCAAGTAGTTCTTTGTTGATCTCGAGAGGATGATAGTGAGGCGCGTTGTCGCACTTATCAAGCACCGTCTTACCGCATACACAACCGGAGCGTTCTCCCGAATAAGGGTCAATAGAAGAACAGTGACGCTTAAATTCGCCATTCTTTTTCACTAGCATCTTAATGCCGATACCAGCAAAACTAAAGGCCACTATCACCAACGAAAGACCAATCACCAACAATACGAGCATATTTTGTACTTTTTATCTTTTTGTATGGCGGGAAATGATCGAAGGACACACAAGCGTCACCCCAGTAACAAAAAAAGCGCAGTGATTAATCACAGCGCTCCCCCAAACATTTACCCTTTAAACATTTTCGCTCCCCCTGTAGGACTTGAACCTACGACCCCCTGATTA
>JAZUDW010000008.1:0-18401 GCA_045639845.1 Bacteroidales bacterium
TCACCTTAACTTGTCTTCCTAAGACCGCTTGGCCTCCGACTTATCACTAAAATATCAAATCAACCGGAGGTCTGCGACCAAACTGTGGTCAGCGACCGAAGTGGAGCTACCCGAAGGTCGGCGACCGAAGGGAGCCCTCAAATCAACAAATAAACAAATCAACAAATCAACAAATTAACAAATCAACCGAAGGTCAGCGACCGCAGTGGAGCTAACTGCTACACTTTCCGCAGTGGAGCTACCCGAAGGTCAGCGACCGAAGTGGAGCCAACCGAAGGTCAGCGACCGCAGTGGAGCTAACTACTACACTTTCCGAAGTGGAGCCAAGTGGAGCTAACAGATAAACAAATAAACACTTAAACAAATAAACAAATAAACAAAAAAAAGATGCCCCGCTAGGGAGCATCTTTGTGAATGGTATATGAAATATGATTAGACTGCGTATCTATTATCGGCAGATAACCAGCTTGGATATGGCTGCGCCTGAGCGTACCACATACACACCCGACTGGAGGTTTGAAACATCGATGGTTTTAGCTGTAGTCGAAGAGAGTACTCTGCGGCCAGCGAGATCATAGATCTGCACAGTAGCATCGGATGGATTGTCGATCTCCACCGTGATGTGAGTGGTGGCAGGATTGGGATATACTCGGAGGGTGCTGAGCACAGGAGCCACCTCGGGGATAGCCACATTGCCATATTCATAACATCCGATATCGAGACGACCAAACTGCATGCGGAGACCATCGTCGAGGTCGCGACCAGGCACATTGGTAATATTGGTGTCGCCTGCATCTACCAAAGGAGAGTCGGCAAAGAGACGCCAGCTGTCGTTGGTGTCGGAGACACCACGTACACCCGAGCAGAGGGTGAAATGAGGAGAGTTGGCAGCACCTGTGTTTTCGGGTGTGAGTTCCACGTTGCCTTTGGCCTCATCCATAGCTGCGTCGGCAGCACAGAAGGTGATGTTGGTATCGGTGCCCTCGATAGCAGATGCGTTGTTCCATACCACAGTGTTGCGAAGCGTGGTCTTGTTGGATACATGCACACCTACGCCTGTATTGCTCACAATATTACAATTGGTGTAGTTGCCGCCCGATATGGCGTTTACTGCGTCGCCGTTGTTGTGGGCTATGAGGCTGCTGAAGACCTTGCCACCCGACGAGGCGACGATCTGCGAAGCTTCATTGTTCTCTATGCGGCAGTAATGAATCTCGCCATCCATATTCACGATAGTGCCTTCGGGAGCCTGATTGTGGTGGATGGTACTGTATTTGATGGTGGCATCAGAGAGGTTGAGCACCTCGCCCTGGCCCTCGGCTACGTTGTTGGCAATCTCGCAACGGGTGAGCGATATACGGCTATTGGTCTTCATCACGGCTACCGATGAGCTACGTCCGTGCTGGAACGAGAGATGATCCAGTTTCACATCCTTGGAGAGGCCCGAGGTGGAAAGGATAGCTCGCTGGTCGCCACCGTCGAGAGTGGAGAGATGGCCCTCTTCACGATCGGCCAACGCCGTCTCCGTGCCTTGGAATCCACCATAGATATGCACACCCGACTGAAGTGCGAAGGCTGTGTTGGCTGTAGTGTCGCCATAGTAGGTGCCTTCTTTAAGCCACATATTGCCGCTCTTATAGAGTCCGCGAAGAACCATCGCCTCGTAGAGATGCGAAGTGGCGTTGTCCCACGATGTGCCATCGCCGGTGCCTTCGGCATCTACGTAGTAGGTTGATGTGAGCGAAGCCAAACCCGAAGGCTGTATGCCCAGCACAGCACCCTGGCCGCTGGTGTAGCCGTTCATGTTGGTGAGGGTGAAATAGCCATCTTGATAGCCGCTCCAACCCCAGTTGAAGTGGAACTTATTGTTGCTGGTCTGATAGCCGTCGCATACAAAAGCATGACCGTATGTGCCCGAAATGCCTCGGTAGAGGATGGGACGACCGGCGTCGAGCTCGTTGCGAAGCATGGTTATCCAATTGTCGGTACCCACGGTGGTCATATATACCATCTTGGAGCCTACATAACCGAAACGAGTAAGGGCTGCAGGCACATCTTCGGTGTGTGCTCCCGAACCGTCGGCATTGCCGGCATGCTGATAGTCCATATGGACGGCCACACCGCAATGGTAGCACAACAACGATACGGCTTGCTGCTCGACTTGTGGTGAATAATATTGTACTCGGTTGGGCATATTGGCAAAGTCGTAGGTCACCGAATCATGATCTACCTTGAGTCGGCCATAGACTCCATGCACATAAGAGCTGTTGCTGAAGCCTGTGGTGGGATAGCCCCAGTAGCGGATAATCTGGGCCATGGCGGTAGCCACACAACCTGTGTAGGCATGGCCACCGTAGCCGCCGCTGTAGGATGGACAGAGATTGTTGTAGCCTACTCCCTGATCCCATTGTGACTGTACCAAAGCATCCACATTCTTGCCTGCTTTGGCGGTATAGAACGAGGCATCACCTGCTTTCAAAGCCTGCCATTCGCTCACGGCATGGGCATCATGATAGGACTTGGTGCCCAGGGCTGCCTGCTGCTGGATGGCTGCGATATCGTGACGATAGGCAGAGAGCCAACTTACAAAGGTGGGGTTGAGTTGGGTGGTGTCGTAGGTGCCGCTGAAGGAATAGCCCAGCACGGGTTCTACCTCGTCGTCGCCACTCACGAGGATGAATCCCTCGTTGCCAATATTATAGACATATACAGATGCCATATTGTTGGTGCCATAGGTGGCTGCCAACGTGATGGCGGCGTTCTGCTTGCAGTTGATATTCACATAGGTGGAAGCAACTTTGCGTGCAGTGGCTTCCTCCACGGGATCGGCTTTCACGATATGGCTGCATCCTAAAAGGAGTGACAGCGCTACTATTCCAAGTTTCTTTTTCATAACGGTAGCTAGGGTTAAAGTCCTAAATAATTATTGACTGTACCAAACACGATGTCGGCTCGTATTGCAAAAGCTTCAACGCTGGCAAAGCCTACGTGGGGTACGCATACGCAGTTGGGGGCCGAAAGAAGTGGATGGTCGGCAGAGAGTGGTGGCTCTTTCTCGAATACATCGAAAGCGGCACCTGCCAGGGTGCCTTGCTTCAGGGCGGCAGCTACTGCGTCGATATCGGCTACGTTGCCACGGGCGGTATTGATGAGGATGGCCGACGGTTTCATGAGCGACAGCTCTTGTGTGCCTATCAGATGATGGGTATCGCCATTGAGAGGCACATGCAGCGTCACGATGTCGCAGAGGGGTAGCATCTCGTGGAGGGGCAGGTATTTCACACCCATCGACTCAACCTCGGCATGCGGGGTACGGTTGTAGGCCAGGACCTTGCAGCCAAAAGCTTGAAGCAGTCGTATGGTGGCGGTGCCTATGGCGCCAGTGCCTACCACACCTACCGTCTTGCCTTTGAGTTCAAGACCTACGTAGTTGTTGCGGCTGCCTCCACGACGGAGACTGCCATCCAGCTCGGTGACTTTTCGATATACGTCGATCATAAGACCTACGGCTAGCTCGCTGACGGCTGTGGTGGAATAGCCAGCGGCATTGACTACCTCGATATGATGCTCGTCGCAATAGGCCAGATCGATATGGTCTAGGCCGGTGAATGCAACAGATAGGAGCTTGAGGTTGGGACATGCGGATAGGATAGCGGCATCGAGTTTGATGTTGGATACTACTACGATGTCGGCAGCCTGCATTCGCTCTATCATTGTGGCTGCATCTTCTTTTCTATCCATATAGTATTGGAATGAGTGGCCTGCTTTCTCATAGCCGCTCTTCAGTATTTCGAAACGCTCTTGGCTGATGCCTAATGGCTCAACAGTTACTATATTCATATTTTTATAGATTTATTGTTCAGATGAATAATGGTCATCACTATGTGATGATATAAAAAAATGACTTGAGATATTGTTTCACTTACGCTTTTTTACAGAGAACCCGAAGCTGCCCAGCTTTTCGCCCAAGCCGTAGTATTTTCCATGGCTATAGGCTAAGGGACCTGCATGATTGAGCTGGAAGGCTCCTGTGGATTTGTCGATGAGCGACTCGTCGGCATCTACAGCTACCACATTGGCTATAAACATGTCGTGGCTGCCCAATTCTTTCACTTCGACTACTTTGCACTCGATGTTGAGTGGCGACTCTTTGATGAGAGGACACTTCACTATCTGGCCTTGTTCGGGCGTGAGGTGCATCTCTTTGAACTTATTGACATCGCGTCCGCTTTTAACACCGCACCAGTCGGTGGTTCGTGCCAAAGATTCTGTGGTTAAGTTGATTACAAACTCACCAGTACGGCTGATGATGGCGTGTGAGTGACGCTCTTTGCGTACTGATATATAGCACATGGGCGGGTCACTACAAATAGTGCCCGTCCATGCTATAGTAATAATATTGTTGTCTTCCAATGAATCCCCGCAGCTCACCATGACGGCTGGCAAGGGATAAATCATCGTACCCGGCTTGAAGGCGATTTTCATTAGATTATTAGTTTTTCAATCGTTTCTCAATATCTTCGATCCATCCGCGATACTGCTTGTCGGTACGTTCTAACTGTGCGATAGTCTTGCAGGCATGGAGCACGGTGGCATGGTCTTTGTTGCCACATTGCGAACCGATGATAGCTAGCGAAGACTTGGTCATCTTCTTGGCGAAATACATGGTAAGCTGACGTGCCTGCACGATCTCACGTTTGCGGGTGCGCGACTGGATGCTATCGACCGAGAGACCAAAGTAGTCGCATACGGTCTTCTGGATAACATCGATGGTGATTTCACGGCTGGTGCTTCGCACAAACTTGTCGATCATCTGTTTTGCCAAATCGATGGTAAGCTGACGTTTGTTGAGGGTGGATTGAGCGATGAGGCTCACTAGAGCACCTTCCAGTTCGCGTACGTTGGTATTGATATTGTAGGCAATATATTCGATCACATCTTTGGGCATCTCGACACCCGAGTTGATGAGTTTCTGGCGGAGGATGGCCATACGGGTCTCTACATCGGGCACCTGAAGATCGGCTGCAAGGCCCCATTTGAGACGCGACACCAGACGGCTCTCCAGACCTTGTAACTCGGCGGGTGCTTTGTCGCTAGTGATAATGATCTGTTTGTGACGCTGATGCAGGTGGTTGAAGATATGGAAGAAGGCTTCCTGGGTCTTCTCGGCTTTGCCTGCCCAGAACTGGATATCATCGACAATAAGCACATCGATCAACTCATAGAAATGAATAAAATCGTTGGTGGTCTTGTTTTTTACCGATTCACCATACTGATGCATGAACTGCTCGGAGGTGACATAGAGCACCTGCTTGTCGGGGTGGTTTTCCTTAGTCTGTATGCCTATGGCATGAGCTAAGTGCGTCTTGCCGAGACCTACACCGCCATAAAGCAGCAAGGGATTGAACGAGGTATCGCCAGGCTTGTCGGAAACAGCAGCACCTGCAGCACGTGCCAATCGGTTGCACGAACCTTCAACGAAATTATTTAAGGTATAATGTTCGTTGAGCTGGGAATTGATCTTTATCTTTCTCAATCCAGGAATTACGAAGGGATTGGGAATTTGGCTATTGTCGTCAGTATTCAAATTAACAGGGAATTCTTTAGGTTTGTTGAAAATTGCCTGTTGGCCAGTAGAGGGATACTGAGTTGTGATAGGCTTGCCTGCCACACTCTGATCTACCACCACGCTATAGTTCAGCTTACCCGAAGGACCTAACTGGTCTTTGATGATACGCTTCAGCAACGGCAGATAGTTGGTCTCAAGATACTCGTAGAAATATGCACTGGGCACTTGTATGGTCAATATATTATTATGAAGAGACAAAGGAACGATGGGTTTGAACCATACATCAAAAACCTGGGTATGTTCTTTGCCCAAGCAGTCCTGAATAATGTTCAAACATTCTGCCCATACGCTTTTTGCGTCTTTGTTCTTATCTTGGATCATTGCGAAACTATTTCTTTCTATTGATTCTTTACGATTTAATTGCTGAGACTTTTTTTTCTTCTCGCTTGCAAAAGTGCACCAAAAAAATTAGGTGGCTGTTGAAAAAAAAATTTGGTTACTTCAACTATTTTTAGTAAACCAAAACAGCACTAACGGAATATTCTGTATAGTACAAACACACAAAATATTGAAAAATAAAAAAATATTATACTTTTCAACAATCAAAAAGCGCAATATAATGTTTTTTTATTAAACTGCCAAATGTTTTTCGAGGCTTTTTTCAAATAATTCCCAATTTATGCTAATATTTGTGTAATATAATATATATCAACACTTTAAATAATTATATACTATCACAAAACGTTATAAAACAAACACTTCTTACAACATATTGGAAATGAATAGCCCACGATTTACAGCATGTATGCAATATTTTATATATCAAAAAATTAACATAAACATTGTTCATATTTGTTAGTATTGCGTTTTTTGAAAAATCTATTTTTCCACCATTTGATGTTAAAAAATCAACTTATCACAAACTTTTCAACAAAGACCTTGTTTTTTCACATAGAAATAAACAATTCACACATGTATCCGAGCCGGATTTATGAACAATGTTGAAAAGTCCGCTAGTGTACCACAAACGAGCGGGAGAATAGAAAAAAATAAAGCGTGTTTTATACCCTGCACTTATGCTTTGACCCCATAAACAATATGGGGTTCATCAGTAATGATTTATTAGTATATACAATAATATTTATAAAAAGGCGTTATGTAAGATTGTAAAAATAAATATTTAGAATTGAAGTATATGAAATTACACTATAAAGGATTAATTTTACTATGCCTGTCTATGCTGGTCATTGGGACTGCCGATGCACAACATCGTGGAAGAAGCCAAGGCACCGTGATCAATGCCTACCCTGTGCTGGGTGCCACGGTATCGCAGATTGAAGGCGACGGACTCAAAGGTTTCAGAAAGTGGGCTTTCACCGCTGGTGTGGGTGCCACTTTCCCATTGGACCGCGATATGCTTTGGGATGCTTCGGTCGAAGCCACTTTCTCTCGTCGCGGTGCTTCGAATATCTCTCCCCGCCCCTACCGTCTCTATGGTATGTCGCTCGACTATGTAGATATTCCACTAATGATCCATTTTACAGACCCCAAAGGTGGTCTCACTGTTGGTGCCGGACTTAGCTATAGCCGTCTGGTGCAACAACCGCATGGTGAAATATTCTTCTCGCCTCAGTATTTCATTCCCGACACCTCGGATATGTCGTTCCTGAAAAACGATTTTGCTATCGTGGGCGACATCCGATTCCCCGTTTGGGACAATCTTATGCTCGATTTCCGGTGGCAGTATTCGCTCTTCCCAATAAAACGCGATTGGCATTTCATCAAATTTGAAGATGACGGCAACGCTGAGGATATGGTAAACAATTGCTATAACAACTCTATTGCCATACGACTGATGTACATCTTTGGTCACGATAAGCGCAAGAAAAGCCATCGTCGTAGATAACCTACTTATTCTACATGTTGTGAACTATGAAAAGAATAGCTATATTCCCTGGTAGTTTCGACCCTATCACCATTGGTCATGAAAAGCTGATACGTCGTGCTTTACCATTGTTTGACGAGCTTATCGTGGTGGTGGGCGTGAACGTGAGAAAGCAATGCAGGTTTAGTCTTGAACAACGTATGGAGTGGATTCGTAGTACTTTCGATGATTGTCCAAACATCTGCGTGGATTCATGTGCCGACCTTACTGTGGATTACTGCCGTAGGCATGACGCTCGCTATATTGTGAGGGGACTAAGAAACGACACCGACTTCAACTATGAGGCTGAAGCTGCTAAGGTGAACCGACTCTTGGAGCCCTCGATTGAGACTGTGATGATGCTCAGCGACCCTCTGGACGAGATTGTAAGCTCTTCTACCGTGCGCGAACTCCTCAACTTTGGCCGCGATGTGCGTGAGTTTCTACCTTTGCCTATTCGCAACGATTTCTAAAAAGCAGCATTTCATAACTAAGTCAACAACCTATAGGCCTTCATTATGTCGGATATCGAAATGGACATCACTATGCTTAAAGGTGTAGGCCCAGCCAAAGCCCTTCTGCTACAACGCGAACTCAACATCTTCACGGTGTCTGATTTGCTGATGCATTTCCCTTTCCGCTACTTGGATCGTTCGCATGTATCGACCATCGCCGAGATTGGTTTCGACACCAACTATGTGGTGCTTCGTGGCCGTATTGGTCGTCCCAACATGATATCCGGACGTGTGAATAGGCTCAGCGCTCCTTTTACCGATGGTACTGGCACAATGGAGCTGGTTTGGTTTCAAGGTCTGAAATGGATTCAAGATTCTATCAAAGCTGGGGCTGAATACCTTGTGATGGGCAAACCGTCGGTATTCAACAATCA
This sequence comes from Bacteroidales bacterium, assembly GCA_045639845.1. Classification (GTDB taxonomy): domain Bacteria; phylum Bacteroidota; class Bacteroidia; order Bacteroidales; family P3; genus Colimorpha. Next base: position 8,383 of record JAZUDW010000008.1, read on the forward strand.
GATATCGATTGCTCACCCGGATCTGGAACTTGTAAAAACGGATGCTACTGATGGTGAACGCCATCAGTTCATTCCCGTTTATAGTACTACCGAGAAACTTAAATCGGCCGGTCTCAATTCCAAAGGCATTGGCCGCCTCATGGAGAACGCATTCCATTTCATGGGTACTACAGTCAGAGAGACACTTCCGTCTAATATAATAAACCAGTATCATCTGCCCAGCCGCTACGAAGCGCTGAGAATGATGCATTTCCCGCAAACAAATCACGAGATTGTGATGGGTACCTTGCGCATGAAATTTGAAGAGTTGTTTCTGCTTCACCTTGACTACCAATATGCCAAGGTGGACCGACAGCGAAAAAAAAGTGGTCTGATGTTTACGACTGTAGGCGACCACTTCAACCGATTCTACAGCGAGAAACTGCCTTTTGAACTTACCGGGGCCCAGAAACGCGTGGTGAAAGAGATCCGCAACGATATGCGCAGCGGAAAACAGATGAACAGACTGCTGCAAGGCGACGTGGGCAGCGGAAAGACGCTTGTGGCACTCCTGTGCATGCTCATCGCTCTCGACAACGGCTACCAATCGTGCCTTATGGCTCCTACCGAGATACTTGCTACGCAACACTATAACACGCTTTGCAAGATGACTGATGGTCTCGGCATACGTATAGAGTTGCTGGTGGGTTCGATGAAAGCATCGGCAAAAAAGAAACTTAAAGCCCGTCTGCTGGGTGGCGAGATAGACTTTCTGGTGGGTACACACGCCCTTATTGAAGATACGGTGCAATTCTCCAACCTCGGTTTTGTCGTTATCGACGAACAACACAGGTTTGGCGTAGCCCAACGCTCGAAACTCTGGACCAAAAATACTCAGCCACCACACATACTCGTGATGACGGCCACTCCTATTCCTCGCACGTTGGCTATGACCCTTTATGGCGACCTCGAATGTTCGGTAATCGACGAGCTGCCACCAGGACGCAAACCTATCCAAACGGTTCATGGAACCGAAGCCAAACGTCTGGCTGTGTATGGTTTCCTTCGCAAACAAATAGATTTAGGCCGCCAAGTATATGTGGTATATCCGCTTATTCAAGAGTCGGAGAAAATGGATCTTATTGACCTAATGAATGGTTACGACGACATGACTCGTTTTTTCCCTTTGCCTCAGTATCAGATCAGCATCGTTCATGGCAAGATGCCTGCCGAAAATAAGGCTTACGAGATGGAACGATTCAAGAAAGGCGAAGCCAACATCATGGTCTCGACCACCGTTATCGAAGTGGGCGTCGATGTGCCCAATGCTTCGGTGATGATGATTGAGAATGCTGAGCGGTTTGGATTATCACAACTGCATCAGCTGCGTGGTCGTGTGGGCCGTGGCGCCGACCAAAGCTACTGCATACTCATGACCAAAGACAACCTCTCTCAAACAGCCAACGAACGCATACAAACCATGGTAAGGTCTAACGATGGGTTCCGTATTGCCGAAGCCGACCTCAAGTTGCGCGGTCCTGGTGACATACAAGGACTACAGCAGAGCGGTGTGCTCGACCTACGTTTGGCCGATATAGTTGACGACGAGCCTATTGTAGTTGCATCGCGCGAGTCTGTTCAAGCTTTGCTCGAAGAGGATCCTACACTCGAGAAACCTGAGAATTTCTGTCTTCTCCACTATATAAAAAGCAAACACAAGGGCATAGACTGGGGTAGTATCTCCTAATCATTAAAGACTACTTATCTAATTCTTGAAAATAAATGACTTTTGCTATGTTGAAAAAACTCATACTTTGCTGCTTCTTTTTCTGTGGCACCTTTACTACAACGGCATGGTGCCAAAACAACGAATCGGCCGAGCAGTTGCTGGCCAAAGGTGAAAATGCTGAGAAACTGGGATTGCTGGATCTTGCCAGTTCTTACTATCAACAAGCTCAGACGGCCAATACGGAGTGGGCTTTGCCTGACTATAGATTGGGCCTGGTGGCCGAACATCGCTGCCATTATAGTCAAGCGGTGGTATATTTTCGCAACGCTATATCGCTCAATGATACCATGGCCGATGCCTATGCCCATCTTGCAACCTGCATGATAGAAAACGGCAACTGGGATCCTATTGAAGACCTTACCGCTCTGGTTGAAAAAGCAATTGAACTCAATCCGAAGAATGCTTCGCCTTATGCCTCAATGGCTATGATCAACAGCCATCAGAAAAACTATACCAATGCTCACCATTGGGCAAGCAAAGCTATCGCCATCGATCCTAAAAATCCAACTGCATACAACACATTGGGTGTAATATACTATCACCAAGGCAAAGACAATGACGCCATTCAGCAGTTCCGCAAAGCGCTGCAGATGGATGCCGACAATATTGATGCCTACTACAACCTAGGTGTAATGTATGTGCTGCGCAACAACCATGAGACTGCTATCAACTATCTTCGCAAAGGCCTGCAGCGTGACAACAAGAGTGTTAAACTTTATTATTACCTTGGTGTTGCCTACATTCAGCGTGGAGATGTACAGAAGGCGATAGCTTGCTATGAGACCATTATCAACGATATCGACAGCCTCTATACTCCAGCTTTTAACCGACTTGGTGCTATCTACTGTAGCAAAGGTGACTATGACAAAGCCATAGCTTATCATCAGAAAGCTACCCGTATCGACCCCAACGACCCTGAATCGTTCAAATGTCTCGGCAAAGTATTTACAGACAAAGGTGACTATCCTAAAGCCATACGAAATCTTCAGAAAGCCGTACAACTCAACGAGAAAGACCACGAAACGTACTGTCAGATAGCTAAGCTTTACAACAAGCAGAACAATAGTGCTCGCGAGACTGCCAGTTACAAGAAAGCGGCCAAACTAGGAAGCAAAGAAGCACAGCAGTGGATGGTGAAACACGGCATGGCTTGGTAGTTCTCATTGGCTTTCGTCTGATGACGTTGGGAATAAACGGCATGACGTGTGTATGAGGGTTAATCCATCATACATATTTGCGCGTGACTACGACGCTGATCGTTCGGTAGGCACGACTCAATACATACGCAGAACATATTCTGTAACAATTTTATAGCAGATAAATTGACGATCTGTTGTGATTGGCTATTGATATTTTTATCGGTCACTACGGTGTATGATTAACACTACCTGTTGATAAAATATAATAAATAATGTTTCTATTTAAAAAGTAATTAGTATTTTTGTAAATGATAATATAGAAAATGACATGACATTAATCATTGACAGAGAGAAGATTGCTAATACAGCTCGGTTGCTCAACAATGCCAATAATATAGTTATTGTTTCGCATGCAAATGCCGATGGTGACGCTGTAGGCTCAACGTTAGGTATGTTTCATTTGCTCAACAAGAATCTTGAACCTTCCGCTAACCGTACGATCGCTATGATACTGCCCAATGGTTGCCCTAAGTCGTTTCGGTTTCTTCCTCAAGCCAATGATATTCTTTCGGCCGATACCCAGATGGATCTCTGTATGGAACGCTTTGCCGCTGCCGACCTTGTGATAGGCGTGGATTTCAATAATGATTACCGCATTGGTTGCTTATCTCAATCGTTGGTTGATTCAAAAGCTCATAAAATACTCATAGACCATCATCTGTATCCGCAGGAGTCGTTGTTTGACGTCACTATATCTTATCCCGACATGTCGTCGGCCAGCGAACTCGTTTATTGGGTAGCCTTCAATATTTGGGGCAACGATGCACTCTGTTACGAAGCTGCTCGAAGCCTCTATACGGGCACCATGACCGATACCGGTTCCTATAGTTTCTCGTGCGAGTCGGACACGCTTTACGAAGCCCTTGCTGCTTTTATCCAATTCCCGATCAATGCTGCCGAGGTTCACAATCTTGTGTTCAACACTTGGAGCGTGGATCGTATGCGTTTCCTTGGATTCTGCATTAGCAGCCGTTGTCGCATCTTCGCCGACGAAGGTTTTGCATACTTTTATACTACCCAGGATGATGCAGACCAGTATGGCGTAACTTCGGCCGATGCCGAGGGTATTGTAAACTATGGACTTATGATGGAAGACATTGAAGTGGCGGCTTACGTGAAACAGATGGACGGCAAAATTCGCATCTCTCTGCGTTCAAAGAAAGACTTTGACGTTCAAAAGTTTGCATCTCAGTATTTCGACGGCGGCGGTCATATCAAAGCATCTGGAGCCACATCACACTACAACTTTGAGGAGACTGTGAATTTGCTTGAATCAAACCTCCGAAAAGAACTGGCAGAACACAGACGCAATAATACGAAATAACCAAATCTACCTCTTGGCCATAATATCCTTCACGACCTTATGAAACGCATTGTACCATATCTCATCGTCGTTATCTTCTTTGGCGGAGCCTTTTCGTCATGTAACGAAACTCCAGTCATAGAAGTGGAGACGCAAAAAAACGATCCTTACAAGGAGAACATGATCAATGCCAATAAATATATTGAACAGTCGGAAAATACGCAGATCGAGAGCTACCTTTCTCGTCGTGGATGGAACATGAAACAGCTACACAATGGCTCTTATATTGAAGAATATCAAATGGGGAACGGAGCAGCTATCGATTATGAGGATACAATCGCTATCACATACACTGTTTCGGCACTCAATGGAAGTGTATTCTACAACAATGTGGAAGAGACGGTTGTTATTGGCAAACATCAGCCTAATGTGGGACTCGACTGTGCGTTACAGAGTCTTCACCGTGGCAGTAGTGCAAGGGTGATTCTTCCTTCCAGTCTGGCATACGGGGTACTTGGCGATAACGACCGCATCCCTAGCCGTGCTGTGCTGGTTTATGATTTGAAGATTAACAAATAAGTATAACACATATCAAAATGAAAAAAACTCTTAAATCGGTCATTTTACTGACTCTTGCAGCTCTCGCAGTTGCTTCTTGTGGTCCTAAGTCCGACCTTCCTGGTTTCAATATTACCAAGAGCGGCTTATACTACAAATTCGAACAGCAGGATAAGAACGCCCAGCAAGTAAAAGTTGGCGATGTTATCCATGGCGAGGTAATGATTTGGTTCGACACTGATACCGCAAACAAACAAGGTAACTGGGGCGACCCTCAACGTATTGCCACTGTTCAGCAGAGTGTATTTAAAGGCGACCTCTCTGAAGGTCTTCTTATGATGCACATTGGTGATATCGCTGTGTTTGCTATCGATGCAGACTCTATGGAACGCGTTTTCACCGGCCACATGCCTCCTACTTACACCCCTGGTGCTAAGCAGAAATTCTACTACAAAATCAAAGTTGACGACGTTATCTCTGCCGACGAGATTGCTCAGGAAGCTGCTGTTTATCAGTCGCACATGGAAGAACTCCGCCAGAAAGAGCCTCAGTTGATTTCCGACTACGTAGCAGAACACAGTATCACTGCCACCCCTGACAACGAAGGCCTCTATGTGATCGTTAAGAAGAAAGGTAACGGCCCCAAGGTTGAAATGGGTAAGAAAGTGTCTATGCACTATGTAGGCCGTCTGCTCGATGGTACTCTCTTCGACACCAGCCGCGAAACTGTAGCACGCGAAGAAAACAAGCTTCAGCCTGGCCGTCCTTACGAGCCTCTCACTTATGTTGTAGGTCAGCAACCCCTTATTCCCGGCTGGGAAAAAGGTGTTCTTGGTCAGCCCGCTGGCACCCAGCTCACCCTCATCATTCCTTCCGCCCTTGGTTATGGCTCTGAGTCTATGGGTCCCGATATCCCTGCTTACAGCACTCTCGTATTCGATATCGAAATTATCTCGGTAGGCAAATAAGTCACACGATTTGTACGAACTATCAAGGCAACTTCTATAGCCTGCCTATGGTTATCAACATGGAAGTTGCCTTCTATAAAAAACAATAAAACAATTATATCAATATGTTAAACATCGTTCTTTTTGGCGCTCCTGGTGCTGGTAAAGGCACTCAGTCTGACCTCCTTGTGGAGAAATACAAACTCAACCACATCTCTACCGGCGACCTGCTTCGCAAAGAAATTGCAGAGCAGACCGAGTTGGGCAAACGTATCAAAAGCATCATGGACTCTGGTAGTCTCGTAAGCGATGATATCGTTGTTGAGATGATCGATAAAGCCATCGCTACCGATACACAAGGGATCCTCTTCGATGGTTTCCCCCGCAATGTGGCTCAAGCCGAAATTCTCGACCAACTGCTCGCTAAGCATGGCCGCAAGCTTACTTGTATGGTAAGTCTCGATGTACCTCGCGAAGAACTTATCCGCCGTATGCTCGAACGTGCCAAAGTGTCTGGCCGTAGCGACGATAACGAAGAGACAATCAAAAACCGTCTCAAAGAATACGAAAACAAGACCCTCCCCGTGGCTGAATACTACGAGAAGAAAGGTCAGCATGTAAAAGTAAACGGTTTTGGCGACATCAAAGCTATCTCTGAAGCTATTGTTGCCGAAATCGAGAAGATTCGCTAACAATTATTGTACCGTAAGCCCCTCTGAAGCCAACGCTTTCTAGGGGCTTATGTTTTACTTGAAGTAGTATTATATATATTACAGGACAACAATATTCTGCTATAAATAATAAAGCTTCTTCAATTCAAAAAATTTTTATTTTTTTAACCTCATTTAACTCCTATACACAACATGACCAGCAATTTCGTTGATTACGTAAAAATCCTTGTCCGCTCCGGTAAAGGCGGTGCCGGCTCTGCACACCTGCTCCGTGTAAAATACAACGCAAAGGCAGGCCCCGATGGCGGCGACGGCGGACGTGGCGGCCATATCATTCTGCGTGGCAACAGTCAACGTTGGACGCTTCTCCACCTCAAATACACCAAACATGTATTCGCTGAAGACGGAGAACATGGCGGACAAAACCTCTGCACTGGTCATGAAGGTGCCGACCAAATTCTTGACGTACCTTTGGGTTGTGTATGTCGTGATGCTGAAACAGGTGAGCAACTTTGCGAAGTGACGGAAGATGGCCAAATGGCTATTATTGCTAAAGGTGGTCGAGGTGGCTTAGGTAACGATCATTTTAAATCGGCCACTAATCAGACTCCCCGCTATGCGCAACCCGGCGAACCCGGAGAAGAACGATGGATTATCATCGAGCTCAAAGTGCTGGCTGACGTAGGCCTTGTGGGATTCCCCAATGCAGGAAAATCCACGTTTCTCAGCATCATGTCGGCTGCCCGTCCTGAAATAGCAGACTATCCCTTCACTACGTTGGTTCCTAACCTCGGCATAGTGAAATACCGTGACGATCGCTCTTTCTGCATAGCCGACATACCCGGCATCATTGAAGGTGCTGCAGAAGGCAAAGGTCTTGGACTACGTTTTTTGCGTCACATAGAACGCAACTCCATACTCCTTTTCATGGTGTCATGTGAGTGTATGGACATTGAGAAAGAATACAAGATACTGCTCGGAGAACTAGAGAAATACAATCCCGAGCTACTGCATAAACAGCGAATACTCGCTGTCACCAAATGTGATATGCTCGACGATGACCTCATCAGTCAGATGAAGAAGACTCTTCCTCGTACACTTCCCACTATCATGATCAGCTCAGTGTCGGGCTACAACATACCTCAACTCAAAGATATGATCGTGAAAGCTATAGACAGCGATCCATCAGAATACTAATTTTGAAACAGAATCATGCAGCTGCTACAGATCTTTTCTGCTCTTAACGACCTTGACACGCAGGCTTTCCGTTGGATCAACAATCACTACAATCCTATTCTCGACTGGGTACTGTGGATAGCTAGCCAACATTGGTCGCAAGCCATCGTACTGACAGCTGTATGTATATATATCATCATACGAAGAGGAACATCCCATTGGTGGATGCTCCTCATTGGCGTGGCTTTCTGTTTTTTATTGAGCGACCAGGTCTCCTCACATCTTTTTAAAGATGTATTTCAACGCCTCCGCCCATGTCATGCCTTGGATCAAGTGCGTATGTTCCGAACCCATTGTGGCGGCAGTTACGGTTTTGTTTCCTCCCATGCTGCCAACTGTTTTACCGTAACAATCTTTCTCGGTCTAATATCGAAAAAGAAGCTCCACACCCCCTACCCTCTTCTTGCCCTCATTGCATGGAGTATCGTCGTCGGCTACAGCCGTCCCTATCTTGGCAAACACTACCCAGGCGATGTTATATGTGGTGCCCTTCTTGGTGTAGTCATTGGCTTCATCATCTATCACCTCTATTGCTGGACAGAAGCGAAGTTGACAGAGTCGAAATAATAATACATAAAGCACTCGTCTATCATTACATTTTCATACAATAATTGCTTTGTGATGATAAATTCCTTGATATGATTTAACCCATCTTGTCGGCCATATTGACCATTTTGCTTGCAAGTGGAGGCTTGCTGGCAAAATGCTCAAAGGTTAACAGAAACCTTTTCGTCATCAGTCAGGTAACCTGTTCTACGCTTTGCTCTGCTCGTAATCTCTTCGAGAACGCTATCGAGCCACACAGAAGCTCTTTATACTCCATCTTCACAATGTTAAAATAGTTCGATAATCTAAGCCAAAAAATATCATTCGAACTATGGTCGGCGACCAAAGTGGAGCCAACTGCTACACTTTCCAAAGTGGAGCCAACTGTTATACTTTCCAAAGTGGAACCAACTGCTACACTTTCCGAAGTGAAGCCAAGGTCAGCAACTGAAATGGAGCTAACTTGTTTTTTCATCATCACTTAGTTTTTTTCAATGTGCCAACAACTTGGCACACATCTTTATTTCTTGACCATAAGAGATTTTCCTTTTAGAAATAATTCTTGAGCAGAATGATATTATAAATGGCTCGATCCTGCAGATACCAAACCTGCATCCTCAAGAACATTCCGAACATTCTCCATCATCAAAATTGTTTTTTCATTTTTTGTATGCTATTTGTTGATTTTTAATAGACACTTATATTTAAATACAAAAAAATTGCTATCTTTGCAAAACATTATTTGAATAACTAATTAATTAAAATAACTGAAATGCAAAGAGATACCGCTATCTTTGATCTCATCCAGAAGGAGAGAGAAAGACAAACCAAAGGAATCGAGCTTATCGCTTCCGAGAACTTCGTAAGTGAACAAGTAATGGAGGCTATGGGCTCCGTTATGACCAACAAATACGCTGAGGGCTACTCAGGAAAACGTTACTATGGTGGTTGCCAGATCGTTGACCAGAGCGAGACCATTGCTATCGAGCGCGCTAAAAAACTCTACGGTGCTGCATGGGCAAACGTACAGCCCCACAGTGGTGCTCAGGCCAACATGGCTGTGTTCCTGGCTTGCCTCAATGCTGGTGACACTTTCATGGGTATGGACCTCAACCACGGCGGTCACCTCAGCCATGGTTCGCCCGTTAACTTCTCTGGTCTCAACTACAAGGTGGTTGGTTACCAGGTAAAAGAAGATACTGGTTGCGTTGACTACGACCAGATGGAAAAACTGGCTCTCGAACACCATCCTAAGCTCATCATCGGTGGTGGTTCTGCCTACAGCCGTGATTGGGACTGGGCTCGCATGCGCGAAATTGCCGATAAGATCGGTGCTATCCTCATGGGCGACATCAGCCACCCCAGCGGTTTGATCGCCAAAGGCTATCTGAACAACGCTGTTAAGTATTGCCATATCGTTACCACTACCACTCACAAAACCCTCCGCGGACCTCGTGGCGGTATGATCCTGATGGGCGAAGATTTCGACAATCCTTGGGGCAAGACTACTCCCAAGGGTGAAATCAAGAAGATGAGCGCTCTTCTCGACAGCGCTGTATTCCCTGGCACCCAGGGTGGTCCTCTGGAGCACGTAATTGCTGCTAAAGCTGTTGCTTTCGGCGAAGCTCTCACCGATAGCTACGATCAGTACATCCAGCAGGTGATGAAGAACGCTAAGTTCATGTGCGAAGCCTTCATCGAGAAGGGTTACAAGGTTATCAGCGATGGTACCGACAACCACCTTATGCTCATCGACCTTCGTACCAAATTCCCCGAGATGACTGGTAAAGA
>JAZUDW010000009.1:0-11985 GCA_045639845.1 Bacteroidales bacterium
TCAAGGCACAACTGCATGGAGTGAACTACATCCCTTTCTTCATGTTTAGGATTTGCATGATCTTCGGATAATCTCACTACTCAAACACGGAACTTTTCTCATGCGCCATAATATCAGGTTTTAGGCATTTAGATGGATCAAGGACAATCTACACGCAAGACTAAGCACATAGTCATCGGATAAGACAGGCGGAATGTTGCCTGCGTGAGAGAATGAATGTAAGCCGTGGCAAGTGTGTCACGGCTTTTTTTTGGGGGTGTCTCCCGTCTTTTTCAATTGTTTTTCGTTTTTTTTTGCGCGAAGCTGCATGTAGGCCGTTTGCTTGACACCGCCACACGCTCTAGCCAAACACCTCTTGGCGGATAATGATATAAAAAAATAAAAAAAAAAGATTGTAATATCAAATAATATACGTATCTTTGCAGTTTGAAAAAGATAGTGTTCCCGACACGCTGCTTTGCCTGTCCGGCTTTCTCACCCAGAGGGTGGCAGCATGCGGCGCAAGGAGAATGGATTATCACGAAACATAAAGATTATTAATATTATAAATTCATATCACTATGAAGAAAACAACAGCCCCTCAGGGCATTCAGGAACTCGAACCTAAAGAGGTTTGGTCTAATTTCTATTCGCTTACCCAACAGCCTCGCCCTAGCAAACACGAGGAAAAAGTACGTGAATTTTTGGTTAACTGGGCAAAAGAACACCAAATAGAATGCCACGTTGACAAGACCGGCAACGTGATAATGAAAAAACCTGCCACCCCCGGTATGGAGGATCGCAAGGGTGTGGTGCTGCAGGCCCACATGGATATGGTGCCTCAGGCCCGCGCCGGCAAGGTGCACAACTTTGAGACCGATCCTATCGAGACTAAGATCGTGGACGGCTGGGTGTATGCTTGCGACACTACGCTGGGTGCCGACAATGGCTTGGGACTGGCTGCCGCTATGGCCGTACTGGAGTCGAAGACTGTGAAACATGGTCCGCTGGAGGCTCTCTTCACCACCGACGAGGAGACGGGTATGACAGGTGCTTTCGGCCTGAAGAAAGGCGAGCTGGACGGCGACTATCTGCTGAATCTGGACAGCGAGACCGAGGGCGAACTCTATGTAGGCTGCGCCGGCGGTGTGGATGCTACGATGACTATCCCCTACACCTTGGAGAAGGCTCCTAAGGACTACACGGCTGTACGCCTCACTGTAGGCGGTCTGCAGGGTGGTCACTCCGGTATGGATATCAATACCGGTCGCGGCAACGCCAACAAGATTCTGTTCCGCGCTTTGCGCTGGGTGGCCGAATGCGGCATCCGTCTGTACAAAGTGGAGGGTGGCTCGCTGAGAAACGCTATTCCTCGCGATGCTGAAGCTATCGTGGCGTTCCCCAAGGAGCACAAGGATTGCATACTTAAGGAGTTTGACAAGGTAGCCGGCTGGGTTAAGAAAGAACTCTCAACCACCGAACCCGACTTCTTTATGAGCTATGAGGCTATCCGCATGCCCCAGAATGTGATGACCGAGGCCGACACTCAGAAGCTCATCAACCTGATGATGGTGGCTCCCAACGGCGTGCAGCGCATGAGCGCCGATATGGACAACCTGGTGGAGACTTCGCTCAATCTGGCTCGCGCCTACACCAACGGAAAGAACTTCACCCTGATGGCTCTGCTCCGCAGCTCTGTTGACACTGCTAAGGACGCCCTGGCTGAGCGCCTGGTATGTCTGGCTGAGATGGCTGGCGGCAACTGCAAGCTCACCGGTGCTTATCCTGGCTGGAAACCCAACATGCAATCGGGCCTGCTGAAGACCATGCAGGAGACCTACAAGAAACTGTACAACAAAGAGCCTGAGGTGATGGCTATCCACGCTGGTCTCGAATGCGGTCTGCTGGGTGGTAAATATCCCGAGATGGAGATGATCTCCTTCGGCCCCACCTTGAAGAGCCCCCACAGCCCCGACGAACGTGCCAACATCGAGAGCGTAGTGAAATTCTACGAATATCTGTTGGCTACCCTTGAAGCTATGCCTAAGAAATAATTGATTTGTGAATTGTGAATAGTGAATTGATTAGTCAGCACGCAATCTTTTCACTATTCACCATTCACTATTCACTATTCACTTTTTCACCAAAGAAGTTCAAATAAGTACCTCAATGATCTACCTCTCGGTCGTTATCCCTTACTTCAACAACGGGACCACCATAGGTGCGCTCCTTCAATCGTTGGTACGATGCCAACGTCCCGAACTGGTTGAAGTAGTGGTGGTAGATGACGGATCGACTGAAGAGACAGATGCTTCAACGCAGAGGATCATAGTAGATAGTCGACGGCTTTTGGACCTAAGGTGGATAAGACAAGAGCATAGAGGTGCTTCGGCAGCCCGCAACGAAGGGCTCCGCAATGCCCGTGGGCGCTACGTGTGGTTCGTGGATGCTGACGATCGGGTAGATGAGGTTTGCTTGGACTATCTGACAAGCTGGATAGAAGACCTCAACGACAATACACCTCTGCTTAAGATGGGGGCTCTGTGGCTTCGTAGTCACGATAGGCTTTGCACCCCCGTTAGCAAGGCTTCTTGCAAGGTGCCCATTCATCGGATACTCTCGACCAGGGCGGGTGCCTTGGACCACACCACATATCTCTTCAACTGCGAGTTTCTTAGGACAAACAATATCGCATACCCCGAAGGCCATCGAGTGCTGGAGGATTCGACATTGGTGCTACGATGTATAGACAGAGCCGACAATATAGCATGGAACCCGACCTATCGTTTTTATCACTACTACGAGCCATTCACATCGAGAGGTCCTTGGTCGGACAAACAGCAAGCGGAGTTTCTGCCCGATATCGAGTTTTTCTTCCATTCGTTTCTTGATACTGTGGAGAGTGCCTCTGGCAAGAAACAAGAGACTCTCAAAGCTCTGTATGACTACTACCTGTATCTGCATATTCGTATCCTCACCGTCAAAGGGTATCACTGGCGGCAACTGCAGGATTTCAAAAGGAAGGTGTCTGTCCCTAAAACTTTCTACTTCGGGCGTACAACCATCCCTATGGCGATGATGCGCCACACGATTACCCATCACCTTTTCTACTACCTCTGCTATATTATCCTCCACACCCGTCTCCGCTACGTGTTACGAAGGAGAAAATGATAAGTGATGATAAAAAAATAACTTGGAACACTATAGTCTGACAACTTGGCACGCTTTTTATTTCATCATCACTGAAGGTATATGAAAGACTTACAACATATCATATCTATCATCCGATTTGCAATGTTCGACGGGCCTACACCCAACGCCATCGACACCGAGGATTGGCCCACTGTGGTGGAGTGTGCTATACAGCAAGGGGTGGCACCGTTGCTCTATCACTGCATTGTAGAACTACCGCCACCACTGCGCCCCCCTCGGGCCGTGATCTTTCGCTTAGCGTCTATTGCCAACGTCAACGAGCAGCAACAGAAACAACTGCAGCACGCCCTCTACCATTTTGCCGATCGTGTATATGAGCAACATAAGACCGACACCCTGGTGGTAAAAGGTCTCTCTGTGGCACGCCTCTACCCTACCCCCTACCTTCGGGTGAGTGGCGACAACGATATTTACTTTGGTTCCAAGGCTCACAAGATTGATAGCTGGGTGTCTTCGTTGGGTATCGATATCGATACTTCCGACGACCGCCATTCGGTGTTCACCTACGAAGGGGCCTCGTTCGAAAACCACTTGCACCTGCTCTATCATGCTGCAGGGGAAAACTCGTCGGCCGACATAGATCCCCAATGGAACACACAACCTTTAGGAGGACACCTCACCACACTCGTACCTCACGAACTGGCGTTCTTTGTGGCTGCCCATATAGACCATCATGCCACTTATCACAATGAGGCTATTCGCCTTAGAGACCTGATCGATTGGGCATTGATTATCTCAAACAATCATCTAAACTACAACACTCTTAATACTTTAAAGTCTTCGTACGACATCAGTCGTTTCATAGACCTCCTCACGCAATACAGCATAGAACTGTTCCATATACCTTCGCCCAAAGGATGGATACCCCTTTCGAACAAGGCCACCAGGCACTTCCTCCGTATGTACCTCACACCGCACCATCGTAAGAAAAGTCCTTTATTGAGGGTTCTATCACGTTCGTGGAACTATCTTAGATACAATGGTACCTACAAAGAAATCTATGGAAAATCTATGTTCCGTAGATTCTATGCTCACAACGTAACCTATGCTCTGAAGCAATGGTTGAACGGAGAGGAACGCCACGAGGGACGCCAACGATCTGAGAAATGATCTCCTTTGGGGGTGTGTAATCTCTTAATGATCTACACTAAGAGAGATCGGTTTCGGAAAAGCTCACGTGCAATGAAAAGTGGCCGCTACAGCAGCCACCATTCTTTAATCATATATAGTGATGATAAAAAAAACTGGGTCACAATAGTATGACAACTTATGTTTTTCATCACTAAATTAAAACCTTATTCTTCTATTTCTGTGAGAGCTGGTATTGCATCGGCTACAAGAAATATGCTGCCAGTGATGAGAATGATATCGTCGTCACCAGCATGCAGTTTAGCCGAGTGTATGGCTTCCGACACTTTGCTGTATCTAAGTCCACAGCGGCCACTTTTCTCTGCTTCTTGGGCCAACGTTTCCACTGGAAGAGCTCGAGGAGTAGAAGGCTGTGTGAAATAATAGACAGCATCAGGAGGCAACATGGTGAGGATATGAGGATAGTCCTTATCATTGACACAGCCATATACAAGATGCAACCGTTGGTACTTCATTGTGGCCAACTTGGCGAGCATGGCACGTATGCCATCCTCGTTGTGGGCGGTCTCACATATGATGGTAGGTTGTGTTCCATAATATTCCCAACGGCCATGCAGCCTGGTAGAGGAAACCACACTGCGCAGTCCAGCCGCAACAGCTTCATCACTGATAGCATACCCTTGCGCACGTAATGCTTCGATAGCAGCTATGATGGTGAGCATATTTTTCTGTTGATAGCTTCCTGTGAGATCGCTCATCAATCCACCATACAGTATATGTCCCTTACTGCTCACGTCAAACTCCATGCAGAGGTCTTCGTTGAGGTCGGTCAATACCCGTATGTCGTATTGCTGATCAGCCATAGTAATAGGCGCCTCCATTTGTTCGGCACAAGCCTTAAACACAGGCTCAGTATCGGGATGGGTCTCGCCCACTACCACCGGTACTTTATGCTTGATTATTCCGGCCTTCTCGACAGCTATCGCAGCCAATGTGTCGCCAAGAAACATCGTATGATCTATACCTATATTAGTAATCACAGAGAGATCAGGATTCACCACATTGGTGGAATCCAGTCGGCCTCCCATGCCTACCTCTATCACAGCCACATCTACTTTCTGAAGGGCAAAATAGTAGAAGGCCATTCCCGTCATCATCTCGAAGAACGATAGTCCCTGGGAACGGAAATAGGCTTTGTGATGTTTCACAAAATCGACCACAAAGTCTTGCGACACTGTCACCCCATTGATGCGAATACGTTCTCTAAGATCCAACAGATGTGGTGAAGTGTACAGACCTACTTTGAGCCCAGCCTGCTGCAAAACCGCAGCGAGGGAGTGCGAACAAGAGCCTTTACCGTTGGTACCAGCCACATGGATAGTTTTGAACTTTGTTTCGGGATGCTCTAGATATTCCATCAGCTGCTCTGTATTAGAGAGGTCTGCTTTGTAGGCTGTAGGGCCCAAGAGATGGTATGCAGGGAACGATCTTTCTAAGAATCGTACTGTTTCTTTATACGTCATAACAGTAGGCAAATTAAAAAAAAATGGATGGTTAGCGTTTCTTGGTGGGTATGGTATAGGTGAGACCCAGCATAACACGCAGGCGCTGCGAGGGATAATGACTCCAAAGGAAGTAGCGCTGACAAAGAATATTGTCGAATTTGGCAAAGAGAGAGAGATTGCGGCTATGGATATACTCAATCTCAACATCTAGTCCGCTACGGAGTCCAATGGTGTCGGTATATTGATAGTTTCCGGTTTCAGAGTTCACAATAGAAGTATATGCAGCGTCGCCATACATGGGACCTACCAAAAGTTCTTGGAAAGTGACCAGAATCTTATCTTTGTAGTTCACTCGGGTTCCAAGATGGAGATCGAACTTAGGCTGATACAGCAAGGGGAAATCATGGTAGTCGGCGTGGGTGTAGTAATAGTTGCCGCCCAGTGTAAGATTGATCATCTCATCATTCACAAAAGTGATATCAGCTCCGATGTTAGCCTGTTGGTAGTTGCGGTAATAGGGGGTGAATACATTACCCAAAGCATAGCAACTATCGAGACGGAAGAAGAGACCATTCCTGTATAGACTGTAGCGGGCATAAGCGTTAAGTTCTAACTTCTTGTTGAACGAAAAACGCAAATGGCCGAAAAAGTCATAGTGCGAGGAGGCTCTGAGTTCACCGTCCGGCCCAACATAGGGATTAAGCATACGGAGCTCATCCCACGAGTTGGCATCTAGATTGCCATTGGCACCAAGACTGATATTCATAGCATCGTTCATAAACGACTTCGACACCATCACGTCGGGATACATGCGAAAGGCTCCGCTATCGGCCATCACATTGGGGCCGTAAGCCATACGGGCACCTGCGTGGAACTGAAAACCACCGAAGAGGAAATCGACATAGGGGTTGGCATGAATGAAATGACGAATGTAGCGAGCAGAATCACGTGTGGGATAAATGTAGGCATATGGCAGATTCAACACTGAGGTACCATCAATCATCATAGGCTCATAGCGGTTGCCCAAACCTTTCCACCCTATATTGAGATAGGCCATAGCCTTGTAGTCTCTAAACATTGGGAAGCCGTAATGTATAGTACCATTGGCTTCCATAGCCCACTCGCCCATGCCGTAACGCCCCCAAAGGTTGCGGAACGAATAGTTCACATCGTAGCCAAACTTGTTGACATCTATATGGAGACTCTTGGCTCCGAGGTTTACCATCACACGATTATAACTCATCGAATATTGTGATGCAGCGAGACTGTCGTGGGTAAAGCCATTAAAAGCATACAGCGAACTATCTGAAAAGCCGTATAGCATGTGATAGTCATTATTGTAGGATACATCACCATGCAGCATGTGGCTGCTTTTCAAGATATATTTTCCATATACCGAAATGTCGGTTGTTGAGAAATGGTTCTTCCCGTAGTAGGTTGGTGAAGGCACCGTATCAGCACTCCCTATACTACCCCACGACGAAGTATGGAAAGCTCTTACTCCATAGCTTAAATCCTTGCTACGGGTAGAATGGTAGTAGAGGTCGGCCAAAGGGCTCCAATAATTGCCCATACCCAAACGCAGATAATTGTTGTAGATACGAGTAGGGGGTTCGGTGATCTTTACATATCCCAATCTAGCCGGACTAAATATAGAGGTAAGTCGTTGAGGGGTGATACTATACTTGAAATCATGCTGTACCGTAGTCGCGGTATCCGTGATCAAAGGAGCCACATTGAGTTTGATGGCATTCTCGATAATAGGCTTATAATCGCCCACCACAATCACACTTTCATTGTATGACGACGAGTCGTTTTGAGCCCAACTTTTGGTCGAAGGCAATAGCACGGCCAGTAGCACGGCCAACGAAATATATCTTGTTTTCATATTATCTTTTTTAGTGATCAGTCAATTGTTGATTTGTATTTATTGATTTGATAATAATGATAATCACCTGCTAAAATCAACAACATTTTCGATTCAACATTTTCTTAATTACTCAAACGGTATCTCTATCTCCACCTCGTTGCCTTCCACAGTACCTGTTGAAGCCATAGCCTCGGCACTTAAGATATCGTTGCGATTCTTGATAGCCAAGGCCACCAATTCTTCTCCATCGTAGTTGTCGATGATACTCTGCAGAGTCTGTTTAGCTTGCAACACATTGCCTTGTGCACGGAAAATATCAGCCCAAAGAATGAAAGTCTTTGCCAACCAATAATCGTTAGGCGGATTGGCCACGATAGCCTCTATCGCCTTCTCGGCAGCAGTATAATTGTGACGCAACACATCCATTTCGGCTAGTGAATAAACAGCCTCACCGCTATATTCACCATTAGCAGAATGGGTAAGTTTGCGATAATACACCGCAGCACTGTCGTATTGCTGCACACCATAGTAAGCATGAGCTATCGTCATCCAAGCCTCCTCTGTGAGTTCGCTGGTTACCTTGGGTTCCTGCAGTAGCTGGCTGGCTGCTGATACGATAGACTCTACAGCGGTAGGATCGAGAATGGTCTTACAACGCATTATGCCCAAACGGCTCTGCAAACGACTCTTATCGTTCTCGGCCAGCTGAAGCAGACGGTTGTAATAGTCGAGGGCCTTGCTATAGTTTTTCATTCCGTAGGAAATATTAGCAGCATTGAGGAGCGACACCTCCGTATATTGGTTCTTGTTGCGGTTGGTTACCCACTCGTAGTGAGGCAGAGCCTGCTCGTTGATACCTTTGCGGAACATACAGTCGGCCAGATAATAGTGGGCCTTCAGATTGTACATACCCGAAGGGAATTTCTTCAGATAGCCTTCCAGACTAGTAATGGCATTTTCGTAGTCGCCTTCAAAATAGCGGTTGGCAGCCACGCTGAAGGTCACGCTATCCTGCTCGTTGGAACTGATAGTGATCTTGGCACGATTCTGCACATACGAGAAATAGTCATCCACTCTGTTTTGTGCAATATAAATGTTTTTCACCGTTACCAACGCATCTTTGGCCTCTTCGGTACCCTGGTAGTTGGCCAATAACTGGTCGAAACATTCGAGAGCTTTATCGTTTCGATCAGTGTTGTAATAGATTAGACCCATGTTGAGCAGCGATTCCTTCACATATGAACTATTGGGATACTGCTTCATAAAATTGCCATAGTAGAGCAGCGCCATCTCGTTGTTGTCACAAACCAAATAAGTGTTAGCAATCTCAAAGAGAGCCTTCGAAGCCAAGGGTGACTGCTCAAAATGTTCGAAAATATAATTCAGATAGGTAAGTTTGTCTTCATTCTTACCAATAGCACCATAACACAATGCTTTCTGGTAGGTAGCATAATCGGCATCCTTGCCACGATGGTTAATAGTATAGTTATAGTTGATAATAGCGTTCTCGAAATCTTTCTGACCATACTGACAGTCAGCCAAGCGGTTGTAGGCATCGCAGAGTTGCTGAGGTTCCACCTGCGAAGCGTTGGAGTTAATGAAGTGATTGAAAGCGTCAGCACCATTGGCATACTGTTCGTTGCGCATACAGAGATAACCGCTCGTGTAAAGTGCCTGACGATAATAGGGCGAAGTACGGGCCTTAGTGTTCTTAAAGAATTTGTCGAGAGCAGTCTTAGCCGATTTGAAATTATCCAGCCTATACTGCACTTCGCCATTCAGGTAGAGAGCATCGGCTGTCTTCTGTACATCGGCGTTCACCTTGGCAGCCTTCACAAAATACTGGCTTGCTTGTTGCAAGTTACGCTCGTTGAAGAGCTCAATACCTCGGTTAATGAGCAATCGTTGATAGGCACGGTTCATGTCGGCATTCTTAGGTTCGATCTTCTCCATCAGCGCCAACGCATCTTTATAGTTGCGAGTGGTGAAATAGAGCGAAGTAAGAATCTCTTCTATCTCGGCCTTGTGCTTAGTTTTAGGATAACGATTCAAGTAGTTCTCAAACGATTTGATGCTTTCATTATATGCATTCTGATTCAGCTCACAACTCAGCTTGGCATAATTAAAGAGCGCATCTTCTTGTATCTTGGCATTGTAGCTCAACTGAGAAGCCTGCAGAAACATCGATCGGGCCTCGGCTTTACGATCCAGCTTTACATAGGTGTCACCCAACGTATAAAGAGCATTTTGAGCCACGCTGTCGTTGCAAGCCGTTTTTTGCTGCAAATAGACAGCAGCGCTATCGTACTGATGCTGCATATAATAGCAGTAACCTATCTGATAGGCGTTGTCGCCCACCATACAGCCCTGTATAGGCTTACCCGTAACA
Source organism: Bacteroidales bacterium (assembly GCA_045639845.1). Taxonomy (GTDB): domain Bacteria; phylum Bacteroidota; class Bacteroidia; order Bacteroidales; family P3; genus Colimorpha. The sequence continues at coordinate 10,046 of JAZUDW010000009.1, forward strand.
GGGTCTTTGGCGGTGCTCTTAGGAGTGTCCTGAGCCGACAGACGGTAGTATTTCAGAGCCTGCTGATATTCGCCACGGTTGAAATACACTTCGCCCATCATCTGCTCCAACTCCTCTTTCTTAAACACATCGTTGGCTTTCATCAAACGGGGAGCCAGTTGCAAAAACTCATCCTCACGCCCTAAATAGTAGTATATTCGGGCTATATAGTTATCTGCGATATTCACTAGTTTCTGGTTCGAACGTTTGTCCTCACTTATCTTCTTGAAGTTAGAAAGGGCCTGAGCATACTCGCCGTCCATATATTGGATATGGGCATAGTAGTAAAGCGCATTGGTGCGGTATTTACTTCGCCCATTCATGATATGGGCAAAGTGGCTCTTGGCATTCTCGCGATCACCGGTATTGATCAGGCAGTAGCCTATCTTGTACTCAAACTCGTCGCGATGGCCGTATTCTATCTCACTCGACTCAACTTTATTGTAATATTGCAGAGCCAGCGAATATTCACCTTTGGCATAATGCGTATTGCCCAGGAAGAAGTGAGCCATGTTGGACTTAGAACTCTCGGGATAGAGACGCAAAAATTCACTCAAACGGTACAGCGCATCGCTGTTGCCCAGTTCCTCGCTGCAAATAGCGGCATAATATACCGCATCTGCATCGCCCGAGGTCAACCCAGAGGGTGCTTTACCCACCAGCTCGTCAAACTGATGCTGAGCAGCCACGTATTTACCTTTGTAAAAAAGGTCAAGAGCCGAAGCATAGGCGGCATTATATTTTTCTATAGGCGTGTTCTTTTGCGCAAATGCCGACACAGAAGAAGCCATCAGCAATGCTGCAACCAATAGATTTTTAGTTTTTTGCATTTCTACTTACTTATTATATTTTAGTTGTAAAAATAGTAATAATATAAAAAGCATATTTACGTCCCCATTGTTATTTATCAACACAAACAAGTTAATTGAACCAAGAAAGTGTAATTATAATTGTTTAAGAAGCTTATCTTCACATAAGAGAACACCAAGGAACCGCTTGGGGCACTTCGGAGTCAATTCGTATATATCGTAACATCACCACCCTATTCAACATCCCTTTTTATACGTTTCAAGATCGGAAGAATAGCGGATTTACCGCGAAACCACGACGAAACCATGTCATATATACACCTCCCTTCTTCTATATAATAGCCATAGCACACAACAGCTCAATGACCATCAATAGCGTATTATTCCGAACGACATCGAAGTGTCGCTCATTATTTTCTAGCACTGAGGGGCCATTATTTGATGCAACTGCCATGGCCATTTCTCACTGCGTTTCAGTCTAGCGAAACACGATTGTCGGAGAATACAAGGTGCGGTATAGCATCGATAAGACGTTGCGTGTAAGCTTGTTGAGGGTGATGATAGATCTGATCGGCTGTACCCAGTTCTACAATTCTGCCCTGCTGCATCACCATGATACGGTCCGAGAGGAATCGTACCACTGAGAGGTCGTGAGAAATAAAAATATAGGTGTAATGATACTGACGTTTGAGATCGTTTAAGAGGTTGAGCACCTGAGCCTGCACCGATACATCGAGGGCAGACACAGACTCATCGCAAATAACGAGTTCTGGATTGAGCACCAAAGCTCGTGCTATACACACTCGCTGACGCTGACCGCCCGAAAACTCATGCGGGTAGCGACGATACCACTCCGGTTGCAAGCCCACCTGGGCCATGAGTTCATACACACGTTCGCGACGTTGTTTATCAGAAGACAGCATGTGATGAACGCGTAAGGGTTCGAGGATGGCATCACCTATTGTGACACGTGGGTTGAGCGATGAATAGGGATCTTGAAACACAATCTGCATGCGGGTGCGAAGTCGGCGCATCTCTGCAACAGAGAGGTGGTCGAGGCGTTGACCATCAAACTCAATGGTGCCCGATGAG
>JAZUDW010000010.1:0-8120 GCA_045639845.1 Bacteroidales bacterium
TATCTCGATATCTTTCACCACTACCATCTGCTTGTAGTCTTCGGTAAACATCGCCGATTTGATAATCTCTTCGGGGTTGAGGCCGTAGCCATGATTGAAATAGAGCATGGCCTTAGCTACACGCTCGGGAGTCTTAAGCAGACCCTCACGCGACACATCCTCGCCCAGCAGACGGATAATCTCTTTATAATGAGAAGCCAATTCGTTGACGGTAGCCTCATCATAACAATCTATTTTTTCGTAACCACATTTTTTACCTGTTTCCATTGAATATAATGTATTATTATTCGACATAAAGTAATAAGCCCTTCAGGTATTCACCTTCGGGATGATAGATGCTCACCGGATGATCGAGTGCATGGGGCAACTGACGGATCACGCGCACTTTGCGGTGTGCGTTGGCCGCCGATGTAAACACCATGGTCTGGAAATCATCGCGGCTTACGGCCTGCGAGCAACTGAAAGTGAGAAGATAACCTCCAGATGCTATCTTCTCCAACGCACGCTGGTTGATGGATCGGTAGCCTTTCAGCCCTTGCTGCAACGAGCGGTGGTTTTTGGCAAAAGCAGGAGGATCAAGGATGATCAGATCGAAAGGATCGACAATGGTGTCGAGATACTGCAACACATCGGCCACCACACCTTTATGTGGAGCCGAGGGATAGTTGAGCTCTACGTTTTGATTACACAGCGCAATGGCCTTTTTGGAAATATCCACAGTCTCTACATAGCTGGCACCACCACGAAGCGCACCCAATGAGAAGCCTCCGGTATATCCAAAGGTATTCAACACTCGTCGCCCCTTTGCCAAAAGTGACACCAGATGCCGATTCTCTCGCTGATCGAGGAAGAAACCGGTCTTCTGCCCCTCAAAGAAATTAATAAACATCTTGTTGCCATCCTCGCATATTTCCCACGTCTCTGGTTCGATACCCCAAATGTACCCATCTCGGCACTCTTGTCCCGGCTTTCCGTTGCCGGGTAAAGTGGATCCACTCTTATCGAACACCGCGATCAACCGGTCGCCCAAAATATCTCGCATCATCTCTACTATGTGGGGCATAACGCTATGCATAAAAAAGGAGTGAGCCTGCAATACCAACACACCGTTGTAGTAATCGCCTATCAAGCCGGGAAGATAGTCGCCTTCGCCGTTGATCAGGCGAAACGCATTGGTAGAAACCGTAGTATCAGAACGAGAAGAGTCGAAAAAACCTAACGACTCACGATAGCTCACTGCCGACAAGAGAAGAGAATGGAGAAAAGAAGGATGAGTAGATGGATCGACATCAGGTGTATCGAAACTCAAAACCTTGACAGCAATCGATTCGTTTTGATAGTATCCTACAGCAAGCCATTTATGGTCGAAAGAATACACATCAACAATATCTCCCTCTTGGGGATTACCCTTTTGCTGCTTTATAGCACCAGAGAATATCCAAGGATGGCGACGCATTACGGCTTTCTCTTTGCCTGGAGCTAATATCAATTGTGGTCGTTTGTCCATTAAATCTGATTATTCTATTGTTCGATATATATAATTACGATGGGAATGATCCGGGGATGACAGTTTTAAAAACGCAGACCTTGTCATTATTCAATGCCTTTCAACTGCTTTATGGTAGCACAAGGATCTTCCGATTTAAACACTGCGTTGCCTGCCACCAACACATCGGCACCAGCAGCATAGAGTAAAGGTGCATTCTGAGGGTTGACGCCACCATCTACCTCGATAAGGCACTGAGGATTCTTCTGATCGCACATCATACGCAACTGATGAACTTTGGTGTAAGTATTCTCTATGAATTTCTGACCACCGAAACCAGGATTGACGGACATGAGTAGCACTACATCGCACAACTGGATAATGTTTTCCACCATAGCCACTGGAGTATGAGGGTTGAGCACAACGCCACACTTCAAACCCGCATCCTTAATAGCATGAAGCGTACGATCCAGATGAATACAAGCTTCATAGTGAACCGTGATGATATCGGCGCCAGCCTCTTTAAAGTCATTGATATAACGACCGGGGTCCATAATCATCAGATGAACATCGAGGGGTTTCTGCGCATGCTTTTTGATATGCTTGATAATTGGTTGGCCAAAAGAGATATTGGGTACAAACATACCGTCCATAACATCCACATGGATCCAATCACACTCGCTCTGGTTCAGCATCTCTAAATCACGCTGTAAATTACCAAAATCTGCCGAAAGCAGTGAAGGGGATATCATTTTTTTCATAATTTGCAATGTTATATTCTTAGTGGTTAATAGTATTATTAGTTGATAAATAATGAGCTTTCTATTATAATTTCATATGGTCGAAGCCTTCGCCAAACACACCCTCTACCCTTGAAACAGACACGAAAGCATGCTGGTCTATACGATGGATGATACGCATTATCTCGGGTTTATCACCCTTGTAGGCTATCACCATCAGCACCTTTTGCTCCTCGCCAGTATAGCACCCTTCGCCATGAAGCAAGGTAGCACCACGGTCGGTCTCAGCCATGATGGCATCGCCTATCTCTTTGGCCTGTTTTGAAAACACCGTAATCTGATACGACCGTTTTGAACCATCGATCATCAGATCGAGAATATAGGTATAGGTAACCATCAAAACATAGCCATACAGCACATTTTCAAGCTTATGAAACACGAAATAGGAGCATCCGATGATCACGATATCGAGATAAAGAATCACTCGTCCCGGAGAGATATTGTAGTATTTGTTAAGTATAAGGGCAATGATATCTGTGCCACCACTATTGCCACCCATACTGAAGGCAATACCAATACCGACACCACTTACAGCGCCACCCAAGAGGGCACACATGAAAGGGCCTAACTCTTTCACATCGAACAGACTGTCGAGTTTCAGCCACTGCTGCCACACTACAAACAAAGCCGAAGTCAAAACAATACCATATATGGTCTTAGCTCCAAACTTCGAGCCTAGCAGTTTAAAGCCCAAAACAATAAACACAATATTGATAACCAAATTGGTAACACCCACAGGTATAGTTTCATTCGAAGCAAAATATACAATAGCCGAGATACCTGTTACGCCGCCATCAACAATATGAGAAGGAAGCAAGAACATGGTCCAAGCCAACGTGTAGATGGCCAATCCGAGAGTTATCACAAGATACGACCACAGTTCGTTAGAGAATGCTTTTTTCAATTCCATCGTTGCCGCCTATAATTTGAGTTTTTCAAAGTTACTGCCAAACACACCTTGAGCCTTTGCCACACTGATAAAGGCAGAAGGGTCTATACGATTGATCACCTGCATAATATTCTGCTTATCGGTCTTGTGTGCAATCACAATCAGTACCTTTTGTTCTTTTTTAGAGTAACCGCCTTTGGCATCGACTATGGTGACACCTCGGCCTATCTCTTGAACTATAGCATCGCTGATTTCATCGCCTTTGGCAGAAAAAATCATTATCTGATAAGACTGCTTGGCACCATCGAGCACCAGATCGAGAGTATAGGAACATATCACCATTACGATATAACCAAACACTACATTTTCAATCTTATGCGTCACAAAGAACGTACATGCTATGATGACAAGGTCGCAATACAGAATCACCTTGCCTGGGGTCACATTATAATACTTGGTAAGTATCAGTGCCACAATGTCGGTTCCTCCAGTATTGCCGCCCACACTAAATGCCAATCCTAAACCCAAGCCACAACCGGCGCCACCTAAAATGCAGCACATAAAAGGTCCGAACTGACTGATATCAAACAATGTCTCCACATGCAACACCTGTTGCCATAGGATAAAAAGCAACGACGACAACACAATACCATAGATCGTATTGACGCCGAACTTGGATCCTAAAAACTTCAGTCCCAGCAGGAACAGAATAGCATTGATTACAAAGTTTGCCGCACCTACCGGTATCAGCTCTCCCGACAAGAAATAGATAATAGACGAAAGGCCGGTAACACCACCCGAAATTATCTTAGCCGAAAGCAAGAAAGCAGAATACGAGAAGGTGTAACACATAATACCCAACGTGATAATCAGGTACGACATTATAATTTGATGCTTCTTTTTAAATATCTGCATATCTATTGATTATTAAGTTTCAACAAAAAACTAAAGAATATCACTTCATCTTTTCAAAATTCTTTCCATATACACCCTGCACCTTGGCCACACTCACAAAAGCAGTAGGATCGATATCGTTGATGATACGCATCACTTGAGCCTTATCGTATTTGTGTACTATCATCATCAGCACTTCCTGTGAAGCTTTCGTATAGCAACCTTTGCCATCGAGCAGAGTAGCACCATGACCAGGAGTCTGCGTAATCACACGGCCAATTTCCTCTGCCCGCTGCGAGAATACTATAATCTGGTACGACTGTTTAGATCCATCCACCGTGAGATCCAGCACATATGTCTTCACCATCATCACAATATATCCAAACACAACATTCTCTATCTTATGAGAAACGAAGTATATACAAGCGATAATCACCACATCCATAGACAGAATCACCTTGCCGGTGCTGATATTATGATTGCGGCTGATGATAAGTGCCAGGATGTCGGTACCGCCGCTATTACCACCAAAGTTCATAGCAAAACCGATACCGAAACCGCAAAGAGCACCACCTATGATGGTACACATGAAAGGTCCAAACTGAGACACATCGAAAAGAGTCTCAATATGAAGCACCTGCTGCCACAGAATAAACAGCAGTGAAGACACCACGATACCGTAGATCGAGTTTACACCGAAACGAGATCCGAGGTATTTCATACCCAAAAGAACGAAGATCACATTGATAACCAAATTTGTGACACCCATCGAAAGACCTGTAAGGAAATAAATGATAGACGACACACCCGTAACACCCCCCGAAATCACCTTGTTGGGAAGAAGGAATGCCGAATAGGCAAAGGTAAACACTAACAAACCCAAGGTTATCCAAACATAGGACAGCCAAGAATTCTTTTTGTTATCAAATAGCTTCATAATGTGGTTGGATTGATATGTTTTGAAACGATTAGACTACAGTGCGTTTTCCTTGATATACAACAACAGCTGAGACAACTGATCGGGACACGAGGTACCTTTTCCGCCACAGTCAACCTTGGCAATGCGACCCACCACATCGTCGATGTGCATACCTTCTACCAAACGAGAGATACCCATAAGATTCCCCCCGCAACCACCAGTCACTCGAACTTTTCTAATCACATCGCCCTCGGTGAGTACCTCCATCATAAAAGAACAAACTCCTTCGGGTTGGCCAGCGGTATAACGAATACCACCCTCGATCATTTCCGATTTTACAATCTGCATATTCAAAATCAATTATATGTTCAACAAACTACAATTACTTCTCATCGTTTACAGGAACACCATACTGGCGAGCTCCAAAGATGGACGATCCCACACGGACCAAGGTACTGCCTTCTTCGAGCGCTATCATATAGTCGTGCGACATACCCATCGACAACTCCTTAAAAGAATCCTCATCGGCGAAATAACGTTTCTTCAAATCGATGTGGATCTGTTTCAACTGACGAAATTCTTTACGTATCAAATCCTCATCGGACGTATTTGTAGCCATACCCATCACACCGACGATACGTATATTTTTCATCGACTTATAATCCTCCGACTCAAGCAAATCTTCAGCCTCATTCATCGAGAGACCAAACTTTGTTTCTTCGCTTGCCACATGGAATTGCAGCAAACAATCCACCACCCTACCCTGCTTGGAGGCCTCTTTATCAACAGCCTTAAGCAAATTCAGCGAGTCGATACTATGAATCAGCGACACAAAAGGCATAATGTATTTGATCTTGTTGGTTTGCAGATGGCCAATAAAATGCCACTCTATATCGTTGGGCAATACAGCATGCTTGTCGCGCATCTCCAACGCCTTGTTTTCACCAAATAGGCGTTGACCAGCGGCATAGGCCTCCTGAAGATCCTCTACAGGCTTGGTTTTCGACACAGCTATCAACCTTGCATTAGCAGGTACTGTAGCTTTAATTTTTTCGATATTTTCTGTAATCATCATATTTATTGAGAGTTAGTAGTATTATCTTCATTCTTTGCTTTAGCCTTTTTGCTTTTGGCAGCACCACCCTTCTTTGCAGGCTTAGCCGCTGGAGCCGTCTCTGTAAAGGCCACATGACGGTTCGAGTTGTCGGCCATCACCTCGGCCACCAGCTGATACACCATCTGCTTCATCTCCTCCATAAACTGTTCGGCGCCGAACTTCTTATTCTCGATATCGCGGAGTTTTTTCTCCCACTGTCCCGTAAGCTCAGCACTTTTAAGCAGATCTTCGTGAATAATCTGTATCAGTTCCACACCTGTAGCAGTAGCAATAAGGCTCTTACGTTCCTTGCGGATATAATTACGCTTAAAGAGGGTCTCAATGATAGCCGCACGAGTAGAAGGACGGCCAATACCATTCTCCTTCAAAGCATCGCGAAGCTCTTCATCTTCCACCATACGTCCGGCTGTCTCCATAGCTCTAAGCAAGGTCGCCTCGGTATAGGGCTTAGGAGGAGTGGTCCATTTTTCGGCCAACTGAGGCACATGAGGACCATGCTCGCCCACATCGAAATGCGGCAAAGTACGCTCCTCATCATCCTTTTCTTTCTCGTCGTCAGCACCCTGCTGTTGGGATTTTCCCCATTCAAACACAGCACGCCAACCAGGAGCCTCGATCTGTTTACCACTGGTTTTGAACTCTACAGCCTTTCCCACTAAGGGATTCACCTCGCCCATAACAGTAGTGGTGAGGAACTGACAGTCTGGATAGAACACAGCAATGAAATGGCGAGCCACCAAATCGAACACAAGTTTCTCTTCGCGCGACAGCGACACAGTAGCCGGATTCACACCGGTGGGAATAATCGCATGGTGGTCGGTAACCTTCGAGGAATCGAAAACCTTTTTGCTTTTAATAAGCTTCTTACCGCGTAAAGGCTCCAACAGTGCGGCATAAGGTTGCAAACCATTGAGAATCTGTCCGCACTTAGGATATATGTCGTCACTCAGGAAAGTGGTATCTACACGAGGATAAGTTGTCACCTTCTTTTCATAAAGCGACTGAATATATTTCAACGTGTCGTCGGCCGAAAAGGAAAACTTCTTGTTGCACTCCACTTGAAGCGACGTAAGGTCGAACAGTCTGGGAGGAGCCTCCTTGCCCTTTTTGGCCTCCACCTTGGTAATCTCAAAGTCGCGATCTTGGATTTTGGCCAGATCGTCACGTCCGGCTTCCTCGTTTTCTATCTTGCCCTGTGTGGCAGTGAAAAGGGCTTCGCGATACATGGTTGACAAGACGAAATACTGTTGAGGAACGAAGTTTTGTATCTCCAGCTGACGATTCACAATCAAAGCCAGTGTAGGCGTCTGCACACGGCCTATCGAAAGTAGCTGATTGTTGGATGCATAGCGGAGCGTATAGAGTCTTGTGGCATTCATACCCAACAGCCAGTCACCCATAGCACGGCACAAACCAGCTAGATATAGAGGTTGGTATTCTTCTTGTGGTTTTAAAGTACTGAACCCCTCGCGTATGGCCTCTTCTGTAAGCGAGGATATCCACAAACGGCTCACAGGGCAGCGAGCACCTGCTTTCTGCATCACCCATCGCTGTATCAGCTCACCCTCTTGCCCGGCATCACCACAGTTGACTATACGCTCAGCCTGCTGCATAAGTTTCTCTATCACAGAAAACTGACGCTTATAAGTATCGTTCTCTATGAGCTTTATGCCAAACGGCTTGGGTATCATTGGCAGATAGAAGGTACTCCAACGTTTCCATTCAGCACTATATTCATGAGGTTCCTTCAGCGTGCAAAGATGGCCATAGGTCCACGTAACCTGATAGCCGTTGCCTTCCATATAGCCGTCGTGCGCCACATTGGCGCCTATGACTTTGGCTATATCTTTGGCAACGCTAGGTTTCTCGGCAATACAAACAATCATGGATAATTCTTAAGGTGGGTTCTATAAATTCATTTCTTGCGATTTTGAATGGATTGTCGAACAGATTGCTGTGCGAAACGAGGGCGCATGGCGGGCTATGCAACCGAGTGACGCCCTTTCGAAAGACGA
>JAZUDW010000011.1:0-29019 GCA_045639845.1 Bacteroidales bacterium
TTGATCAATTCTCGATTCTAAAATTATTTGGCCGGTTCAAATATTCTTCTTAACTTTGTACTATTAACGACACTTTTGTGAGAAAATTATATGGGAGAAACAAAAAAGATGGAAGACATTAATCTACAAGCCAGTCTTAAAGACATTTTCGGATTCGACCAATTCAAGGGAGACCAAGAAGAGATCATTCGCAGCTTGCTCGAAGGCAATGACACCTTTGTCATCATGCCTACCGGTGGCGGCAAATCGCTTTGCTACCAGCTTCCCGCTATGATACTGGACGGCACCGCTATTGTGGTATCGCCTCTTATCGCACTGATGAAAAACCAAGTGGACGCCATTCGATACACATCGGGCAATGTATGCGTAGCACACTTCCTAAACTCATCGCTTAACAAACAACAGATCACAGAAGTCAAAGAGGACCTGCTACGAGGCGGCACGAAACTACTATATGTCGCACCCGAGACACTGTCAAAAGACGATACCATAGAATTTTTACGCCAACTGAACGTGTCCTTCTTTGCCATCGATGAAGCACACTGCATTTCCGAATGGGGCCACGATTTTCGTCCCGAATACCGACGACTTAGGAAAGCCATCAATACTATAAACACCAAGGTACCTATACTCACCCTCACTGCTAGTGCTACCCCCAAAGTACAACAAGATATCATTAGAAACCTTGAAATGGAAGAAGCCAAACTATTCGTTTCTTCGTTCAACAGGCCCAACCTATTCTATGAAGTACGACCTAAGCCCTCGGACCCCTTGTTGCTCCACAAAGAGATTATCAAATTCATCAAAGAAAACCCCGGCAAAAGCGGTATCATTTACTGCCTTACCCGAAAGAAAGTAGAAGATCTGGCCCAGTTGCTTTGTCTCAACGGTATCAAAGCACTACCCTACCATGCTGGATTGGAAAACAAAGTTCGTGCAGAGAATCAAGACCGTTTCTTGATGGAAGATGTTGATGTCATCGTAGCCACTATAGCTTTCGGCATGGGTATCGACAAACCCGATGTGCGGTTTGTGATCCACTATGATATACCCAAGAGTTTAGAGGGGTATTACCAAGAAACCGGACGCGCTGGTCGTGACGGGGGAGAAGGTAAATGCATAGCATTCTACTCTGAACAAGACGTAGAAAAACTCTATAAATTTTTCTCCGATAAGAACATCACCGAGCAAGAGATGGCCAACCAGTTGGTCCAGGAAATGGTATCGTATGCAGAGTCGTCCGTTTGCAGGCGTACCAACTTGCTACGCTACTTCGGCGAAGATTATCACGAAGCGAACTGTGGATGCTGCGACAACTGCGTTCACCCCAAACCAAGAGTTGAAGCCAAAGAAGATATCGCCTACATTCTTGAGACCATATTGGCCATGAAGCAAGCCTTCAAGACCAAAGAAGTGATTGATGTTGCAATGGGAAACACCAACACACAGACACGCACCTACAAACATCATCTGCTGGAACAATTCGGACAAGGCAAAGAGAAAGGTGAAAACTACTGGAAAGCCGTTATTCGTCAGGCCATCTTCGAACATTTCCTTGAAAAAGAAGTAGAACAATTCGGACGCCTGAAGATAACACCCGACGGATTCCGCTACATGAAGACGCCCTACAGTATCAAAGTACCTTGCGACCACGACTACTCAGAAGGGGCTCTCAACGACAGTGACGACATCGACGGCATGGGAGCAGGAGGAGGATCAGCAGCTGGCGACGAAGAGCTCTATGCTCAGCTCAAAGGCCTCCTTAAATCAATAGCACAAAGAGAAAAACTCCCGCTTCACGTCATCTTTACCGACATGAGCCTCAAAGACATGACCATACAATATCCTTGTACCGTCGAAGAGATGAGCCGAGTGCAAGGCGTAGGTATCGACAAAGCCAAGAAACATGGAGGTCCATTCATTGAGCTGATAAAAAAATATGTGGAAGAAAACGAAATACAGCGCCCACAAGACATCGTAGTACTAAGTAAAGCAAACAAGTCGGCATCACGGGTACAAATTATCGGAGCATGCGACCGCCGTATCCCATTAGATGACCTCGCCAAGAGCCTTAATATAAGCATGGATAACCTCATCACTCAAATTGAGCACATCCTATCGAGTGGCACTCGAATCAACATCGACTACTACATAAATGAAACTATTGAAGAAGAGCATCAAGAGGTATTGTTAGAATACTGGAGAGAATCGGAAAACGACTCTATGGAAGAAGCCTTTGAGGAATTTTCTGACGATCCCGATTACACAGAAGAGGAGATACGACTTATGCGAATCAAGTTCTTATACGACAATGGATTCTAGCCAATTTGCATAGCAGTAGAATCCACTCACTACCTATCACTACAGACCCATGGCCGTCTTCCTTCCCAATCAAGGCGGCCATAGGTTTTTTATTTCTACATTGGACTTATCCACATAAAGCATTTAATAATAATAATATTTTTATTTTGTACACAAAGTAAAAAAGATGTATTTTTGCATTTTTAAACTACGTGTATTATGCAGTTCAAAGATATTGTAGGACAAAGAATTCTAATAAATCAACTTACTGAAATTATTGATTCTGGACGTATCAGCCACGCACAATTGCTATTAGGGCAAAGCGGTTATGGTACTTTGGCATTGGCCATCGCATACGCACAATATCTCAACTGCGAACATCGTCAACACTACGGAGCCGGCAGCGAACTACACGCCGACTCTTGCGGAGAATGTCCTTCTTGCAGAAAGTATCAGCAACTAGTACATAGCGACCTCCACTTCATCTTTCCCACCTGCACCACCCCTTCTGTAAAAAGCAACCCCAGCAGTACAGAGTTCCAAAACGAATTTCGTGAGTTTATTCTCAGCAACAACGCCTACGCATCAACCGAACAATGGTACTCTTTCATGGGTGTTGAGAACAAACAAGGGGCCATCAACGTTCGCGATGCCAAAGCCATAGTCGATACCATAGGCATGAAATCCTACGAATCGGCATACAAAGTCTTCATCGTATGGATGGTTGATCTGTTGCGCACCGAAGCCGCCAACAAACTGCTCAAAGTACTGGAAGAGCCCACCCCAAATACACTATTCTTGTTGGTAGGAGAACAGCAGGAGCGACTTCTAAGCACCATCATTAGCCGCACTCAGCTAATCAAAGTTGGCAAGATCGACACAGAAAGTATCATATGCAGCATAAACGACATCACTCTCCCTATGGCGCAAGCAGCCGAAGGCAACCTACTCACAGCTCACAATCTCAAGAAGCAGTCCGATACAGAGCAACGGTTCGCATCCATGTTCGTCACTTGGATGAGACAGCTCTTCAAACTGAGTATGGCCAACCTATCAGAATGGGTAGATGGCATCACTACTTTAGGGCGCGAACAACAGAAACAATTCATCGTCTATGCTATGGACGCAATAAGAGCATGCTATCTTAAAAGCACCGCTGGCGTCACACTTGACTACAAGCTGCAATTCGGTGATGAGAAATTCAACACAGCCTTTCCCTATATGATCACAGCAAACAACGTTGAACGTCTCAACGAGATTTTCAACGAGACCCTATATGCCATCGAACGCAATGCCAATTCCAAGATTGCGTTCATGGAATTATCATTCCGCATCAGCAAAGCCCTCAAGAAACGGTGACACCAATCCCATAGATACACACCCAAGGCTACGGATCTGAATACGACAGACACCGACCGAGAAGGCACTGATGTTCTAAATAAATTTTCGTAATCTCAACCAATGGAAGAAAACATCAAAAACACCCCTCTGGCTGGCAATGACCAACCTCATACGCAAGCCATCAACGGCAACGCCGACAACGCGTCCCACAACAACCGCAACCGTGGAGACCGTCGCAATAATCATCGCGAACGCCAACGTTCTAAAAGCAACCACCAGCATTCAACCGTGACCGAAGATCAAACAGACGTATCGAGCAACGATGAGATAGCACAGACAGCCGAGACCATCAACAATGGTGGTCAGCGCAATTCTAAACACAATAAGAAACAGAAACAGCCCAAGCCTCAAGCCAGCAATCCCGTGCCTGCACCTCGTGGCGATGCCAATCTGAAAGTAGTAGAGAATATCGAAATCGAAGTACCCGATCCCGAATACGACGCTTCTGAAGATGTGGCCACCAGTGCCGACATAGAAGCCTATGCACGTGAGATGGCCGAGAAAAGAGCCCGCAAACAACACACCCCCACCCTCCCTGATGCCAACGAGACATTGCCCACCGACGAAACCGTGGACTCCACCAACATGCCAGACCCATACCTCGAGCCAGATCCGGCCATGCCTTGGGTAAAGTTCGACGATTCCCCGTTCCTATCACGTGGCTGCAACAAGTGTCCTAAATCATACGTTCCCGTTGACGAGCGCGAGCTGCGCAGCTGCTGCAAAGTAGGTTCGTACAATTGGATGAAAGGCATTCGCCAACCTTGCTCCACACCTTTCGATTGTGTTGAAGTACGGTTCAAGAACAACCGCAAAGACTTCTTCCGACTACCCGACGGCATCGATGTAAGCGAAGGCGACGTGGTAGCCGTAGAAGGAGCCCCAGGCCACGACGTAGGCATCGTCAGCCTCATAGGCGAAGCCTGCCGCATACAGATGGAGAAGAAGCAGGTCGATCCCACCAACGAGAATATCAAAAAACTCTTCCGTCGAGCCAAGACCGCCGATATCGAACGATGGGCACAGGCTATCTGCGAAGAACACGACGCACTACTCAAAACACGAGCCATTACCGAGCAGCTAGGTCTAGTGATGAAAGTCAACGATGTCGAATATCAAGGCGACCACAGCAAAGCCATCTTCTACTACACAGCCGACGACCGTGTCGATTTCCGCAGCCTCATCAAAGTACTGGCAGAAGAGTTTCATGTACGTGTTGAAATGAAACAGATCGGTGTACGCCAAGAGGCAGGCAAAGTAGGCGGCATCGGCACTTGTGGCCGAGAACTCTGCTGCAGCACCTGGCTCACCAATTTCAAATCAGTTACCACCAGCGTAGCCAAAGCTCAGCAAATACTACCCAATCCTCAGAAACTCGCAGGCCAGTGTGGAAAGCTCAAATGCTGCCTCAACTTCGAATATGAAGTATATCTCGACGCACTGAAGAAGTTCCCCCCCGCCAACACACCCATACGGTTCAAGAAAGGTCTAGCCCTCTACAAGAAGACCGATGTGCTTCGCGGCATCATGTGGTACGCATACGAAGGCGAAAACGACCTCTATGCCATTGGTGCCGACGACGTGAAAGCCATTATAGAAATGAACCGCCAGCAGCAATACCCCGAACGCTTGGAAGACTACCAAAAAGAGCTCATGTCAAGTTCCGCCCTCACCCAGGAGACCAGCGACGCAGAGTTCGAGCGTGAACTGAAACTATTAGCCGACACCAACGAAGACAATGGGACCCGTGGAGAAGAGAAACGCCAAGACCGTCATTCCGATCGTGGCGACCGTAGCAACCGGTCCGACCATCGTTCCAACAATGGCGAACGCCGACAAGGAGACCATCGTGGACACAGAGGCGACCGAGGCGGCGACCATCGCCAAGGAGGCGACCGACGTTCATCAAACAAAGACCGACGCTCCAACGAACGCGAATAATCAGTAAGCATAAAAGAGCACTGCCATGAAAAAAAGAGCAATCAACATTATATGTATAGCATGTGTAATGCTACTATTGCTTGCAGC
Organism: Bacteroidales bacterium; assembly: GCA_045639845.1. GTDB lineage: Bacteria > Bacteroidota > Bacteroidia > Bacteroidales > P3 > Colimorpha. The sequence goes on from JAZUDW010000011.1 coordinate 5,731, forward strand.
ATGCGACAGCAAAGTACTCTATACCCAGAGTCTGCATGTTGATGTAGATGGATGGAACATGGACGACCACCGCTATTTCGATGTCGAAGTCACCGACACGCAAAGCATCTACACCTTTTACATCGACCTACGTATCGCCAACAATTATCCATATAGCAACACCTTCTTTTTCATCAACACTACTTTCCCCGATGGAGGTGTAGCCCACGATACACTCGAATGCCCCCTAGCCGATATTGACGGCCGCTGGTACGGAAAACGTACAGGCCGCTATATCGACAACCGCTACGTGTTTCGCAAAGACCTCATATTCCCAAGTCAAGGCACCTATCGCTTCGACATAGCCCACGGCATGCGCGACACTAACATCATCGGCATCCACGACGTAGGTCTCCACATAGCCAAGTCCACCGCCCGCAATTAATGTTTTTTATCAGAAATAAAAACAACCTTTATGGCTCAGAATAAAAACAACCGAAAACGCAAGAAGACATCCCATCAACAACCCGAGCTTTGGGTTAAACGCATCTGGATCATCTTTGGATGCTTCTGGGGAGCACTCTTCATCTTCTTTCTCATGCTCTCGGCCGGTTGGCTCGGATTCATGCCCTCCTTCGAAGAGTTGGAGAACCCCAAAAGTAACCAAGCCACAGAAGTCATCAGTTCCGACGGAGAGATATTGGGTTTCATCGGAGTGGAGAATCGAAGCAATATTACCTACGACCAGCTCTCCCCCAACCTCGTCAATGCACTCATAGCCACCGAAGACGTACGTTTCTACAAACATGCCGGCATCGACGCACGAAGCCTAGGACGCGTACTCTTCAAGACAGTGCTGGGACGTCATAGCAGCAGCGGCGGCGGATCCACCATCACACAGCAGCTCGCAAAAAACCTCTTCCCCCGCGAGAAGAAAGGCAAACTCGGAGTCATCTATTCCAAACTCAAAGAGTGGATAGTAGCCGTGAAACTCGAGCACAACTACTCTAAGGAAGAGATCATCACCATGTATTTCAACACCGTCGATTTCGGCAGCAATGCCTTCGGCATCAAGACAGCCGCCAAGACCTTCTTCGACAAAGCTCCTGCCGACCTCGACGTCAACGAAAGTGCCATGCTCGTAGGCCTGCTCAAAGCCCCCACCACCTACAACCCAGTGCGAAACCCCGACAACGGACTCAAACGCCGCAACACCGTGCTCTACCAGATGAAGCACTACGACTACCTAAGCCAGCAACAGTACGACTCTCTCAGTGCCATACCCATCGACGTGTCGCACTATAGCCCCCAGAGCCACAACGACGGTCTCGCCACCTATTTCCGTGAATATATCCGCAACTATATGAAAGACTGGAGCAAAGACACCAAGCTCCGCAAACCCGACGGCAGCCGCTACGACGTGCACAAAGACGGACTACGCATCTATACCACCATCGACAGCCGCATGCAGCGCTATGCCGAAGCCGCCGTACGCAAGCACATGAGCGAAGAGATACAGCCCGCCTTCTTCCGCGAAATCAAAGCCAACAACGGTGTACCCTTCGTACGCCTCAGCAGCGAAGAGCAAGAGAAAATCATGACCTCGGCCATGAAACAGACCGATCGCTACCGCGCCATGAAGAAAGACGGCATGAAGGATGCCGACATCCGCAAAGCCTTCAAAGAGAAGATACCCATGCGTGTATTCTCCTGGAGCGGAATCAAAGACACCGTCATGTCGCCTTGGGACTCCATCCTCTACCATAAGAAGTTCCTCAACGCTGGTCTCATGGCCGTTGAGCCTGGCACAGGCTATGTCCGTGCCTACGTAGGCGGCATCAACTACCGCTTCTTTAAATACGACAACGTATGGACACGCCGACAAGTAGGTTCCACCTTCAAACCCTTCGTATATACCATGGCACTCAAAGACCTTGGCATGTACCCCTGCACCCAGGTACCCAACATGCAGATATGCATCGAAGCCAGCCCCGGACACCAGTGGTGCCCTCGCAACTCCTCCCATGCTCGCGAAGACGAGATGGTGACCCTCAAGTGGGCCTTGGCCAACTCCATCAACTGGGTATCGGCCTACCTCATGAAACAAGCCATCATCGAATCGGGCGGTAATATCAACCAAGGAGCAAAGATGGTCATCAACATAGCACGCAACATGGGTGTTGAGAGTCCCATAGACCCCGTGCCCGCCATCTGCGTAGGCACACCCGAACTCACCGTCTACGAGATGGCCGGAGCCATGGCCACCTATGCCAACCACGGCGAATACGTCAAACCCATCTTCATCACCCGCATCGAAGACAATAAAGGCACCGTCATCCAACGTTTCACTGCCGACCAACGTTCCGAAGCCATAGACGCACGCACTGCCTACATGATGCTCTCGCTTATGAAAGGCGTGGTGGATAACGGCACCGGAGGACGCCTACGCTACAAATACGGCATCGACGCCCCCATGGCCGGCAAGACAGGCACCACGCAAAACAACTCCGACTGCTGGTTTGTAGGCATCACTCCCAAACTAGCCACCGCCGTATGGACAGGAGGTGAGATACGAAGCATCCACTTCCGCAACATGACCTATGGTCAAGGAGCCAGCATGGCACTGCCCATCTTCGGATATTTCATGAAGAGCATCTACAACGATCCCAAGCTCAAGTTCCCGCGAGCCGACTTCGCCTACCCTGCTGGCGTAGCCATGGATTCCATCATCGACTCCAGCCTCTTCCGCGAAGCTTACGACATGAACATCGTCGAAGGCGGCTGGGCAGTAGAAGGCGACCGCGAGATATACGACGAGATAGTATGGTAGTAATGGTGATCGGTGAAGAAGTGATCTGTAATCAGACGAATGTATCAGCACTTTCACTGATCACAGATTACTTCTTCACATGATTACACATTCACCGACCATCCATTTCACCGATCACATCTTCACCGATCACTAAAAAAACTCACTCCATGATAAACCTTTTCGGGCAAACACTCACCCAACTACAGACCTTATGCCAACAACAAGGCTTCCCCAAGTTTGCAGCAGCCCAAATATGCAACTGGCTTTACCAAAAACGTGTCACTAGCATAGACGCTATGACCAACCTCTCGCTCAAAGTGCGACAACAACTCAGCCAAGTAGCCTATATCCATATCCCCGACCCCGTAGAGTGCCACACCTCGGCCGACGGCACAAAAAAGTATCTCTTCGACATCACCACCGACCCCTATGCAGCACCCGACGACCAAGGCGGACGCTACGTAGAGTGTGTAGTCATACCCGATGGCGACCGAGCCACCCTGTGCATCTCCTGTCAGCGAGGCTGCCGCATGGGTTGCCACTTCTGTGTCACTGGCCGTCAAGGCTTCCATGGCGATCTGTCGGCATCACAGATACTCACACAACTCTTCGCCATCCCCGAGAGCACCCTGCTCACCAACATAGTCTATATGGGCATGGGCGAGCCCATGGATAACCTCGACGAGGTTCTCCGATCAACCGAAGTCATCACAGCCCCGTGGGGCATGCAGTGGAGTCCAAGGCGCATCACCGTTTCGTCGGTAGGCATCACCTCAGGCCTCAAACGCTTTCTCGACCACAGCCAGTGCCACCTCGCCATCAGCCTGCACAACCCATTCCCTGCACAACGCAAAGAGCTGATGCCCGTAGAGCGCGCCTACCCCATCATCAGCGTCGTCGCACTCTTGCGACGCTACGACTGGAGTGGCCAACGTAGGGTAAGCTTCGAATACACCATGTTTCGAGGTGTTAACGACTCCCTTACCCACGCTGCCGAACTCGTACGCCTGCTAGGTGGACTACGTTGCCGTGTCAACCTCATACGATTTCACGAAAGCGACGCCGTCGATCTCCATACCTCGGGCCGTGCCGCCATGGAAAGTTTCCAGAACTACCTCAACAACCACGGTATCACCTGCACCATCCGAGCCTCGCGTGGCGAAGACATTATGGCAGCTTGCGGACTCTTGGCAGGACAGAAAGAGTAAACAGCTCACCACCACACATAGGCAACGCTCACCACACGATGCCACATAGGGTAAGAAAAAAAAAGGAAATTCAAGCAATACATACAGACTATAAAGCCTATGTTCTTGCGATACAGGTAACGCAGCAATCACAAGCCACGTACCCAAGAAGCGAAGATTCTATTTGTCCTTGTTCAATATCACAAGTGCGCCAACCACACCAGGCACCCAACCACAGAGAGTGAGCAAGAATATAATAAGGAAGGAGCCGCACCCCTTGTCGGCAACAGCCAACGGGGGAAACACTACAGCCAGCAATACACGTAAGAAAGACATAGAATATTAGTTTTTATCTTTTCTAACGTAATCACTCAGCATTTATTGCCAAGTCCTATCCATTTTCAACCCTATCAATGAAAAAATGTCGATCAGTAATCAGTGATCAGACAAATGTGTACATTAGTATGAGAGAGTGACCAGTGGTTTATCACTATACATGCACATGATGGATCGTTCATAACCGAGCACCGATCACGGGTCACCATATTTCTTGTTTCCTGGATTCATCACTTTCTTTTGCGACACTATATAGAGAAGAATGAAAATCCTCGAGTTGTATAAAATATTGGGGTAGCCTTTGGTGGCGCAGGTAAAAAAATGTGTACCTTTTGCACCATGCACGTACATAGGAAACAGAATCGTTTTGCCTCTACAAAACCAATACAGATCTTGACGAAGAGCGTGTCGTTGCCTAGTATTATAGAACTTGGGTAGCGGAACGTACATTCCTTGTTTCAAAGGGAACTTTGGAAATGCGGCCTATTTTTCACTTTAAGGAACGCAGGATAAAGCCGCACGTCTGCATATGCATCATCGCTTACAAAGTATATAAGGAACTGGAGTGGATTATTAGAGATTGTTTGGATTATTCAATAAATCTCTTAGTCATATAAACGGTGCTTTTTTCATAGTCCTTCGGTTACAATGGAGCCTCGTCGTCCCCACAGTACTATAAAAATTGCCTAAAATAAGATTATAAGAGAGGTTCACTCAATATTAAATGATGATACAATGACCGTTTGATCCTACATGATCCTCGGTACCACAGTAGCGACTGATGGTAGTTGGACGCACATGTACAACGGCCCAAGGCCGAGGTGCAACAACTTTGATGTTGACGATCTAGGTACAAGCGGGATGCCGACAAAGAAAGGCATGCGAGCAATGACTACTTACAGATTGCCTACCACGAAGATCGTGCTGAATGCCGAGCACTACATGGTACCATAGGGCATAGGATAATGTGGTGCATGGAGCAGCATTCTGTGATGGTTCTAGCAGAACGCTGCTATAGATCGCGCAGCATTGCTGCTACAGCTTGTCGGCGCCTTGAAACGATGGTATCATGCCATAATATGATGATATCATGGCTTGATACGATGGTTTCATGCCATGATACTACGGACTCAACGAAAGGACTATGGCCAATCACCCACATGTTATAGCTAATGAATATATGTATAGATGCAACCGGAACGGCCTTGAACAGCAATAGGACTTAACTACGCAACCGACTACCATGATTGCCGATGGACACGCCGTAGCGCGACGTTGCTTGCAGCGCTAGGAATAGAAGGGCCACGAAAAAAGTGGTCGGCCGTACCACGCCTGCCTTAGAATTGGAAATAGATAAAGGGTTGGAGGTCGGCAGTGATAAACTGATAGACTACCAGCACGGCAATTACTACCACAACGGCCATGAGCCACACAGGCATAAGGGCAAACCAAAGTCGGTAGCGACGCTTGAAACGTTCTGGCAGCCAGTGGATGACCATACCCAAGGCAAAGAGGACGAAGACGGACGAATAGTTTTCGACAATAGCGGGTATCTTGGTCAGATCCCAATGCTGGCCCATCTGACTCACCATAGACTGAGCGGTTTGCCAAGCCACCTGATTGGCTTCGCGGGGGTCGAGGTTGGATCCAGAGCGGAAAAAGAGACGGGTGAAGGTGATGAAGGTGAAGGTCATGAGGATATTCCATACCATGAGGATGGGGTTGGATTGGCCAGTGTCGGAGTGACGGCTGAGACGGCCGAGGGGACTGGCTTTGACGATCTCCATGACCACAGTGCCTACAAAGAAGATGGCGGCCCACACTACAAACACGTTGAGGGCAGGCAAAGGCCACAGCATACGGGCAGCGACGAGGATTCCAAAGATAATGGTGGCGGTGATGAGACGGTCCCACACACCGAACCGTTTCCAATATTTATATGTGAAGATACCCATGCCGTTGAGAGCGCCCCAAGTGATGAAGTTGAAGCTGGCACCATGCCAAAGTCCACCAACAAGCATGGTGTCGAGATTGTTGATATTGGTATTGAAATCCTTTCGATGGTTTGGAAAGAGCACATAGTCGGCCACCAAAAGACTGATAACGATGCCTACGGCGAGCGTAACCCACGCGGTCTGAGCCAAGAGGGCTACCACCACAAGCGTACCACCAAGTATGAGATAGGATGTCACGGTGGCACTGCGGTTGCCTCCGATGGGGATATAGAGATAGTCTTTGAGCCAGTTGGAGAGCGACATGTGCCAGCGTTTCCAGAAGCCTGCAGGGTTAGTTGCCTTGTAGGGCGAATTGAAGTTCTTGGGCAGATAGAAGCCCATGAGCATGGCCACACCGATAGCAATGTCGGTATAGCCCGAGAAGTCGGCATAGACCTGAAGGGAATAGACAAAGAGAGCACTGAGGTTCTCGAATGGGGTATAAAGAACGGGATTGTCGAACACGCGATCTACAAAGCTGACGGCGAGGTAGTCGCTGAGGATAATCTTCTTCATGAGTCCGTTGACGATCCAAAAGACGGCTACTCCGAACTGGCGTCGTGCTAGAAAATAGGGCTTGTACAGCTGAGGTATGAACTGATCTGCACGGACGATGGGGCCGGCTACCAACTGCGGGAAAAAGGTGGTGTAAAAACCAAAGTCGAGGATATTGCCAGCATGACGCACTTTCTGCCGATACACATCGACGATATAACTGATATTCTGAAAGGTGAAGAAGGATATACCGACAGGGAGTATGATCAATGAGGCATCGAACCGCGTGCTGTGCGTGCACTGATTGGCCCACTGGGCAAGAATGTTGACTACCTCGAAGTGGGAATGGGTGATGGTATTGAAGATATCAGTGAAGAAATAGGCGTATTTGAAATAGAAAAGCACGGCGAGGTTGACTACGATGCCGAGTATCATCCACGTTTTGCGCTGCAGGTCTATACTGCGCAGGCGGTGCTGAGCGCTGGCATCAGCACCGTCGGCAACGGGGCGCCGATCGGCCAGATAGTCCATCAAGATGCCAAGAAGGTAGCCTGTGAGGGTGGAGAACACGAGCAGAAGCACAAAAAGGCCCGAGGTCTTATAATAGAAAAACAGGCTCACAAAAAAGAGGTATGCGTTGCGCCACACCTGCTTGCCCTGCTTGGCATGGTTTCGACGGGCGAGCGCGGTGACGAGCAAGCAGAAAAGCACATATACCAATAGGAAGAAGGCCCAGAAGTTGAACTGGGTAAAGAGCAGTGGGTGCGCCTGATCGAAGGCAAAGAGGTCGGAAAGATAGTTACTTAGTGCGTTCATGGGGCAATGGTTTCACAATACGGGGTGCGGGCATACGGTTTGCTTTCTGTAGTGCAGGGAGCATGGGGTTGTAGGGATGCAGATTGTCGAAGTTGCTATAAGCTTCGAAAAGAGCGTTGGAGAAGAGGTGGCCTACCATCTGATAGCCACTGCGGGTGAAGTGGACGCGGTCGGTCTGCGCAAGGGAGGCTTTGCGCCACTGATCCATGGATCGGAGGCCGCCCATCACTTGGAACTGATCCCACACGGCACCACCGTTGGCATCGGCCAAGCGGTAGAAGACCTGTCGTGCCAAGGCGCCATTGGCATTGACGGCATAGGAGCCTTTCTTTACACGACGAAAACTATCGTTGTTGGTGATAAACACGAAAGCACAAGAGGGGCAGACGCTGCGTATAGTGTCGATGAGCTGCTGGTATTGCTGGCGGAACACCGCGGTGTCAAAACCGGCTGCCGCGGCATCGTTGATGCCTATGCCGAAGATCACCATGTCGGGCTTTACCAACTGGAGGTCTTCAGAGAAATGAGGGCAACGGAGATAGTCTCCCAACGAAGCTCCGTTGACTCCGATACTATGGTAGGTGAAACCCGATCGGTTGTTTCGCAGCAGCACACCTGTGAGGGCAAAGGTCTGCCCTTGCTCGCATGGCAGGATGATGGCGAAGGAATCGGTGGAAGCAGGAAGGTTGTAGTAGTAGCGGTGATGGAGGCTGTCGATACGCGAGGGTACCTGCCGCAAACTGCCCGAACGGAGCAACGGCACCACGCCTTGCGGGGAATGGCCCAACAGCACTACCTCGGTGGTAGCGAAGTCAAGATCGACATCGGAGAGTCGCAAACCGATGACAGCAGTGCTATCGGTGGCGGTGACGGCAATGCCGCAAAGGCCCAGCGGCTGCTGAGGTTCTTTGTACACACATCGGGTGAGATCGAGGTAATGGCTTCGAGAAACGGTATAGTCGTAGGGGTTGTTGCACTTGCGCGCGGCAGAATAGGGGAAGAGCATGCCGCGACTGGCTATGAGATCGGGATAGGCGCTGAGAATGTTGCGGCGAATGGTGTGGGGCAGCGTGCCTCCTTGCACATGGGAGCTGCCTATATGCATGATGGAGACATGGCCTTGATTGGTATGCACCATACGCTGCCAGCCAGCAAAGAACCTATCGATAGCGGTGCTATCGGGCGCAATATACAGATGATTGTCGGCATATCGGATAAACTGGTATGTGGTATCGACTGCAACAGGGGACAAGGGACCACGGTGAACGGGATGCTTGCGGCTGTCGGGGCCATCGGTGTGGAATGGCACAAAGGACAATAGTGCCAGAAAGATTACGGCACCGAGCAGCGAAAAAAGAATAGGTTTGGGTGTATGCTGTTTCATATAATGGATATCAAAAATAGGTTACTTTTGTTTGGCAGATTCGGCTTGCAGTTTTCGCTGCACGGAATCGTGAAGATACTGTATGGAGTCGAAATGATAGCGTCCGTGCCAAATAGAGTCGAACTGGGCAGCATTGATACGGGATCGCATCTGATAGAAGGAATACATGCGACGGAAGGCTTCGACAAACCGTTCGCCCATAATATCTACACCTTTGGGAGAGAAGTGGATGTAGTCGGTATTAGCCCAACCTTTCTCTACCCAAGCTCGCATGGTGTTGAATCCGCCCATGGCATCGTAGATGCTCCAATAGGCTACGCCGTTTCGCAGAGCCATGCGGCGGAGACTATCGACGATGATGGGCATGGCCGGATAGGAACTGATATCGCCATTCACAGAGGTGCTCATGTCGCTGGGACCGACAAAGAGTAGCTGCGCCTGAGGACAGGCCTTGCGGAGCAGCGCTATTTGCTTGGAGAGGCTGGCACAATAGGTCTGTAGGCTCTTGCCTGGCTGGAGGTAGGGCACAGAGTTGCCTCCAAACTGGAGTATGATGAGGCCTACGTCCATTTGGGAATAGGCTTGGCCGAGTTGATCGGCATTGATCATGGAGAACTGCTGGCCAGAGCAACCGCGAAGAGCTATATTATCGACGGCAACACCGGGGCCATCATCGACCATGATGCCATAGATATCGGCATTGCCTTGCAGAGTAAACTGCAGAGTACCTACGGACTGAGGCAACGACCATCGGAGTGCATGCACCCCTTGATCGTCGGCTGTGAGAGTCTCACTATACGACAATTCTTTGCTGCTGACGGTTGCAGCGACGGGGCCTGGTCGATTGTTGATCAAAAGGGTGATAGTGGAGAAACGTTTGAAGCGATCGCAGACTTTGGTGTCTTTAGATGCATTGACGCCTCCACCGGCACTGCCCGACAGATACCAGCAATGGGCCATGGGACCGTAGTTTCCATTGGCTGAGTGCGTGAGACTATCGACGAGGAATGACGACTGGTGCGACAATGAGCCTGATGCATATTGCGACACCGAACGAGATCCTACCACAGGTCGGATGGGAAGCAATCCGGGGCCACCACCACCAAAGATCTCTTGCATGAATTGACGAAGCTGTGCCGTCATGCGATCCATCTCGATCTGCGAATCACCATAGTGCAGCACACGAAGCGTGCGGCCTTCGCGCTGGGCCCGCTCCATACGTGCAAAAAGGGTATCGAAATAAGTGGGATCACTATCGGGAAGATTGAAACGAACATCACTGCTGTCAAGAAAATGACGGTAATAGTCAACGGAATCCCTCATGCTGAGCAGCTCTCCGTCGCGCTCGTTCTGCCTCATGAGCGCCTCAAGGTCTATGGGTTCTTCCTTTACCAACACTTTCAAGAGTGAGGGGAACCGCAACGTGAGCGAGCCTATACGGATGCCATCCGAAGGAAAGAAGGCACAGAGCATAGCAAGCATGGCGACTACTGCGGCTGTAAAGAGAAGTACTTTATGCGATTTCATTGTTTTCTATGTATTGTCAGGTACCGACGTGCCAGTTCCTTTTGGATATGAGGCACGGCGGAAACAGGCGGAGTATCGGTAAGGCTTACTTCTGTTCGGACTGCATCTGTTTGAGTTGTTTCTCCAATGCGTCAATACGGCCAACCAAACGCTCCATATTGCGTGTATAGATATAGTTGCGACGTTGTTTGGCCAAATCGATGGCAGGACTACCCAGAATGGTCTGCCCGCCATTCACATTGTTGGTGACACCGCTTTGGGCTGCAATGATGACTTTGTCGCCTACTTCTATATGACCTACGATACCTACCTGACCGGCAAGCACACACTGCGATCCCACTTTGCTAGAACCGGCTATGCCAGACTGAGAGGCCATGGCGGTGTTGCTGCCAACCTGCACATTGTGTGCTATCTGGCAGAGATTGTCGATCTTAACACCTTTGTGTATGGTGGTACTGCCCATAGTAGCACGGTCGATAGTGGTATTGGCACCAATCTCAACATCGTCTTCTATTACTACATTACCAATCTGATCTACCTTGTCGTAGGACCCGTCTTCGCGAGGAGCAAAGCCGAAACCGTCGGCTCCCAATACTGCACCGGAATGAAGGATACAACGCTGGCCGATCATGGTGTAATGATAGAGACGGACGCCAGCAAAAAGTGTGGTGTTGTCGCCTATGGTGCAATTGTCGCCTACATAAACCTGGGGATAGATCTTCACATTGTTGCCTATCTTTACATTCTCACCGATATAGGCAAAGGGTCCGACATAGCAGTCGGTGCCGAGAACAGCACTATCGGAGATAAAGGATTGACTGGATATACCTTTCTTGTCGAGCTGACTCTCATTATAGGCTTTGAGCAACGAGGCAAATGCTAAATAGGGATTCTCTACACGAACCAGTGTGGCCTGAATGGACTGTTCGGCTTCAAAAGTATTGGAGACAATAACAATAGACGACTGAGTTGTGTAGATATAGTGGGTGTACTTGGGGTTGGCCAGGAAGGAAATGCCACCGGGCTGGCCTTCCTCTATCTTGCATAGCTGCCACACTTCGGCATTGGGATTTCCTTCTATCGTTCCACCAATCAGAGTGGCAATCTGTTGTGCTGTGTATTTCATTGTCTTTTTATTTTTCTATCGATAATATATATGTGTACCCCCTTCATGGGTGGCGTTGTCTGTTTCAAACAAAGGAGAGATAGGGCTGAAGACGACGGATAGTGGCTTCGTCGAGAAGCGTAACTTTCAAGAGGTCGTCGATATTATGATAATAGCCGCCACTGCTACGGTAGGTAACAATGGCCTTGGCTTGATAATAATCTAAATAGGGATGGCGTTTCAATTGGTCTATGGTTGCCGTATTGGGGTTGATGGTACGCAATGGTGCAGTGCCGACAAAGAGTGACTTCGATATCTGGTGGGCCAGTTCGGATGTTATTCCATACACCTCGGTCAACTGGTTGAGCGAATGAAATCCCCCCAAGAGTTCACGATACTTGACTATTCTTCGTGCATAGACTGGGCCAATGCCTCGTAGCTGCTGCAAGTCAATGGTATCGGCAGTGTTGATATCGAACGACAACGTCTCACGATGATACTCGATGTATTCATGGTCGGCCGAACGCTGCGAGGCTGATTGTGAATGAGTGTTATTTGTTGTTTGCCTAGGGCTGTAGGATCGTTGATGATAATCCGATCGAGGATAACTTCGATGACTCCTTTGAGATAATTGGGCTGCTGTTTCGGCAACCTCGGGCGACACCTCTACACTTTGCGAGGCTGGCTGTCGGGTCGAGCCTCGCACGATTAGCACCACAAGCAGCAGTGCCAACAATGACGACAACATCAACAACGGGACTCTATTGGATTGACGAAACATTCTTATTAATATCTATCTAAAACGGTACTAATTCATAAAGAGGCTAGTAACTTGAACCTCATTCTTCCTCTATCAACACCGTGCCTCTTTGATGCAGTATCTGAGGATTGAGGAACTGATCGTCGCTTTCGAAGCCATCGCCTAAGGTAACTCTAAGTCCATTTACCGATCGTATAGGGGAATTGGAATAAATACGCTCGGACATCTGATCCCAGACTAAATGATCTAAATAGGATGTATCGCCGGTTTGATAATCGATAATGACAACATTATCTCGAGCCTCCATAAGCTGCTTATCGTCGATCTGAATGCCGTACTTGGCTCGAATCATCATGCGTGGATGACGGGCTTCATCATAGAAATGAAGCACAAAGCCCTGGGGATATACCGTGCGGTGGTCTGGCTTTTCGTACGACTCGACGCGAGGGGCATCCATGATCATCTGCAACTTGGCCTCCGATGAACGGACAATATGTGCTGAGTCGATAATCTGATTGGGCAAATCTTTATTCTCAAAGAAAGCCACTTTCTCCATATCGCTCTTACAAGCCACACACAATAATATACACCCCATTGCTATGAAACAACAGGTCTTATTCAAACACATCACGTGCAGCCCTGGCAACAAGGCTACACGTGATAGAGTTGATTTATTATGCTTATATATGCTAAGCAAGTGAGAATGAGGATTATTTGCGAGTACGCACAGTGGTGCTTTCTCCAATCCAACCACCTACATAGTAGGAGTTTCCGTCAACCAAGTCGAGCATGAAAGCATCGCTCTGCTTGGGATAGTAGGAGGAATAAGTACCGATAAGACGGTTGGCTGCCTCAACAACTTCAGGAGAGTTGTCGATACTCTTTGCGCGAACAGCTTTGTCCACAGCTGCCCAATAAGCAGTACGTCCGCCTAAACCATCGTCGATAGAACGAGCGCCTTTGGCATAGAGACCTGCAATGCGGAGATAGGGATCACCTTTGGTACCATCGATCTTGGCGGCTTCGTAGTAGGATGTACGAGCAGCACTGTAGCTACCCATTTCACCCTGAGCTGCACCAAGCAACATATAGGCTGCATAACGATCTTTGGGAGTCTCAATACCCTCAACAGCATCGCGGAGGTACTTAACAGCATCACTGAACTTATCCTTGGAGTAGCACATCTGACCCATCATATAGGCAGTGGCGGGAGAGGGTTCGATAGCATAAAGTCGTTCGGCAGCAGAGAAGAAGAGGTCTTCTTTGGTGCAACCTTTTTTACGCAAAATGTTGGTGATCTTCTTGAGAAGGACAACATTGTCGGGATCTGCCTCAAACTTCTTGCTGTAGATCTTCACCAGCTGCTCGCAAGAAGCGAAAGGACTGAAGGATGCTTCAACACTAGAAAGATACTTACGGGTATTGGAGATTTTGGTGCTATCTTCTACGCGCTGTTTCTCGGACAGACCAGTGGTGTCTTTGCTCAGAAGTTCGGACAACTGGGTCTCGAGAAGTTCACTAGCGATGTCATAGTTGTCGATAATCATAGTAGTGTCGGCGAGACCTTTGGCTACGTAAGCGAGAGTGGCTTCGAAGAAACGGAACACATACACACCGTCGAGTTCTTTGCCAACTTTTTCGATAGCCTCTTTGTAAAGAGGATAGTAACGCTCGGGACGTTTCTTGTTGGTGAGCTGCTCCATATCGTAGGCTTTTCTACCATAACAATCGGCTGCATCATCGGGGAAATATTTAGCACGAGCATCGTAGAGGTCCATCAGCTCATTAACTATGGAATCATAACGCTCTCTATTCTGAGCCTTAGCTGCATCATTGATGCGAGATTTAAGGATGTTGGCACCACGGATATAGAGGTTTCGACTGCTTCTGGGACAGTTGTCAACAACTTGACGCCAAGGTTCGTAGGCCTCATCATAGGCTTTAATCTTGTAGGCCTGAGAATACAGAGAGGTGTTTAGCACACATGTTGCACTGTCTTCAGGATTAGAGTTCCATTTTTGCGCATTGGCCGTCAAAGAGAAGACACCCAAAATGGCGACGAGCATTAAAAATTTCATTCTTTTCATTTTATTCTTTCTTTTTTAGATTTCTACAGAAGAGTGTATAGTTGATTGTTTATTGTTTTGTACCACTCATATATTATTTATTGCGAGTTTCCAAATGATGACAAAACCTATTAATTGTATTTACGCTTCATAAACCAGGTCTCGCAACTACCTATACTTACACCAAAGGTGACACAATTGCGTCTGAGCAAATCGATGGTGCCCATACTTGAATAGTTGAGTGAAAGATTCATCACCGAACGACCTTTTCGCATGGGAAGACTCATGCCTGTACCAAAACCCCATTCATTTATACAATACTGCATAGCTGTCGTTTGTAGCTGCAATTTGCCATATTCGTAATGGAAACCGCAGCCATACGATACTCTACGCATATAGGATTGGGCATCTCTGTCGCCCACACGCTGCAAACCCAAAGAACCACGGAAGTTGTCGTCGTAGCGGAGAGCCGAGGCACCAAAGAGCTGATACGAACTATTTTCCGTATATTTCATACCACTCCAGGGCGAATATGTAGCATCAAAGGCCACAAGCCAACGCTTGTTGCGCTCCAAGGAAGCACCGAATCCAATAGTATAAGGTTGCTCAACGGTGGATGTATATTGACTGCTCTGGCCTGCGGCAGGGAAAATGGTATCGCGGAGATACTCATTGCCTGCATAGGTGACAAAGGTATAGATCAAACTATTGTCGGTAACATTACGCACTTGATGCGGTGTGAAAGTCAAGCCTAATTGCAACGTATAGTGTTCGCCCAACGGTTGAATATATTGAGCACCAAAATCAAAGGTAAATATACGAATATTGGTAACTTTCTCTCTGCGTGCATCAGAAAAGAAATTGGTGTCATTTGCAAGAAAGTCATACGTGATAGCTCGACTTGTGTTGTCGAACAAATAGTTGGCGTTGAAACCTAATGAGAACCGATCAGTAACATTAAAACCATGACCCCAGAAGATACGAGTGAGGCCACCTTGTCCTTCGTAACGAGTCTTCATTTCTCCATAGGGTGCATTATCAACAGTTCCTACCGTTTCATAGTTCACTTCTGTGGAAGGGAGAACACCCATGGCTGTCTTCCACCACTTTGAGAGCGGAAAAGCAAAAGCAATATAACCGAGATTGCCATCGGCATCATACAAAGAAGTATGAGAATCAACGGAAGTACTCATATCTATACTTAACCCCATATCGAACACGAAACTGGTAGGCTGAACAGCTGCATAGGACGCCGGATTGAAGGGATTGACCATATTATTGGACTGACGACTATAGGCAACACCGCCCAACTGTGCCGCAAAAGGCATGTTGTATGGAGCAGTTGAAAAGCCAACCCCGTATTGCGAGAATGGGATATTGATACCGTTCTGAGCCGTTGCAACAACAAAACTTGCACAGAAGGCAATGGCAACGAGGCTTTTAATTATGATGTTTCTTTTCATTATTTTTCAATATTTGATTCAGCCCTTTCATGAGCAACATGGGTTCATGGAGGACTTGTTGGGTCAACAATTGATGCAACCGGCACCCGTCGCCACCCGTTATCACCACAGACAATGGCAAGTCGGATAGTTGCTGGTATTGCTCCACAAAAGCATCTAGAGCCAACGCTGTGGCTTTCAACGTTCCGGCCGCAATACACCCTTGGGTGTCGCGTCCCAATAAGGGACAATCATCCAATTCATCGACATTTATTAACGGCAATCGAGCTGTGAAAGTATGCAATGCTCGCAATTTCATCTGCAACCCGGGAAGAATGGCACCACCTTGATACTTATAATCCGCATCAAGATAATCCAGTGTGATACAGCTACCAGCATCGACAACCAACAAGGGTGGTTTACAACCCAAAGCTAGAGCACCAGCCACAACGGCAATGCGATCGCACCCCAATGTGGATGGGGAAGCATAATCTATTGCAAACGGCAAGGGCGTGGTAGCATCGATAGTGACAAGATCCACATCTTTGGGGAGGAGCGAAACCCATGAAGGCTCTTTCCCTACAACTGAAGCGACAACAGTCTCTATCGGATAAGTATCAAAAAGAGGGGACAGCGACTCGTAATCTAACGTCGAAAGAGTCAAGGACATCACCACATGGTCTTCTTCAAAGAGTGCAACCTTTGTGCGGGTATTTCCTATGTCGAGCGCAAGATTCATCGTTGTTGGATTGAAATATATAAGCAAGAATCAGTCTTTGCTGTTGGGGGCAACAGTCTTATCGACCTTTTCCGATTTCTTTCGCTCGTTGAACATGTTCATTGCACGATCGGGGCCTACAGTACAGAATGCTTTGATGCCATCGGCGGCCTTAACAAGTTGAGGTTCTAACACCGCCATCTCAGAGGCAGTGAATTGACCTAAAACATAATCGATCTGCTGTCCTCGACCAAAATCGTTGCCTACACCTATTCGCAAACGGCAATACTGGTTGGTGCCAAGAAGTTGTTCTATATTGCCCAAACCATTATGACCGCCGCCACTGCCTTGTTTCTTCATACGCAGCTGGCCCACAGGCAGAGCAATATCATCTACAACCACTAATATGTTTTCTAATGGCACTTTCTCTATCATCATCCAATATTTGACAGCTTTGCCACTCAGATTCATATAGGTGGTGGGTTTAATCAAAATCAGCGTACGACCTTTGTGTTTTATCTCAGTCCGATAGGCATGGCGGTCCAACTGAAAACGAGCATCTGCTTCCTTTGCCAAAGCATCCAAGGCCATGAAGCCACAATTATGACGGGTGTTTTCATATTCCGAACCCACATTTCCCAATCCTACAATGAGATATTTCATTTCGTCTTTTTCTTCTTGTTTACAACCAAATAGTAGTTTTTTGAACCAATTCATAGGCAAACAAACGATTTGCAAAAGTACTAAAAAAAATAGAGTTAATAACACCTCACATTCATTTTTAGTATATTTAATATATATTCCCGAAAAAAGTATTCGTGAAAAACATATTAATAATAGCGACAAAAAAAGATGCCCACAGCAAGACTTTGAGCCACACAGACATTTGCTTCCCAACAAGATAACAACCCACAAAATAAAATCCGCAAAAAGCCTCTAGAGAGCTTCTTACGGATTCATTCTTATTGTTGAGCAGAAGTGCTACGGGGCGCCGGCTATCTCAAACAATTAGGATAGCTGGCCTCTCACGCTTCTAATGTTCTTCGACTGGGGCTTCTATCACTTCACCGTGATCGCTTACCACCTGTTGATAGTACCAATCAGGATAAGAGGGCTGTTGGGGGAAACGTACCACCCCCGTAGGTGTTGTCTCGAACTTGCCATCATTCTCGTATTTGATATTTCCATCGATATATTTTACCAACAAGAAATGATCAAGTTCACGCCAACAATTCATCATCTTGGTGGCAGCATTGTTCGAAAACAAATTCAGCTCATTCACCATACGGGTGTCATTAAGATTCATTGTTCTCTCATCACATTGTCTCACACTCTCCACAAATCCCTTTTCCAACTCTTGTTGTGCTTTCTGCACATCTTTGATCATCACATCATAACGTAAATAGCAGAAATTCGTCACACGATTGAAGAGCCAGAAAGCAGCGGTCTCACTGTACTGCGACATAGAGCCATTGCCTTCTTCGAAACAAACAGGTATCTGTGTTAAGCCACAATACATAGGACAATACACTGTACTATAGGTATCATCAACGCCAAACCAAAGAATCCCTCCCACTTTATTGGGGAGCCATCCGCGACATTGTGCCACGAAAGAGAAACCTGTTTGCTGGGTACTGATAGCACGCTCATGTATATAATGCTTACCATTGCAGTCCCAATCCATAGGACGCCAACGATAGGGCAAATGGAACGGACCCGCACCCACATCCTGAGTCATATCCATCGCAGTGCCTTCGTAGTGGTCTCGCATCAGGTTCATCACATCCAATTGACTCAACATGTGATCGGGTTTGATCCATAAAGGAAGTCGATGATCATTGTTACGACCCATAGCATAATCCTCATATTGGTCCATACTGGCATTAACACGACGGAACATCGACCAAACACGAGCATCGCAAGCTCTCACACCACTAAATGTTAATGGATTATAGATATCAGCAAAGGAGAATTCATCATCTTTGCCCGTAAACCAACCTTTTTTGCGAGCAAATGTAATCACATCACTGCTATAGAAACACTCCACCTCTGGATTCATCAACTGCTTCTCCATATTTTTAGTACTCACGCTTATATGAGAACGTTTCTGTTCCAATGGGAACGTTGTGATACGTGCTTGATTAGCGTGACCACACACATAACCATCGGGGACTCTTCTTGCCACCCACACTGCACCAAGCTCATCACCTTTATCAATAATCTCGAATATCCATACTTCATTAGGATCACAAAGAGAGAAACTCTCACCGCCACTGGCATAACCGTACTGCTGCACCAAACGATCCATTACCAACATAGCTTCTCTGCAATTTTTGGCTCGTTGCAAAGCTAGATACATCAAGTTTCCGTAATCGATACCATTATCGTTGCCTTTGCTCAGCTCTTTGCGTCCGCCCCATGTGGTCTCACCTATGGCTAACTGATACTCATTGATAAAACCAACAACATTATAGGTATGGGCGGGTTGAGGAATAGAGATACGGTACTCCAAGCTACCATAATCGTACAACTTCAACATCTCTCCTGGAGCATGGTCGGTAGCCTTATGGTATCTAAGTTGCCCATAACGGGTGTGCGAATCGGCCGCATAGGTGATCATTGTTGAGCCGTCTATTGATGCCCCCTTTGAGCAAAGAAAATTGGTACACGCCCTAGACTGCATAATGAAAGCAAAGGAGAACACTGTCAGCACAAGCAGAAATAGAAGTTTCTTTTTCATATTATTACATCATTCATTATTATTTTTCTACTATTGCAAAGATACTATTTTTTTCAAAAATGGATTGAAAGTAGTACTTTTGCAAAAAAATAGCACAGATGAAGAAGGCCCCAATACTATATTTATTACTACCTTTCATCGCAGGTATCATATTGTGCAAGCTGTGGCCAATCGTTTCTGTACAATACAGCGCCATCATCGCCTGTGCTACACTATTGGCATCAGTAATCACCCTCGTCATTCCTTTAAAACGCCATTACCTTAGTAGCATACTTTTTATTCTCGGCACACTATCATTGGGCTACTGCGACCTATTGGTCCACCAGCCGGAGATAGACACCCAACATTACGTGCACCATATCCAAAACGAGTCACCCAATAAAAGAGCTATCGTTCTCCTGACTTTGAAGGAACCAGCATATAAAAAAGGGAGAAGCACCCGCGCCTTGGCTGAAGTAATAGCCATTTCCCCAACCATCCACAACTCAGACAACTGTTGGATCAAGTCAAAAGGGAAGATTCAACTCTATTTCTCTATCAACGACTCTACCGCAGCCAGCCTACGTCGAGGAGACACGCTTATTTCCAACATACGATTCCAAATCCCACAAAAGTTCTCTAAGGATTTTGACTACCCTGCATACCTCAGAAACAAAGGCATTCTGTACACATCTTATCTTACCAACGACTACTATGCCGTCATACACAACCAACACACCACCGCCCTTTCTCACATAGACAATTTCAGGCATGCGCTCATGGAGCAGATCCGCCAACAAGACCTATCTACCACTCAGCAAAATATAGCAAGCGCCATGTTGTTGGGCCGTAGCAGTTTTATCGATTCCGACACACGGGAACAATTTCAAGCATCGGGCATCACCCATTTGCTATGTGTGTCGGGACTCCACGTAGGTATAATTGCATTTCTAATAGAAGGATTATTGTTTTTTCTTCGACGAGGTCCTCGATATAGAGTGCTGATTGGCACTATTCAGATTCTTAGCATTTGGTTCTTTGTTTTACTCACCGGCATGGCTCCATCTACACTTAGAGCAGGTATCATGTTCAGCTTCGTAATTATCGGACGTATGTTATGGACACAGTCTCCCAGCATCGCATCCATAGCATTTTCTGCCACTCTTCTTCTCGTCATTAACCCTGCATTGGTCTTCGATGTAGGGTTCCAGCTGTCCTATAGCGCCGTTGTTGGAATAGCATTGCTATACAGTCCCCTCGCCCACCTAATAAACTTCCATCCGAAAAAAAAGCCATCCTTGGAAGCCTACCCCAAAAGGACAAAGGTTCCTACAGCAAGAGAATATCTATACAAAGAATTTTTATGGTTACTAGAAAGCGCTTGGAAACTGCTTTGCTTATCGTTTACGGCCCAATTAGCCACACTACCTTTTATACTCTATTACTTTCATGAGTTCCCTACATATTTCCTCATATCCAACCTTCTTGTGGTGCCGCTTGCCACTTTCATTATGGCCACAATACTGCTTACAGTCCTATTGTCTTGGTGGCCACCAGCTGCAACACTAGTCTGCAAAGTGCTAAAACTCGAACTCTGGTGGGTCGAGGCTGTCACTCACGAAATCTCAACATGGACTCATTCTACACTAAGGGTCTCGAATTTCACCATAGCTGACGCATTGCTTGTTGCTGCTGCCGTTATAGTCTTGGGATTGATAATCCGTTTCTTGTCAAAAAAAGGAAGCGACGTTATAAAAAACTAGCTTTGCTAGAAACACCAACCATATTAAGGTTGAGATTCCAGGTAGGCTAGGCGGTTCTTCCGAACCTTAGATTTAGTATGTTTTGGGTCTTCGACGTTCAAAGACTATTATTAGTACATCTTTCGGTCCGATTCTTGCATAAAACAAAAAAAATGTATGTAAAACTGATACGAACAAAAAGCCTAAAGCCCGCCACCCTCACAAAAAAAGGCAAACAATATGGTGTATGCTTTATGGCGGGTTCAATATATTCACCGATTGAATAAAAACGTAATAATGATGTGCAACATAAATCTTTTCAGCGCTTTTGAAGCCTTGTCAACATCTTGCTGCTTGTCACTCGGTTGCATAGCCCGCTATGCGTCCTCGCTTCGCACAGCAATCTGTTCGACAACTGAGGTCAGCGACCAGCGTGGAGCTAATCCATTCAAAATCGCAAGAAATAAATTTATAGAGCCCACCTTATAAATGATATCTTTCGATGTGATCTCGATCCAAAAACAAGAGATCATCACAACGGCTCTATCCTAAGATTACGACCAAGTGTCCAATCCTATCTTAAAAAGTACTTGATGAATCCTAACTTCGAAGAAAATGCTATCACAATGAAAAAACAAAGTAAAAAAAGAGGGAGACGGTCAATAAGGAACCGTCCCCCTTCATTTATAATGACAATACTATAAGAATCATCAATTATTTAGCATCGCGACCGGCGCGAATAGCAGCCACGTTGGTAGCCACCACCTCTTCGCCTTTGCGGCCGAAGATTGAAGCAATAGCTTTCTCCAACTCGGCAAAATCGATATCGAGATAAGGAGCTGCTGCACCAAGAAGCACCATGTTGCTACGGGCTTTCACCTGTTTTGCTATCTCATTAGCATCGAAAGCCACGCAATGAGGAACCTTCTTAAGTTCGGCCATTACAGCATCAAGCTCGGGATAGTTCTTAATGTTGATAAAAGGAGCACTGTTAGTAATCACCCAGCCATCCTTGCTCAAGAAGGGGAGATAACGGAGTGCTTCCATAGGCTCAGAGCTGAGGATAATATCAGCCTTGCCCTCGGGAATAACATCCGAGAAGATAGGGTCACTGCTCACGCGAAGATGAGAAAACACAGAGCCACCACGTTGCGACATACCGTGGATTTCACTCTGCTTAACATACATGCCTAAAGAAAGGGCTGCATCGGAGATAATTTTTGCTACGGAAACGATACCGTCACCGCCAACGCCGCAAAGTATGATGTCTTTTTTCATTTCAATAATCAGTTTTAGTTAATGTTTCATTTGTCCGCCCCTTGATAGAGAACTGCGGACATTGAACCCATCATTTATTTCTTGAGATGTTTCTTCAATTCAACGATACAAGTACGCTGAGGAATAATAACAGAAACGCCATTGAATGCGATTTCTTCCTCAAGAATCTTCATAAACTCTTCGTGATTCTTCTTCAGGGGTTCGATAGAACGAATGTGAGCAGGATCAACGCCAAGACCAATGCAGATATTACGCAGTTTCTGGTTAGCGCTACTGGGCTGACCACCAGTCATAGCCGTAATATCATTATCGAGAATCATAACCACCACATTGGCTTTTTCGTTGATACAATCGAGCAGACCAGTCATACCGCTGTGTCCGAAAGTACCATCACCGATTACTGCCAGGCTGGGGAATACACCCATTTCTGAAGCTCCTTTAGCCATAGTGATGGAGGCACCCATACATACAGTAGTATTGATGGCACCCATGTTGTAACCAAGTGTATAGCATCCAATATCTCCGAACACACGACCATTGGGGTATTTTTTCATCACCTCAACCACAGCTTCGTAGCTATCCACATGAGGACAACCCTGGCAGAGTGCTGGAGGACGGTTGGTAACCACTTCAGGAACAGCGGCGCCCTGCTCTACAGAGAGTCCAAGAGCTTTAGCCACTTTTTCTGCATTCAGTTCGCCATCGCGACGGATAGTCTCATCCAGACGGCCCATCACTTTCTTACCTTTACCCAAGAAACCTTTCACGTGTTCCTCTACGAAAGGCTGACCATCCTCAAGAACAAGGATCTCGTCACACTCGTCATACAGACGGTTGATCATGTTGAAAGGAAGAGGATATTGAGTAACTTTAACCACGGGGTAAGGACACTTCGAACCTGCGAAATTCTCCATTAGGTAGTTGTATGC
>JAZUDW010000012.1:0-7566 GCA_045639845.1 Bacteroidales bacterium
CTTTGTAAATGATTTCCTATAAACACAAGGACACCACATTTTCAAGCCCGCTCAACCATTATCAGTACGCCTGTAGAAGGGCTTTGTCGGCCATTCCTGGCATCAAAAAGGCATTTGTCAACTTTTTAATAGAAACGCTGATGCTATTCGTTTTATTGCCCCGAAAAGCAAATTTCACTACCCTGAATTTTTGGCGGACAGTAATAATTTTAAACTTTTATCGGGCACTTACGGCAATAAAATTAATATTTTGTCGTTTTTGTCTTCTATAGAAGATATTTTTGTAATCATTGTAATGGATTTCTATTATAGTCGATATGAAAACGATTCTTAGGCAGGCTTACATTGCCAGAATAGAAAAGTATCTTGATAAAGATACTATTATCATTCTCACGGGTCAAAGGCGTGTGGGGAAGAGCTCTGTGCTCCGTCTCTTTAGGGATAAGGTTGCATCCAATGAAAGTAATAATACTATATATATAGATAAGGAGAAGCATGCCTTTGATGGCATCCGCACGTATCAGGACCTGAATGCGTATATAGATGAGCATCGTGACGAGAGCAAGATGAACTATATCCTGATCGACGAGGTTCAGGACATAGAGGAATTTGAGCGGAGTGTGCGAAGCTATTACGAGGAGCCGGATGTGGAACTGGTCATCACAGGAAGCAATTCGAGTATGCTCAGCAGTGAACTGAGCAGCAAGATTGGTGGCAGGTACAAGGAGATATATGTTCAGGCATTGAGCTATGAGGAGTTCCTCGTGTTCCACAATCTTGCGGACAGCGATGACGCGTTGTCGAAATACATTCAGTTTGGCGGGCTCCCAGGTTTGATACGCTATGGTCTTGATGAACAGGATTCACGTGAGTACCAGATGGATGTCTATAATACCGTCCTGCTGAAGGATGTCATCATGCGTAACCAGATTCGCAATGTGCCATTCCTTGAAAATCTTGTACGCTTCCTTGCCGACAACGCAGGAAAGCTCATTTCGGCAAACAGCATAGCAAGGTATATGAAGGCTCAGGGTGAGAGCATCACCTCTACCGCAATCATTAACTACATCAAGTTTCTGTGTGAGTCATACATGCTACACAAGGTGAACCGATATGACATTCATGGAAAGCGACTTTTTGAGAGCAATGACAAGTTCTATTTTGAAGACAACGGTATACGTAATGCCCTCTGCGGAGGTTCGCGGCAAGGCGACGTGGAGAAGGTTATGGAGAACGTCATATACAGCCATCTGATACGCTTGGGGTACGAGGTGACTGTGGGGCAGCTGCAGGCTGGTGAGATTGATTTTGTGTGTACAAAACCCAAGGGCGAACGCATCTACATCCAGGCATCCTTTATCATTGCAGACGATGCCACTTACGAACGTGAGTTCGGCAATCTGCGCGCCATCAAGGACAACTACCCCAAGTACGTCATTTCCTTGACTCCGCTCCTCAGTCGTGCCGATGACAACGGCATCACTCATCTGCATCTCAGAGAATTTCTGAAGAATGGTTTATAAACTATGACATGAATTTTGAAGACTGAAAAACCAACCAATTATTCAGACTAGAGCATAGAAAAGGCCAGCCTCGCCACCGTAATCAAAGCAATAAAGTTGGGTGAGTTCCGTTATCGGTGTTGTTGATGAGCGGATGTTTTTACTATGCTTCGGCTCATCGTTTTTGTAAACCATGGTAAATAACTGAATGATATGAATGAAAACTCAAGAAAGATGAATGTCCTCTTCCGCTATCTCAAACCCAAGGTGGGCTTGTCGGAGTATATAGATGTGGAGAGTGCATCCGAAAACATCAAGAGAAGCATCTACTTCAGAGGCCCCAACGTATATATATTGGCTTGTGCCATCATCATAGCATCGGTGGGCCTCAATGTCAACTCTATACCTGTCATTATCGGTGCAATGCTCATCTCGCCGCTGATGGGTCCTATTGTGGGCATGGGCATGGCTTTGGGTACCTACAACATGAGACTTTTCGGGCTGGCTCTCAAAAACTGGGGTGTCATGGTGGCCATCAGCATTGTGGCCTCCACCATCTATTTCCTGCTGTCGCCACTTTATCTAGGCAACCCCACCGAGCTCTTGGCTCGCACCAACCCCACTATTTACGATGTGCTTATTGCTTTCTTTGGCGGTTTTGCAGGTATAGTGGAGACCAGTCGTAAAGAGAAAGGTACTGCCGTTGCTGGTGTGGCGATAGCTACGGCGCTTATGCCTCCGCTCTGTACCATTGGCTTTGGCTTGGCCAAACTCAATGTCCACTATGCCCTGGGTGCCCTATACCTCTTTTTTATCAACAGCATCTTCATCGCCACCGCTGCTTTCCTTGGTGCCAAGTATCTTGGCTTCCCATCGGTGAAGTACGATAATGAGGCCCAACATCGCAAGATCAGTCGTACAGTGATCATCACCATCATCATCTTCATCATACCTAGTATCTTCTCGGCAGTGACCATCGTAAGGCAGAACAACTTTGAACGTAGCGTGATGGCTTTTGTGGATCAAAGCAGGGTGCTTGGCTACGACTTGATCTACGACACCCGTGTGGTCCACGATGGGAAAAACTCCAGCGTAGAGTTGTTTCTCACCAATGATGATATAGATGCCAGCACCAAAGAGACACTCTATGTGCTGGCTGGTGAGCAGGGTATAGGTCGCGGACAGATACTGTTCAACACCAATGCTTTGGGCCGCGGGCCTCAGTCCGACAAGTTTATGGCCGACCTCTACAACCGTAGTCAGGATCTTATCAAAGACAGAGACCAGCAGATCGATAGCCTACGTAGGCAGCTCGCGATCTATAATGCCAACCACGATGTGGCCCTCTGCCTCGAACGTGAGATTCCCGTGCAGTATCCCGCGGTGAAGCATGTGGCTGTGGCACAAGGAGCTGCCGGCACCGATGTGAAGGCCGATACCACAAAGTGTCGCACCTATGTGATAGTCCGTACCGATGGTCAGCTTGCCGCGGCCGATAAGCAAAGACTTCACAGCTGGCTTAAGGTGCGGATGCAGGACGACTCGTTGCGTCTCATAGAAGAATAGCTCTGTGTTTGCTCATAGGTGTGCAAAGGATAGGGGGGACAAAAAACTTGGTGTTACGGCTTTTTTGTCTATCTTTGCATTTCTTTATAGGGATATCTTTTTAATAAAATAACAACGTTAATTCATTATGAAAAAACTTTTTACATTTGTTATGTTTGCCGGCTTGGTGCTGGCAGCACGTGCTCAAAACAACTTTACTGTGAGCCCAAGCAGCTACGGTGCCGACGAAATAGGTTTCGTGGCCGAAGGTATGTCCGACGATCTGTTGTGGGTGGCCGGTAGCGACAAGGTGGGCAACTATCCTGCCGTGTGGAATACCCAGACCAATACAATGAGTCTTATCATTGAGCTGGATTCGGTGTGGATGGATCCTATGGCTTGGGGTGAAATTGGCGAACCCTACTGGGACTACAGAAACTACGAGGGTGTGCTTCATGCTGTCAATGCCAATGGTATGGCCGTGGGTAGCATGATGGATGCCAACTATATCTCGCATCCTATATGCTTTGATGCAAATAGCGGCTCTTACTTCCGCCTGTTTGAGACTGCTCAAGATGCTGGCTCTGAGGCTTACGGCATCACTGCCGATGGTAGCACGATAGTGGGTTTCCACTTCGATGAGTCGTGGACCACTTATGCCTGCGTGTGGACCAACAATGGTCAGACCCGTACCGATCTTCCTTGGCCTACCAATATGCGCTTTGCTATCGACTACGCTTCTGCCCGCTGGATCTCTACCGACGGTTCTATGATTCTGGGTTATGTGCAGGACAACAACACTGGCGACTGGGTGGCTATTGCATGGCGCCGCAACGGGAATGAGTATGAACCTGTTACCTTTGGCGACAATTTCTATCAGACCCGTGAGTTTGACGATAATGGTGAGCTGATCGAGGTAGATTGTCCCAATCCTTACTATAAGTTCGAGCCTTGCGCTTTGAGCGCCAACGGTGAGTGGGCATCTGTATTTCTCGTAGAGAGCTACGATGTGAACGATTGGTTCAATACTCCTGCAGCCACCTGTGCTCGCTACAACTTCACTACTCAGCAGTTGGAGGTGTTTGCCAACGATAGCGAAGAGGATGGCCCCGAACTGTTTGGCATTGCCAACGATGGTACTGCTGTGGGCCGCAGAAATCAGGCCGATGCCGTTATATGGAATATCAATAGCAATGAGATCGTGAGAGTGGCCGACCAGTATGCCGGCGATGCTTATGCCGACGGCTGGATAATGTCGGCCTTGTGTTTTGTGACCGGCGACGGCTGCTACGCACTGGGTTATTCTATGGATGACTATGGCACGGAGACTTCGTTTGTGCTCCGTTTGAAAGACCGTGTGGGTATCGAGAACGTAGAGGCCGAGCCTGTGGCTCCTCGCGTGAAAGGTATCTATGACATGATGGGCCGTAAACTCGACAAGGTGGGCGGTCGCGGTGTTTATATCATTGACGGTAAAAAAGTCATGGTATTCTAAGAAACTGCCAATATTTTTGTTGGGCCTCCGCCTCGATGTTTTTCGAGACGGAGGCCTTTCTTTTTTTTGCTTCGTAAGCATGATGAATGTGATGATATATAGGTGTTTATGTCTGTGTTTTTTGCGTGTAATAGATACATCAGGCGGCACGATGGATGAAAAAAACAATGGCGGTTGGTTTTTATTGTGTATTTTTGCATTTCAAAATAATTGAAATTATAATATTATGAAAACAATAACTATCAAACTGATTGTTGCAGCATTGGTTGCCATGTTCTTCGTATCGTGCAGCCAAACTTCGCAGCCGGAAGCTAATCCTCGTATGCATTATCGCGACCTGGGCGCCACGGGCATCAAGGTGAGTGAAATTGGTCTGGGCTGCGGCCCCTTTGAAGAGATGACCCCCGAAGAGGCACGTGCCTATATGGATGTGGCGCTCGACAGCGGCATTAATTATATAGATATATATGATGCCAATCCTACAGTGCGCGGCAATATTGGCTATGCACTCAAAGATCGCCGCGACCGTATGGTGATACAAGGCCATGTGGGCTGTTTCTGGAACGGACAGCAATATGAGCGCACACGCAACGTGGAGCAGGCAAAGAAAGGTTTTGTCGATTTGCTCGACTTGCTGGGTACCGACCATATCGAGGTGGGTATGCTGCATATTGTAGATAAGCTCGACGAATGGGACACGATACTCAATAGTCAGCTGATGAACTACATTCGTCAGCTGAAGACGGAAGGTAAGATCAAACATATAGGTATGAGCAGCCATAATGTGGATGTAGCCTTGGCTGCTGCCAAGAGTGGCGAGTTTGAGGTGATCATGTTCAGCCTCAACCCTGCTTTTGACCGCATCACTTCCGAGTACAATCTGTGGGACAAGGATGTGTATTCGCATATGCTCCCCGGCATTGACCCCAAGCGAGTGGAACTCTACGACTATTGTGCTCAGCACAATATTGCTATCACCGTGATGAAGGTGTTTGGTGGCGGTGGCCGTCTGCTCAAAGAAGAGACCTCACCGCTGGGCTATGCCCTGACGCCTTCTCAGTGCTTGGCATATGCATTGTCCAAACCCTGTGTGGCTGTGGCGCTGGCTGGTGCCAATACGATAGAGATTCTGCAGGAAGACCTTCATTACTTGACAGCTACCGACGAAGAGAAAGACTATCTCAGTGTGCTGGAAAAAGATCGCACTGCCGAAGCCTATACCAACGAGGCCGGCAACCAGTGCGACCCCGAGTCGGCCACGGTGGCATCTACACAGGAAAAAAGTTGTACCTACTGTGGTCACTGCACCCCATGTCCTGTGGGTATCAATATCGCAAAAGTGAATCATCTGCTGGATCAGGCACAAGGCAAGTCTCCCGTTCCGGCCAACATCAAGGAACAGTACGAAGCGCTGGATCATCACGCAAGCGAGTGTATAGGCTGCGGTGCCTGCGAAAACCGTTGTCCCTTCGATGTGCCTATCAGACAGCGTATGCAGCAGGCTGTTAAAGTGTTTGGAAAATAGGTTCGTTTGACTATGAAAGTCAAAGGGCGAATTTGAGAAATTAACAACTGAAAAGTTGAAAAAGTTATATGATTATTGAGATGTAATGTACTTGTAGTTGTTTTGTTATGTGGCTGATATTTAATATGTTTGTAAAATGTTGCAAAAAAAGTTGTAAAAAAATGTTGGCAATTCAAAATTATATAGTACTTTTGCAATCTCAAAAACGATAGAAAACGTAAAGAAAATGGCAAAGAAAACTAAAGACGCAAGAGTCCAAGTGATACTGGAATGCACCGAGCAGAAAACCAGTGGAGTTCCTGGCATGTCGCGCTATGTCACGACCAAGAATAAGAAAAATACTCCCGAACGTTTAGAGTTGAAGAAATATAACCCCTTCCTCAAGAAAGTTACCGTTCATAAAGAAATCAAATAATAATTAAAGAAGGACTGAATTATGGCAAAGAAAGTAGTTGCAACCCTTAAGACTTCTACGGGTAAGAGTTTCGCTAAGGTAATCCGTATGCAGCGTTCTCCTAAGACCAACGCCTATACCTTTAAAGAGGAAATCGTTCCCTCCGATAACGTACAGGAATATCTGAAAAAGAAATAATTTCCCTGGTCATCATGGAAAGATAAATAATTTTTTTCATACGCTTTTGTTTTGCTCCCGCTGCGAAGCGGGAGTTTTTTGTGTGTGCTCCGATAGAGTTGTGACTTATACTAAAACGATGTGATACATCTGTTTGAGTATAGCCGATGCGCACTCGAATTGCAGAGATCGGCCACCAGAACCTGTGGGTTTGGCAAACAACAATGAGGCAGTAGGCACGTTGGCGAAGCACTTTTTTAGTGCTATGTTAAAAATTATTACTAACTTTGCACTTCGAAACATTTAATGTATTATATCTATTATGGGATTGTTTTCGATATTCAGCAAACAAAAGAAAGAGACCCTCGATCAAGGACTCAGTAAAACTAAAGAGAACTTCTTTACCAAACTCAGCAAGAGTATTCTTGGTAAATCGACTGTAGATGATGATGTACTGGACAATCTTGAAGAGATGCTAATCTCGTCGGATGTGGGAGTAGAGACTACCTTGAAGATTATCGCCAACATCCAAGAGCGTGTGAAACGTGACAAATACATTAGTGTTTCGGAATTGAATGGCATCTTGAAAGGTGAGATAGCCGCCTTGCTCAACCAGCATCACAAAGACGAGTTTGAAGATTTCGACTCAGTGTTGCCTCGCAAACCCTATGTGATCCTTGTAGTAGGTGTGAACGGTGTAGGCAAAACCACCACCATCGGCAAGCTGGCCTACCAATTCAAGCAAGCAGGCAAGAGTGTGATGCTCGGTGCCAGCGACACCTTCCGTGCAGCTGCCGTTGACCAGCTTACGATCTGGTCGGAGCGGGTCGGGGTGCCTATTGTGTCGCAGGGTATGAATGCCGACCCGGCTTCGGTGGCCTACGATACCATCCAGTCGGCACTGTCGAAGAATGCCGATGTGGTGATC
>JAZUDW010000013.1:0-10595 GCA_045639845.1 Bacteroidales bacterium
AGTGCGGGATAGGTCTTGGTGGAGTCATAGTCGTAGGGATAGATGAGCCATACGAGCATATCTTTGCCGTCTTTGGTCTTGATCCAGCGCTCTTCGCTCTTGCCCATGCGCACTTGGGAGAGGACGTCGTCGTTGAGCGAAGTGAGCTTGGTACCCTGGCCTTCGTTGCCTTTGGCATCGTAGGTATAGACTTCCTGAGGATAGGTGTGGGCCACCTGGTTGGCATAAATAGTGGTGCCGCAGAGAGAGAAGCCGTTGATATCGTGCTGACCTTTGGTGACCTGACGGATGGCACGGGTGGCGACATCGAAGGCAAACACTTCGTTCATGCCGCGATACATGACAACGGCGAACATCTCCTGATCGTTATCGGAGAAGGTGATGCCGCTCACGCCATAGTCGAAGTCGGCCGTATAGTCGGTCATCTGACCGCTCTGGAGGTCGAGTACCATGAGGCGGAGCTTGTCGCTCTCATAGCCGTCGTGTTCCATACTCTCCCAAGCAAGGAGCTGGCCGTTGTGGCTGAACACGGGGTTCTGGTCATAGCCCATGATGCCTTCGCTCACATTCTTGGTTTCTTGGGTCTCTACATTATAGAGATAGATATCGCTGTTGGTGCTGGTGGCGTACTCTTTGCCAGTTTTTTTGCGGCAGGTGTAGGCGATGTATTTGCCGTCGGGCGAGAAGTTGAACTGCTCTACACCGCCCCAGGGACGCATGGGGCACTCGAAGGGCTGGTCGGCACCGAGCACGTCGATAGCATTGGCGATGTCGGCTTTGCCGTCGGCCAGAGAGAGGAGGTAGATATGGGGATATTCGTCAACCCAGCCGTCCCAATGACGATACATGAGGTCTTCGTTGATGCGGCCGGTGGTCTTATCGAGGCCGGCATAGAGTTTCTCCAGATGGTCGGGACGCTCCACTGGGAGTGTGGAGATATAGAGGAGGCTGTTGCCGTCGGGAGAGAGTTTGAAGCCTTCGAAGCCGTTCTCGTTTTCGAGCACCACGTTCTCTTTCTGGTTTTCCACATTCATGGATACGATCTGTGTGCCACGGCAGAAGAGCAAGGTGGCATCATCTTTCCACACGGGGTTGAACTCGCCTTGGGCGGTGGTTGTGAGACGTACCACATCGCCACCCTGGGTGGGCATGAGGTAGAGCTCGCTGTTGCTCTTGTTGGCATCCATGTCGTAGTATGTAGCTGCATACACGAGCTTGCTACCATCGGGAGACACGGCGGTCTCGCCCATCTTACCCAGGCTCCACATCACTTCGGGGGTGAAGCGGCCATCTTCTATCTTCACCTCAGGCTTACCTATCACCTGTTCGGAGGCTGTGCTGCCATCTTTCTTTGAGCAACCTACGGCCAGCAGTGTAGCGAAGGCTGCCATAACAATCATTGATTTTTTCATTGTAGTATTTTTTATTTTTTTTCTTTTCTTTCTATCCAGTACCTAACGTGGTGGCGGGCTATTCCACCACGATCTTCTGCGGAGACGTGGCCCCGATCTGAACAAAATAGGTGCCCGATTTGGGCATGAGGTAGCTAGTCTCGGCCGACGAGGTGCGCTGCTGGTCGGTGACGCAGTGGCCCCATTCGTCGTAGATGCGTATATGGTAGCCCGAGGCTCCTTTCACATAGATGCGCTGGCCGCGTACGGTGATCTCGGCTTCGACGGATGCCACCTGCCGCGAAGGTGTGTAGGACGCCATACGGCTAAATACAGCTACCAACGACTGGTTGCTGTCGAGGGCCAGCTGACGCGGATTGTCGCGAACACCATCGCTCCACTCTACGAAACGCACATCGGCTTTGGGGACTGCAGCGAGCCATACGGAGGTATGTTTCACATAACGGCCGCCACCCCACACGGTGCCAAGATCGTCGTCACTGCTAGATGCGTCGATGGCACAGGAGTCGGCTTTCCAGAAGCTCATCACATAGTCGGCTTCTTTGTCTTCTACCTCCTTCACATCGTCCCAGCTGCCCACCTGGAGCGAGGATACGATCCAGTTGGGATTGCAATCCCATTGCTGAATAGGGTAAATAAATATACAATCGCGTGCATGATATTGTGCCACTAACAATGTGGGTAGCAACAAAATCAATGCGAATGATATGAATCTAACAATCTTCATGCGGCAAGGAATTGGAAATGCAAAAATACAACTTTTTTTCCGTATGCAGAAAAATATGTTGTGATTGTTGATCTATTGATCTGTTTCTGAATTCGACACCTTGCTGATTCAACAAGAGAAGAGCGATGAGACAAAAACGACATTTTGTCCGACCACTCTTCTCTTGTCGATAAAAAGAGCCGTGCTGCTTAGTTGATTATTAATAAGTAATCAATGAGGCTATCGCTGTTGGCTCCTCTTCGGCTAGTGTAGCAGTTTGCTCCACTTCGGTCGCCGACCATAGTTCGGTTGAGTTGATGATTATTGTTGAGTTATTTATTTGTTTAACTATTTATGCAGGGAGTCCGCAAACATCAAATCAAGAAATAAACGATTCGACCGTTAGGTCAGCGACCGAAGTGGAGCTAACAAATAAACAGCGACCAAAGGGAGTCACACTGATCACTAACTAATCACCGTTCGCTTTATTCAAATCGACAATAATCTTTCAAAAAAAAACACAGGCCCCCTACCCTACTGCTCATCTCTATTGTGAGATACGTAAGTGTAGCCTTTGAGGAGACCGATGTGGACGCTGCCTATGAAGCTGAGGATCTGCTTTGCTTCGTCGGTATTACCGAACTCGCCCTTGATGACCTCGACGGCATGCGACACCGAGAGACCAGTCTGGAACAGCACTCTGTAGATAGACTGTATGGTGTTGATAGACTCTTGGGAGAAACCGCGACGATGCAGACCCACCGTGTTGATGCCAGCATAGCTGATAGGGGTGCGGGCGGCACGGATAAAGGGAGGTATATCGCGAGTCACTAACGAACCGCCGCAAGTGATCACATGCGAACCCACATGTGCAAACTGTAAAATGGCAGTCTTGCCACCCAGCACCACCCAATCACCCAGAGTAACATGGCCTGCGAGGGTGGAATTGTTGGCCAGCACACAATAGTCGCCTACCACACAATCGTGGGCTACATGGGTATAGGCCATAAGGAGATTGTTGTTGCCAACCACAGTGCGTCCCGAAGCCGATGTGCCACGGTTGATGGTGCAACATTCGCGAATCACATTGTTGTCGCCAATCTCACAGGTGGTGTACTCGCCATTGAACTTCAAATCTTGAGGCACTGCCGAAATCACAGAGCCAGGGAATATCTTGCAATTGCGACCGATACGGGCGCCGGGGAATATAGTTACGTTAGGGCCAATCCAAGTGCCGTCGCCTATCTCTACATCATCACTGATGGTTGAAAAATTGCAGATAGTGACATTGTCGCCTATCTTGGCATTGGGGTGAAGGTCGTATAGTACCATTTTTTTCTTTTGTTATTAATAGCTGCATTAACGCAAAGCTTCGGCTATTATTGCGAAGCCTATGGTTAAATGATGTTATATATTAATATTAGTGATGATAAAAAAAATAACTTGTGACACTATAGTTTGACAACTTGACAAACTTTTTACTTCATCTTGTTGGCTATTTTGAACTTGTTCCTCAGTCACATAGCCCGCTCTGCTTCCTCGTCTCAACTCCAAAATATCTCAACAATCTTAAGCAGAATCGTACCAATTAATTTTTTTATCATCACTTAGTATCCGTTTATGTATAGTGCAGGCATCCCAATGCCGATTGCGAATTGCCTACCACAGGCCCAAAGGCCACTGTAAACATCATCGGCCCATGGCTTCCATGAGCTTTTGGGCAAATATCGTATTGGCTTTATGTCCAGGATATTCTATATAGAAACTGCCTTTGACCGGTAGGCCTACCAGACGGATGTCACCTACGAAGTCGAGTGTCTTATGCCGAGCAGGCTCGTTGTCGAACAGCGGCTGATGGGTATTGAGCACACCATTATGCTCTTTCACTTCCGACAACGACACACCGTATTGTTTGGCTATACGGCGTTTCACGATAGGTCCAATAGGCTTATCTACAAACACAAGAGCATTGTCGAGACTGCCGCCTTTGATGAGTCCTAATGCAAGCAACGCGCTGATCTCATGAAGGAAACAAAAGGTGCGACAGGGTGCCACATCGGTGACATAGTTGGAGAATCCGTCGAGCACATATTCCTGTCGGCCCAGCGACCGAGAGTGATAATCGACCACGGTATGCACCGAGAAATGATCGGAAGGCTGGGCTTTGAAGTAGGAGCCGCCCACCTTCAGTTCAAAAGGACGATCAACAGTAAAATATTGACGTTCAGCATCCAAATCGCATATACCTGCTTTGTTTATTGCCTCTACCCAGGGCATAGATCCACCATTGAGTATGGGAATTTCCACGCCATCGGTCTCGATGATCACATTATCGATTTCCAGCGCATGAAGAGCCGACATAAGATGTTCCACAGTAGCAACAGAGGCTTTACCTTCCGACAGGGTGGTGCCACGTGCCGTAGAGCTCACATGGCGAGCATTGAGCGTAATATTCACCTCCGGCTTGAGATCAGTCCTGCGCACCACGATACCGCTATGGGCAGGAGCAGGGAGTAGTGTGACGGTAACGGTTTTGCCGGAGTGCAAACCCTTACCCGATAGTGTTGCTTTAGTTTTTAGTGTTGTTTGATTCATCTCAATCCACATGCCCGCACACACTCCTTGGAGAGTATATTGCAGTACATCAACTTTTATTTCTTTATACGCCGATCAACGACAGCCTCACCTTGGTTTCTTCACAAGGCCTCGTCCATGCTGTTGATCCCTTTTAGTACACCTTATTATATTATATACAACCTATTATTTGCCGACAGGCACCAGATGGAAGTCTTTCATTTTATAGAGCGAAGCCTTCTGATTCTCAAAGCCGCCCAGCGGACTACGCTCTATCTGCAAGGGGAAGAGCAGCGACGAGGGTGCAGAAAACTGAGATGGATTGTACCAGAAAGTGGTGCCTTTCTGATTGATAGCCGTCACGAAATAGATGAGAATATCGTTGGCCACACCAGCATATACGCCCACAGGCTCGGTACGATAACGATCCTTGAAGTTATCGATAAAGGATTTGTGCGCAGTATTGTTGTAGTCCAAATATGATGTATAGATCATATGGTAGTTCACACGTTGCAACTGACTGAAGTCGATATCGTTGACATCGCGTACATAGTTGGCAGCCGACATCAGTATAGGCACCTCGTTGAGGCTCACCAGTTTGTTGAGCAGATTGTTGAGCTGTATGCGGTTTTTATCCTTACCCTGGTCAAAGAGGTTGACAACCACGTTGTCGTGGGTCGATTTCAGTGCAGGACCCAGTTTGGCGATAGCTGCCCAATCCACGATAGAGTAATGGAACCTCAACGAACCGTTGCCTTCCAGCTGTGCTTTGAATGCATTGAACAAGGGTGCTTCGGCACGCGCTTTGGAATGCACCAGATAGAGATTGCCACCGGCATGCTCACGGTTCATCACATCAATCATTGCCGATACCATGGCGTTGTCGGACGGCATATATTTCACCACATAGGGGTTGTCGGTAAGAATCTCATCGCGGGTGGACATAGGACTTACGATAAACACCTTGTTCTCTTTGGCCAGCTGGGCTGCCTTTGCAAAAGGAGCACGGGTGAGGAGCGCAATGATGAGGTCCGAATTGGCACAATTGTGACTGTTGAAAGCCTCTGTCACCGATGCATCGTCCTCGGCACTGACATCTACCACATTGAGCACCACTTTGTAGCCTTGGTTCTGCAGCTGATCGATTGCCAACAGCAGACCTTCGTAGAACTGGATAAACTCAAACGACTTGTATGTCTTCTTGCCACGCTGTTCGATATCGAACTTAGTAGTTGATATCTCATTGATACGATCCAGATAGAGAGGCATCATCACCGACACATAGACTTTGTCTTTGCTGATACGGTCGCGCACTTCCAGCTTTACGGTCGAAGCCGGTTTGGCTGTCGAGGTTGCAGTCGAAGTCTTGGTCTGATTGCTGTTTGCACTACCTTTGGGCTGCTGGGTGGCGGAATTAGCGTTGCCCGACTTAGCTACCGTGTTGTCGGCACGTGAACCCAGAGGCACTTTGATAGTCTGCCCGGCTTTCAAGCCCTCGTCTTTCACCGCGGGATTGAGTTTTTC
The DNA here is from genome assembly GCA_045639845.1 of Bacteroidales bacterium. Lineage (GTDB taxonomy): Bacteria > Bacteroidota > Bacteroidia > Bacteroidales > P3 > Colimorpha. Next base: position 6,217 of record JAZUDW010000013.1, read on the forward strand.
AATCTCCTCAACGGTAGTGTTGTAGGCTTTGGATAGACTGTAGAGCGTCTGCCCTTGCTGCACCAATATCTCCTGATAGCTGGCAGTGGCAGAGGCCACGGCACTGCCGCAAGCCTGCGACACAGCAGCGCGGCTCTGTGCGTTGACTGGCAACCAGATGGTGTCGCCCACCGAGATATTGTGTATGTCGGTTTTTAATACAGCTGCACTATAGTGGAGACCATAGGCTCGCGATACAGAAAACACGGTCTGACCCTGTTCGAGAATATAGAAATAGTAGTCCTTACCGTTGATCTGTTGCGTAAGGTTGGTCACTTTCACAGGGTTCACTTGGGCTTTGGTGCCCACGCAGAAAGCCATCAAGCAGGCCAACAGCATTATAGTCTTCGTTATTTTTCTCATATCGTGAAAAGGTATTAGTATTTGGTTTATGATCGTGAGGCAAATATGAGGCGCGGAAAGCCGTCGATACTCACAAAAGAGACTAAGGTCCGACGGCAGCCATCACAGGGCGGCGACCATCGAACCTTGCTCATCTTTGGGTATTATTCCCACTCGATAGTTGCAGGAGGTTTGGAGCTGATATCGTAGCACACGCGGTTTACTCCCTTCACGCGGTTGATGATCTCGTTGCTGATCTTGGCAAGGAAGTCGTAGGGAAGATGCGACCAGTCGGCAGTCATGCCATCCACACTCTCCACGGCACGGAGGGCTACCACACGCTCGTAGGTACGCTCGTCGCCCATCACACCCACACTCTGTATGGGGAGCAGAATGGCGCCAGCCTGCCATACTTTGTCATAAAGGTTCCAATCACGGAGTCCCTGGATGAAGATATGATCAACCTCTTGGAGAATATGAACCTTCTCGGGAGTGATGTCGCCGAGGATACGGATAGCGAGACCAGGGCCGGGGAAAGGATGACGACCGATAAGCTCGTCTTTGATACCGAGCTGACGGCCCACACGGCGTACTTCGTCTTTGAACAGCGAGCGGAGAGGCTCTACAAGTTTCAGCTTCATATAGTCGGGGAGGCCGCCCACGTTGTGGTGACTCTTGATAGTCTGTGAAGGACCCTTCACAGAGCTCGACTCAATAACATCGGGATAGATAGTACCCTGACCCAGCCATTTGGCATCGGTGATAAGCTTCGACTCCTCGTCGAACACATCCACGAAGGTCTTGCCAATAATCTTACGTTTCTTCTCAGGTTCGGTAACACCGGCAAGCAAGCTATAGAAACGATCTTTGGCATCTACACCCTTCACATTGAGGCCCATGCCCTTGTAGCTTTCCAGCACGCTTTCGAACTCATCCTTTCTCAGCAGACCGTTATCTACGAAGATGCAATGGAGGTTCTGGCCTATAGCTTTGTGGAGAAGCACGGCAGCCACGGTGCTGTCCACACCGCCGCTGAGACCCATCACCACCTTGTCGTTGCCCAGCTTGGCCTTGAGGTCGGCCACCGTGGTCTCAACAAACGAAGCGGGAGTCCAACTCTGATCGCAGTGGCAGATATCAACCACGAAGTTGCGGAGCAAAGTGAGGCCATCCACAGAGTGATGCACCTCGGGGTGGAACTGAATAGCGTAGGTTTCTTCGCCTTCAATATGATAGCCAGCATATTTAACGCTGTCGGTAGAGCAGATCACACGGTAGCCTTCGGGTACAGCCTCGATGGTGTCGCCATGACTCATCCAAACTTGAGAACCTTCGTTGATGCCTTTCATCAGCGGACTCTCATGGTCTATAAACTGGAGGTTGGCACGACCGTATTCGCGAATCTTGGACTGCTGCACGCGGCCGCCGCCCCATTTTGCCAAATACTGAGCACCATAGCATACTGCCAGCAGAGGCAATTTGCCCTTAATATTGCTCATGTCAGGGATAGGAGCATCTTCGGCGTTGCAAGAGAAGGGGCTACCCGAGAAAATCACACCTTTCACATCGCTGGTGAGAGCAGGAATCTTGTTGAAAGGATGAATTTCGCAATAAATATTCAACTCACGCACTTTGCGTGCAATAAGCTGAGTGTATTGAGAACCAAAATCTAAGATAATGATAGTATCCATAGTCTTTTATTATTTTTAAAATACAAAAATATATATAAATATTGAAACAGCCAAATAAGTGATGATGAAAAAATAAATTGGGACACTATCGTTTGACAACTTGACACGCTTTTATTAGTTCTCGTATCAACTCCAAAATATCTCAACAATCTCAAGCAAAATCGTACCAATTAATTTTTTTATCATCACTAAAAGAACAGACCACACCTTTTTCCGCCACAAGGCCACTCCCACCCCTCTGCACTTCTGTCTGCCATAATACATCGTAAAAAAAATATACCCAAATTCGCCAACCGACCAGCACATCCACATTCCCATCTTCTATCCCATACCCCACTCTACTGGCAAGGCGATGCCTTCGGGATGCCTTCGGGATGCCTTCGTCATGAGAACGTCCTATAGCTCTACAAATCCCCTTTCTTTATCATCTTCACAACGAACGAACAATGCATCCGCCCCTACACAACCAGCATACAAAACTCAATTTCAATATCATAACCGCCACATACCACCCCCAAACGCCATCTTAGGAGACCACTACACATAATGCCATCTTCTTCATTATCATACATTCAACAATATCTTCTTATCCCCCAAAAACGACAGTCCCCCATTCGATTAAAAATATACTGTATTGCCCAACATGCTTCTTTCATCCATATTAGGGTTCTATCGCTGCACAAGAAACACAACATGTCATTTTGTCACACACAAGAATCTATTCTTTCTACCCAACTCTTAGGCCTCAAAATCCTATTCTTATCTATTGCCAACCCCCTTTACCAACAACCGCACATACAACATCAAAATATTAAACACCACACACATACAACATAATTCAACCTTATAATGATCACAGCATCGCCAGTACATTATTATTAATATGATTCGCTCAAAAAATATTTTCAGTTCTCGCCATCGTGTCAGCGATCGACTTTTTGGCACAGCAATTGATAAAAGAGAGTCGCAGTTCGCTACGGACGATAAAAAGAATGAACAACCGACGAACTCAAAGAACAAATTTTAGAAACAATAAAAAAATATCAATATGGCAAAAATCATTGGAATTGACCTCGGAACCACCAACAGCTGTGTGTCCGTAATGGAAGGTAACGAACCCGTAGTAATTGCTAACAGCGAAGGCCATCGCACCACCCCCTCTATCGTGGGTTTCGTTGAGAATGGCGACCGCAAAGTCGGCGACCCTGCCAAACGTCAGGCTATCACCAATCCTCACAACACCGTTTACTCTATCAAACGCTTCATGGGCGAAACCTTCGACCGTGTACAGAAAGAAATCGAATCCGTACCTTATAAAGTGGTACGCGGCGACAACAACACTCCCCGTGTTGACATCAATGGACGTCTCTATACTCCCCAAGAAATCTCTGCTATCGTTCTTCAGAAAATGAAGAAAACCGCCGAAGACTATCTGGGTCAGGAAGTCAACGAGGCTGTCATCACTGTTCCCGCTTACTTCAACGACGCTCAACGTCAGGCCACCAAAGAGGCTGGCGAAATTGCAGGTCTCAAAGTACGCCGTATCGTGAACGAGCCTACCGCTGCAGCCCTCGCCTACGGTCTCGACAAAAAGAATAAAAACATGAAAGTGGCCGTATTCGACCTCGGTGGTGGCACCTTCGATATCTCGATCCTCGACCTTGGCGACGGTGTATTCGAAGTTATGTCCACCAATGGCAACACCCACCTCGGTGGTGACGACTTCGACCAGAAGATCATCAACTGGCTGGCCAGCGAGTTCCAGGCCGAGAAGAACATCGACCTCCGCAAAGATCCTATGGCACTCCAGCGCCTCAAAGAAGCTGCCGAGAAAGCAAAGATCGAGCTCTCCAGCAGCCAGCAGACCGAAGTCAACCTTCCCTACATCACCGTGGTTGACGGCATGCCTCAGCACCTTGTTCGCACCCTCACCCGTGCTAAATTCGAACAGCTCTGCGACGACCTCATCCAGGCCACCCTCGAACCTTGCCGCAACGCTATGCGCGACGCAGGTCTCAGCAACAACGATATCGACGAAGTAATCCTCGTGGGCGGTTCCACCCGTATCCCTGCCATCCAGTCCATCGTGGAGAAATTCTTCGGCAAAGCTCCTTCCAAGGGCGTTAACCCCGACGAGGTTGTAGCTATCGGCGCTGCCATCCAGGGCGCTGTGCTCACTGGCGAAGTAAAAGATGTGCTCCTGCTCGACGTTACTCCTCTCTCGCTCGGTATCGAGACCCTCGGCGGCGTGATGACCCGTCTCATCGACGCCAACACCACCATCCCCACCAAGAAGAGCCAGGTATT
>JAZUDW010000014.1:0-8696 GCA_045639845.1 Bacteroidales bacterium
AATTTCGGCACCAAGACACTTAAACCTATGATCTGGGGATTCAACTTCTTGTGGGGCACCCTATTTGGAGTGATGATCAAATGGGTCATCAACCGTTCCCGCAAACACCACATCATCCACCGCGAATACATTAACAACTACCTCCTCAACCGCATTGCCGGTTTTTGTTTCGACGTGATGATAGTAGCTGGCACCGCCGCCATCAGTTTCGAATCGCTCAAAGGCCTCTGGATGCCACTCATCGTAGTATGCACATTAGGAGCCTTAGGCACCTTCTGTTTTGTTCGCATAGCCAGCAAACACCTTTATCCAGGATATGAATACGAAGGATTCTTCTCCATGTTCGGCATGCTCACCGGCACCATCAGCAACGGTATGGTACTGCTTCGCGAGATAGATCCAAAATTTGAGACACCTGCCAGCAACAACCTCGTGCTTCAGTCGCTCACAGCTATCCTTTTCGGCTTCCCAGTGCTCCTTCTCGTAGGCTTTGCTCCCAGCAGCATGCACGCCACCTACCTTACACTCGGCATACTGATAGCCGTGTTTTTTGTATTCAGTGCTTTCATATTCAGAAAAAAGATATTCCGCTTCAAGAAAAAAAAGCAATAACACGCCTCGGTGCTATCGATACCCCAAAAGAGGATGATTGCCCATGCTGATGCTCATAACATCCGCCTGTAATATCATTAAGCCTCAACACCTCTATCACTCGATGTTCCACAATACAAACGAACCACTACGCTTCACTTAACCAACGTTCCTCGCACTTCAACACCAATGGTGGAAACAAAAAAATAACAATCTAATCTTGAAAGAATGCACAAACTGATAGACAAAATCGTACCCCACCTTTCAAACATATACAAGGTAATGGTCATGCTGATCACCGTAGGAGTTATCATCTTGATGTTTCCCAGCGGCAATCAGAGTATTCATTATACCTACACCACCGGTGGTTTTTGGACCAACGATGATCTCTACGCTCCATTCAACTTTGTAGTAGAGAAAAGTTCCGAAGAGGTGGCCCGCGAAGAGACCTCATTACGCCAGCAGTCCTTGCTGTATTATACTGTCGATTCTGCAGCTCAAGCTCAAACCTATGCCAATATTGAAGCCTCCTCGCTCAGCTGGACCGACAAGAAGCAAGCCCACAGTGTAGCCCAAGGTATTTTCAAGAAAGGATACCTAGAGACCCCCAATGATATCACCGATTTGGAGTCGCGCACGCTGGTGATCCTAGAAGGCAATATTGGTTCCGAACATAGTGCCACCGAGTTCATCACTGCCCATCAGCTCGAAGAGCAGATGGCCCAACTTGGATGGAGCAGCAACAACGACACCGTGATGAATAGTCGCCTCCAAGAGCTGCGCCGATGCCTAATCCCCTCCATCCGTTTTGAGCATACCCGCACCCAACTCGAGCTCGACTCTCGACTCTCTCAACTCAACTATGCTTCCAATATGGTAGAACAAGGCGAACTCATCATCTCCAAAGGCGACTACATAGACGCAGAGAAAGCCCAAACGATACGCACACTGGAAGATCTAAGTCGTAGCCGCAACGCCAGCGACTACAACACCGTCAATCATTGGATCGGTCTCGCTGTGCTATGCCTTATTGCTTTTATAGCACTATACATGTTTCTCCGTATCACCCAGCATTCACTCCTCGACGACAACAGGAAGATCACCTTCGTGCTCTTAGTCATACTCCTTATGTCGGCCGTTGTAGCCGTCTTCGAGTGGTTTGCCCCCAATTGGATATTGGCAGCACCCATGTGCATTACCCCAATCCTCATGCGCGTATTTTTCGACCGAAGGGTTGCCCTCTACATCCACCTCACCTGCGTCATCATCTTAGCCAACTTGGTACCCAACAGCTACGAATTTATCTTCTATCAGATCATTGCCGGCATCATGGCTCTTGTGTGTGTGAAAAACTTCGACCGGTCTAGCAGATTCTTCACTGTCTCTATCATCGTATTTCTCACCTACAGTCTCATATATACTGCGGGTGTGCTCTCGCAAGACACCCATTTGGCCAACCTCACCGGCGAACGCTATCTAGTGTTCCTAGTCAACGCTGTACTCACCCTTCTGGCATTCCCCCTCATCTTCCTCTTCGAGAAACTATTCGGCATAACTACTGCCCTCACTCTTCTCGAGATTTCATCCACCAATACTCCAGCACTTCGCGACCTCTCGCGCAAGGCTCCAGGCACTTTTCAGCACTCCATGCAAGTGGCCAATATTGCAGAAGACCTTATCAACGAGATAGGAGGAAACTCCCTCCTCGCACGCGTAGGCGCTCTCTACCACGATATCGGAAAAACCGAAGCGCCACTATACTTCACCGAAAATCAAAAATCGGGGTTCAACCCCCACGACAATCTCGACAACGAGGAAAGCGCCCGCATCATAACCCAACACGTGCGCGACGGCATAGCGCTGGCCAAGAAATATCATCTACCCAACGATGTCACCGACTTTATCCGCACCCACCACGGTACTACTACCACCGGGTATTTCTACACCAAATGGATGATGGAGCACCCTGGAATGAAACCAGACCTCGAAGCCTTCCAGTATGCGGGTCCCGCACCGTTCTCACGCGAGACGGCTGTAGTAATGATCGTAGATTCAGTCGAAGCTGCTACCAAGAGCCTCAAAGAGCCTACCAAGGAAGACATAGAGCAGATGGTGAACCGCGTTATTGATGGCAAGATACGCGACCGCCAACTTAACTACTGCAACATCACCTACAACGATATCACTCGAATTAGAAAGATACTCACCGAAAAATTCATGAGTATCTACCATGTGAGGGTAGCCTATCCTGTAGCTGCACCCGACACGACACCCAACACCGATAATAAATAAAGAATACAATATGAACGCAAAGACAAAGAAAATCCTACTCCATGCAGGTATCATCCTCGGCCTTTTGGCTATTGCCTGCATCTACTTCTCCCCTATCCTAGGCGGGAAAGTGCTTCCACAAGGCGATATTCAGAAATACGAGAGTATGGCCAAAGCTCAAAAAGATTTCCATGAGCAAACAGGCGAATACAGCAACTGGGCACCCAACATGTTCAGTGGCATGCCTGGCTATCAGATCACCCGTAGTCCACAGCAGTCTGTCAACACCATCCTCAACAAGATAGCCACCCTCGAGTTTCTAGGTTGGGAGCGCACCATCGGTGTTCTCTTCCTTTACCTCTTGGCTTTCTATGTAGCACTGTTGGCCTTTGGTGTGAGCCCTTGGATCGCCGTTCTCGGTTCCCTCGCCTTTGGCCTTGGAAGTTACAATATCATCATCATCGAAGCTGGCCACATCACCAAGGCCCACGCGATGGCTATGATGGCTCCAGTGTTGGCTTCCATGGTGCTCTCATTCCGCAAGCAATACGTATGGGGCGGACTTCTCTTTGCCATCTCCTTAGGCATGCAAATAGCCATGAACCACATACAGATCACCTTCTACACTGCCATAGCCGGAGTGGTGATGAGTATCGTATATCTTATCTATGCTATCAAAGAGCACCAGCTTAAAGGCTTTGCTATAGCCGCAGGCGTGTTGATTCTCGGTGCCGCTGTAGCTTTGGGTTGCAACACCCGCCATCTGTTGGTAAATCAGGAATATCTAGCCTACACCATGCGAGGAGGCAAAGAGATCACCGTCACCCCTGCCGACCTACATCCCGATCAGAAACAAGCCGAAACCAGCGCCCCAAGCGACGGTCTCGACATCAATTACGCTTTCGGTTGGAGCTATGGCGTAGGCGAAACATATACCATCCTCGTACCTGGTGCCATGGGTGGTGGAAGCGGCGAACGTGTATCCGAAGACAGCGAGTTCTTCAAAAACTTCCGTCAGCAGGTGGCTCCTCTCTATTGGGGCGACCAACCCTTCACTTCGGGTCCTGTCTATTTCGGCGCTATCATCTGCTTCCTCTTTGTGCTCGGACTCTTCGTAGTTCAAGGACCTGAACGCTGGTGGTTACTCATAGCCACCCTCATTGCCATCGTACTCTCGTGGGGACGCAACTGCATGCCCATCAACGAGTGGGTGTTCAACAATATGCCCCTCTACAATAAATTCCGTACGCCATCTATGAGTCTAGTTCTTGCCAATATGGCCATGGCCCTAATGGCAGCCCTCTCACTCAACGCTATCATAAGCAAGCAGTCTCAAGCAACCACCAAACGTTTCAACACCGCCCTCTACACAGCAGCCGGTATCACCCTCGGCATACTCATTATCGGACTCCTCCGAGCTTCCTCGTTGAGCTTCAGCGGTAGCTCCGACGTTCAGATGGCCGCACAATACGGAAACCAGTGGGCTATGATACAGGATATCCTTATCAAAGATCGTATTAGCCTCTACCGGGCCGACACTTGGCGTTCTTTCATCTTTGTCCTAGCAACAACAGCTCTTCTCTGGTTCTACATCAACCAGAAGATGATCAAAAACAAGAACCTAATCATAGCAGCCATCGCCATCCTCGTAGTGATTGACCTCTGGGGCGTGGACCGCCGCTACCTCAACGACGACCACTTTGCCGACGAACGTGCCATCCGCATCAATCCATCACAGACCGACATGCTCCTCGACCAGCAAGCAGCCCAAAATGGCGATGTTGACTATCGTACCCTCGACCTCTCTACCGACACCTACAACAACTCCACTCCCAGCGCCTTCCATCAACAGATAGGTGGCTACAGTGCTGCCAAACTGCGCCGCTACCAAGACCTCATCGACTTCTATCTCAATGCAAACGCGGTATTCAGCAACTATCAACAAACAGGCAGTTTCGACAACTATCCCGTGCTCGACATGCTCAACTGCCGCTACCTTATGCTCCCCATGCAGGACGGTAGCGTACAGCCTCTCCGCCGTGCTTCCGCTTTGGGCAACGCTTGGTTTGTAGATACAATAAAGGTGGTAGAAACTGCCAACGACGAGATTCTTTCACTCAACGATTTTAATCCGGCAACCACAGCTATCGTAAATTCCAAGTTCGCAGACCTTACAAAACAGCATGCTGGTGCCGATAGTACAGCCACCATAGTAAAAGAGCAGCTGCAACCCAACAATCTCAATTGCCTTACCTACAAGACCCACAGTACACACCCCCAGCTGGCAGTATTCAGTGAGATCTACTATGCCCCCGACTGGTTCGCCTACATCGACGGTGAGCCCGCCGAATATATTCAAGCAGACTATGTACTACGAGCCATGATCGTACCCGCAGGCGACCACACCATCGAGTTCCGCTGCGAGTCGCCCACTCAGCACCGACTGGACCGCATCACGCTCATTATCTCTATCCTATCAACCCTCTCCGCCGCAGGCATCCTGGTGCTCTACTATCGTCGCAAACACCATAAGCAAGCATAAGTTCCCAACATCGCACCCATCATGGGCGGCAATACCACACCCTAAGTATCGCCGCCCTCTTTTTTCCCCATAAGGCAACCACCCACACGCCAACACCTAAAGAACCCTAAAAACTATTGCAAGATTATTGTCTGTTTTCGCCAAACCCGATATATTTATAGCACATTGGTTTACAGCACATTCACATCACCCAAACTTCCTTGTGCCGACAGGCTCCCATCTTGGAAAAAAGAAGAACTCTGCTTGAGGCTGAGAAGAGTGTCTTGTGAGCCTGAGAAGTAGCTCTTCTCGGGCCTGAGAAGAACTCTTCTCAAACCCACACAGCACCACTACCTTTCCCAATCGATGCCGAATGGCTCGTTGCTAGGCCATCCTTCCTTGGAGAATGTGCAGACTTCACCCCTATTGCGACTCCGATGCGCCGCATCGAAAACAGAACTTGCGTTGCCCAACCCTCCTCCCGTGAAAGAGTAGTACGGATAGATGCTAGTAAAAGTTTTTTCCCACGTTTCAATTTCTTTGCCTATCTTTGCATCGCCGTTCGGAGAGATAAGGAACGGCCGAGAAAGACGCATTTGTACCTTATTCCTCAAAGTGAATCCGGACAATTCACTATTGTTAGTTTTGGAATTATTGTAAGAATGTAAGTCTCCATTGTATTGTATCTATGCAGTTTGCATAAGCATACGGTTCGGTGGAGCAGTTCATTGACCTTTATTTTAAACTAACAGGGAGTCCGGACCCTACTTTGAAAATAAGAGTCTTAATGGATGGCTCCACTTTCTTGTATTTCTTGAAATTTAGCTGCAACATCCGAATCAAAGGACAAAAAAAAAGGACACAATACGAATACAAACATGATGAAGAAGATACTTTTATTGTTTGCCGTTTTGGCGATAGGCATCAACAACGTGTGGGCCTATGATTTCAGTGCCGTCACCCCCAGTGGCCAAACACTGTACTACAACATCAGTGGAGAAGGTAACATTGAGGTCACCTTTCAATACCCGTACACCCCAAGATACTCCAATCTCATTGGATTGTTGGTGATTCCCTCTGCCGTCACTTATAATGGCACCACCTATTCTGTGACCGCCATCGGTAATTCTGCTTTCGCTGGTTGTAGCGGACTTAACAATGTCTCCATTCCTAATTCGATAACACACATCGGCTCAAATGCTTTCAATGGATGTAGCAACCTCTCGAATGTGACCATTCCTAATTCGGTAATCCACATCGGCAGTGCGGCTTTCCTTGATTGCAGTAGTATCACGAGTATAACCATCCCCAATTCGGTAACCCACATCGGCAACGAAGCTTTCCGAGGTTGCACCAGCCTCACAAGCGCTACAATTCCCAATTCTGTAACCCACATCAATAACGGTACTTTCTATGAGTGCAGCAGCCTTGCAAGTGTGGAAATACCCAATTCGGTGACCACCATTGGCTCAGATGCTTTCAATGGCTGTAACAACCTCACAAATGTGACTATTCCCAATTCAGTGACATCTATCGGCAGTTCTGCTTTCCAGTATTGCAGCAGCCTCTCAAATGTAACTATTCCTAATTCTGTAACTGCCATTGAACCTATGACTTTCTATCGATGCAGCAACCTCTCGAGTGTTTATATCAGTGACTCCGCAACCTCTATTGGTGCTAATGCTTTCAATGGATGCATTAGCCTCTTGAGTGTGATTATTCCTAATTCTGTCACCACCATCGGCATAGGTGCTTTCTCTGGTTGTGTAAGACTCTCTCGTGTAACTATTGGCAATTCTGTGACCACCATCGAATCTAATGCTTTCAATGGATGCTGCAATGTTGATACACTCTACTACAATGCTAATAATTTATGCACAAATTCCGATTGGGATGGATTATACTCTAACAATGGATTCAAGCCAATGCCCCTTAAATGCGTAATTGTTGGAAATAATGTACAGAGTTTGCCAAATCATGTGTTCAATTATCAAGATAGTCTCAGCAGTGTAACCATTGGCAATTCTGTAACATCTATTGGCAGTGCTGCTTTCTACAATTGCAACAGCCTCACAAGTATGGAGATACCTAATTCAGTACTAACTATCGGCAGCTCTGCTTTCTATAGTTGCAGCCATCTCACAACTGTGGCTATCCCCAGTTTTTTGACCACTATCGACACTTTGACTTTCGGATATTGCAACATCACGAATGTGAACATCCCCAATTCCGTAACCACTATAAGCAGTGCAGCTTTCTATGGATGCAGCAGTCTCGCAAGTGTAACTATTCCAAATTCAGTCACTAGCATCGGCAGTTCTGCTTTCTCTGGATGCAGCAACCTTTCAAGCGTTGATATTCCCAATTCAGTGACCACCATCGGTAGTTCTGCTTTCTCCGGATGCAGCAACCTCGCGAACGTGACCATCGGTAACTCGGTAGTCTCAATTGGAGGAAATGCCTTCGGAGAGTGCAACAATTTGTCCAATATAACGATCAGCGCCATTATCCCTCCATCAATTATGCAATCATATTCGCCTTCCTTTTGCTCGACTTGTGATATTGACGTGAATGTGCCATGTGGTAGAGCGTATGCTTACCAGCATGCTTCGAGCTGGATCTCATATAGTCGTTTCAATTATCATGAGATGTGTGCTCCAACCGTTAGTATTACCGTACATTCGAACAATGAGGAACAGGGTACCGCCAGCGGCTCGGGCGAGTACGACTTTGGAGCCGATGTCACCATCTCTGCTACTCCCGAAGCGGGCTACCACTTCGTATCCTGGAACGACGGCGACACCACAAATCCCCGCACCATTACTGTGCATTACGGAACTACCTATACGGCACTCTTTGCAATCAATGAGTATCAAATAACAGTGAATCTCGACAATGAAATCCACGGATTGGTCTATGGTGGTGGCACTTTTGAACACAACACCCAAACAACCATCGCAGCAATACCTTTAGCCGGCTATCATTTCGATCAATGGAGCGACGGCATCGACGACAATCCTCGTATCATATCTGTGGTGAGCGACTCCAATCTAATAGCACTCTTCGCCCAAGGGGATGGCAGAGATACCACCTATGTAGATGTGTTCGTTCCTGTTCATGATACCACAATCATAGACAACTATATCTACGATACTACTTATGTAGATGTGCTCGTTCACGATACCACTATCTTGAACAACTATATCTACGATACCACCTATATAGATCGTTGGCAATATGATACCACCTATGTGGATGTATTCGTTCCTGTTCATGATACCACTATCATCGACAACTATATCTACGATACCAC
>JAZUDW010000015.1:0-10382 GCA_045639845.1 Bacteroidales bacterium
GAGTGGTTGATCGTGAGGTTAAGAGTTACCACGCTGTCACAACCGGCAACATTGGTGTAGGTATGGGTTGCAGTAGTAGAAGCGGCGTAGGTTACTCCGTTCCATACATAACTGTCGCAAGCGGTCACGTTCTCAACTCCCGTATTGGACTGGTTGATCGTGAGGTTCAAGGTTACCACGCTGTCACAACCAGCAACATTGGTGTATGTATGGGTTGCAGTAGTAGAATCAGTGTAGGTTACACCATTCCATACATAGCTGTCACAAGCGGTCACGTTCTCAACTCCAGTATTATATCACATATATCACATTTAACACATAGACTTCAACTCGTACTACAACGGATACGACACCGAGAAAGGCAAGCACTGCTATGGATATGCAGAACTGGTGGAGCAGCTGCAGCAGGAGTTTCCCGACGGCAGACCCACCATGGGCGAGCAGGCGGAGCGACGGTTCATCAGTATTTTCGGCAGCCTGCTGAAGTCGATCAATGTGCTCCAGGCTTTCGACCAATTTGAGGGGAAAGAACTCCTCACCGACGGGGAGATGCAGGACTACCAGTCGCACTATCTGGATTTGAGGGACAAATGGCGCAAACGTAACCACTCGGACAAAGAGGTGGTGAACGACGACATTATCTTCGAGACCGAACTGATACGGCAGGTGGAGATCAATATCGACTACATACTGATGCTGGTGCAGCAGTATCACGACAGCAACTGCATGGACAAAGAGTTGCTCGTGAACATAACCAAGGCTATCGGTGCGAGCAAGAACCTCCGCAGCAAGAAGGAACTCATTGAGAGCTTTATCGCTACGGTCAATAGCAGCGAGGACGTGAATGGGGCTTGGGAGGAATATGTGAGACAGCAGAAAGAGGAAGAGCTCAACACCATTATCCAAGAAGAGAAGCTGAAGACGGCAGAGACCAAGAAGTTTGTGGAGAATGCCTTCCGCGACGGACAACTGAGAACCACAGGCACTGACATAGATAAGATACTGCCAGCGATGTCGAGATTTGGCGGTGGCGGAGACAGAAGTTATAAGAAAATGTCGGTAATCAGAAAGCTGAAGGCGTTCTTCGAGAAGTTTATCGGATTGTAGAGTGAGGCTATCGCTATTAGCCTTTACTTAAGGTGGTGCCCAGTAGAGCCATGTGGCTTTATCTTGTTTTTATCATCATTAAATTGATGTGTATCACATTCGCTGCTTATAGGTGAACAAGAAAAAAACACCGTAACCCAATGGCCACGGTGTTTTTTTTAAGCGAAGAACGTCGAATTCGTTTATCGCGAAGTGAGGACTTCACTCATATGCCTATGGCATGTCGGTCGAAAGAATCGACGTCTGCGTTTCGCTATGTAGAAGGCTTCCTCTGGAAGTCATTCTTCGAAGGGAGGCTTTATCGTCACTCTCCCCAGCTGGTGCCGTCGAAGCAATGGGTGCAGAGATGCTCTTGGGGGAGGCCTATGGCGTGGCATACGGTGTCGAGGCTGTTGAACTTGAGTGTATCGACGCCGACATGCTGACGTATGAGCTCTACCATGCGGGCATACTGCGGGGAGGTATGGTCGCAGTAGGCCTCGAGGTTACGTATCTGTCCACCTTCGAGTTCTTCGATGCAACGGCGGGCGATGAGCTCTTTGTCGGTCTTGGAGGCCGAGAAGTTGAGCCACTGGCAGCCATAGGTGAGGGGCGGACAAGAGATACGGACGTGCACTTTCTTCACACCATGGGCATAGAGCATCCTGACCTGGTCGCGAAGCTGAGTGCCTCGCACGATGCTATCGTCGCAGAACACCACCTCTTTGCCCTGCAGCACCTCGCGACTGGGTATGAGTTTCATCTTGGCTACGAGGTTGCGCGACTCTTGGTTGACGGGCATGAAGCTGCGCGACCATGTGGGGGTGTATTTGAGCAAGCCACGTTTGTAGGGCACGTTATGTCCGGCGGCATAGCCGAGGGCCATACCGATACCGGAATCGGGGATGGCCGATACGAAGTGGCACTGCACATCGTCGTCTTTGCCCATCTGGTAGCCCATACGATAGCGCACTTCTTCGGCGTTGACGCCCTCGTAATCGACACAGGGGTATCCGTAGTATATCCACAGGAAGGAGCAGATCTGCATCTTGCTGTTGGGGGCCACAAGCTGATGGATGCCGTCGGGCTGGATATAGAGCACCTCGCCGGGGCCTACGAAACGTTCGGTTTCGTAGCCTAAGTTGACGTAGCTATGGCTCTCGGAGGCCACGGCATAGTCGCCATCACGACGGCCGACGACGAGGGGTGTGCGGCCCAGATAGTCGCGTGCCGCTATCACACCCTCGGGGGTGAGTACGAGCATGGAGATGCTGCCGCGAACCTTACGGAATACGTTCTGTATGCCGTCGGCGAAATCTTTGCCTTGCGAGATGAGCATGGCTACCAGTTCGGTGGGATTAGTGCCGCCCATGCTGAGCTCGGCGAACTGCTGTCCGCGGTCGAGGCAGAGCTGTTCGAGCTCTGCTATATTATTGATTTTACCCACCGTGGCTACGGCGAAACGGCCCAGGTGGGAGTTGGCCACGATAGGCTGGGCGTCGGTGTCGGAGATGACACCGATACCCATATTGCCTTGCATCTCGTGCAGATCGTTGGCAAACTTTGTTTTGAAATAAGTATTCTCTATACTATGGATGTTGCGATGCAACACTCCATTGTCGAAAGTGCTCATTCCTGCCCGACGGGTACCGAGGTGGGAATGATAGTCGATGCCGTAATATAGATCGGTAGCGCACGATGCGGTGCTGACTACGCCAAAAAGTCCACTCATTGTTGATTTGTTTTTTTTAGTGATCAGTGAGGAGTGATCAGACAAATGTATGTGTTTGTGATCAGTGACGAGTGATCAGTGATCGGACATATGTATGTGCTAATAGTATCGTCTGTTCACTACTCACTCGTCACTGTTCACTGACTACAACACGTCGTGATCGTATGCATTTTCGCCCATAATGGCGTTGTCGATACCTTCTTTCTCGTCGGTCTCACTCACGCGTACAGGGGAGATCTTGTTGATGATCCAGAGGATAACATAGGTGAATACGAAAGCATAGACGGCTGTAAGGATAGAAGCGACAACTTGCTTGAACAGGAAGGCTCCAGAGCCAGTGATGAGGCCGTCGGCGCCATTGGGGTTGACGGCGGTGGTGGCAAACACACCGAGCAAGATGGTGCCTACGAAACCACCCATGCCGTGTACGCCCCACACATCCATGGCATCGTCCCATTGCTGTTTGTTTTTCCACTCAACAGCGAGATAGCAGAATGCCGAAGCTGCCACACCAATGATGGGCGCTGTCCACAAAGGCACAAAACCTGCAGCAGGAGTGATGGTGGCCAGTCCGGCAATAGAACCCGTGAGCACACCTATGAGCTTGGGCTTGCGGCTGCGACACCATTCGATGATGAGCCAGGTGACCAAGGCGAAGGAGGCGGCGACATCGGTATTGATGAAGGCAAGGGCTGTGATGCCGTCGGCGCCTACCTGGCTGCCGGCATTGAAACCATACCAACCGAACCACAACAGACCGGTGCCGATGGCTACCAAAGGAATACTATTGGGGGTGGAATTCTTATCCACACGTGCACCTACGAAGAATACGGAAGCCAACGCTGCAAAACCAGCAAGGATATGCACGGCTATACCACCAGCGAAGTCGAGCACGCCCCATTCGGCCAGCAGACCACCACCCCACACCATGTGACAGAAAGGATAGTAGCAGAGGAACTGCCAGGCTGTGAGGAAGATGAAATAGGACTTAAAGCTTACGCGGTTCACGAAAGCACCCGTGATCAGCGCTGGTGTGAGGATGGAGAACATCATCTGGAACGAACAATACACATACTCGGGAATGGCACCGTTGGCACTGGCATGCAAAGTGTCGGGCGTGATGCCGGCCAGCAGACAACGATCCAGATTGCCCAAGATACCGCCCCAGTCGGTACCCTCGGCCAGAGTGCCGGAGAAACAGAGCGAATAACCGCATACAAACCATAGCAGCGTGCTCCATCCCAACGAAACGAAGCTCTGAATCATGATACCAAGAATGTTGCGTTTGGAGGCTAAGCCACCATAGAAGAATGCCAATGCGGGGGTCATGAGCATCACAAGACTTGTGCAGATGACCATAAAGGCAGTGTCGGATGTACTAATCTGTAACATAATTATTAAGGTATTTATTATTAGTAATTTTGATTTGTTGATTTTGGGGGTGATCAGTGAGGAGTGATCTGACAATTGTTTTTTGGGGGTGGTCAGTGATGAGTAGTGCTATTTGTTGAACTGTTGATTTGGTATCTCACTGCAGTCGCTGACCCACGGTGGGGAGAATCTATAGTTCAACAGCGGCAGAGAGGGTTTATGTTACAATTCTATTGTTGCTCCGCAGACAAGGAACATCTTGTTGGCTACGGGGTTGGCGATTACTCGACCATAACATAAGGGTTTAAAGGTGGGTGTTACCTCCAGCACTTTGGTGGCTCCCACTGCCATATTCACCACGTCGAAACCATCATTACCATAGAAGCTATAGCCACTCTTTCCGTTGAGGGCGGCACCTATGGTGAAATCAAAATCGGCTTGCTGCGAGTCCCACGGCAGAGTATAGCCGATCTCGGCATAGGTGGAATACACCATTGAGCCATCGAGGTTATGGGCATCGGCACCATAGAAATTACTATATACGCCTAAAGAGAGGTTGCTATTGGGTATGTCGAACTTGACACCAGCTTCGAGCACATGGCTGTTGGGATAATCGAAATAGCGATAGGTACTGGACAAGACAGGGAACGCATAGTCGGTCACCATCAGCGTCAAGGCATCGTCGAGACAGGTATAGCTCACCGACCAATCGAGTTCTTGATAGTCGTTGAGACTAACATTATAGGCGCCCCATACGCCCAACGAGAGTCCTTTGTAGGAGACCGTAGCTCCAGGCTGCAACGATGGGCCTTCGCCCCCCAGGGGCTGGCCACGCCACACATAACGACTCTGCATATCTACAGCAGTAGAAAAACTCCATTGCGCATTAACTGCGAAGGAACATGTAAGCATCAATGCTAATACAAAAAGTGATAATTTATTATTCATAATTATTAAAGGATTTTAATTCGTCGATAGAAACAAGCACGCGATGTTTTCGATATGCAAAAATAGCAAACCTGCTGACAATTTGCGTAATAATACACCTTGAGGATGTAATCATTCTAAAAAATTACAGTCATAATTTGACATATACACAAAAATGTTGTATTTTTGCACTTTAAAAATCAACAAAATATGAAAGTAGTTACGAAAGCCTTTTCTTTGCTCCTTATTGTCGTTTTTCTTTTCCTGGGAAACAGCTCGACGGCAAAAGGCAAGGGTAGCGAGCGTCTTTCCGACAAGGAAGCGGAAGCTTTTTCGCTATACGAACAAGGGCTGTACAAAGAGGCTTGCGAAGTCTATATCGCCAACAGTCAGTGGCGCAACGACACGCTCACCGAACATGTGCTGCGCGGCTTGGTGGTGTTTTTCCTTATCGACATTATCGGCATACTCCTTTTTCTCTATGCCGAAAAGAGGAAAGCCTACCGGCTATTGGTGGACCGCAACACTGAATGTGCCAAACGTCCCGTGGTGAACACCGCTATCATTGATTTCTCGGAGCTGATGGCCAACGGAAAAGATCAAGACATCTTGGAAGGGCTTCAGCAAAAGCTGGAGGTCGAGAAGGTTTACCTTGACGGTGACCTCACTATAGAAACACTCTCCACGGCCTTGGGCACCAATCGCAACGTGCTGTCCAAACTTGTGAATCATCACTTGGGACGCTCCTTCCCTGCCCTGATAAACCAATACAGAATCAATGAAGCTATCCGTCTGCTAGGGAATCCTTCCACACAGAACTATACCATCGAGGCGGTGGCACAGATGTGCGGCTACAACAACAGGCAGGTGTTCCATAATGCGTTTAAGAAAGAGACGGGACTCACACCTGTCGCTTTCAGAGATGTGGTACAAACACGTGACTGACACCAGTGCCGGGGCTGCAATTTCTTTTTCCAGTCAATATTATACCAATATCTTTCCTCACCGTTGCAATAAAGATCGCAAGACGGAATGCTTGTATCTTGCATTCAATCAGACATCTTAAACCAAGGGATGGGATATCGAAATTGCTTCCGTAACACATCGAGGCATCAGATGGAGGGCGGCAACAGCGTGGTCCCGACTGGTAGGCAAGCGAAGTAGGCGAAAAGGTGCCACCCCTCCTACAAGATGGTTACAGAAAGTGGTTGGGATAAAAAGTGGTTGGGACAAATTATAGATAAATATATAATAAATGCAGTGTTTTGGCGTTACATAAAGTAACTACAAACGCCATAGACCAATAGAGAATATGATAGCCACTGCTTTAATATTATTGATAATCAATTTTTTCAAGAAACGCAATGAACATTGAATTGATAAACCAAGCATGGGACAACCGCGAACTGCTAAAGGACGAGGCGGTCCGCAACGAGATATTCCGAGTGATAGAAGGTCTGGACAAGGGTGAGATCCGGGTGGCAGAGCCCGATGCCGAAGGCGAACACGGCTGGAGAGTGAACCAGTGGGTGAAGAAGGCCGTGATCATGTATTTCCCGCTGTGCGACATGCAGACTATGGAGTGCGGTCCTATGGAGTTTCACGACAAGATACCTTTGAAGAAAAACTACGCCGAGTTGGGCGTGAGGGTGGTGCCTCATGCAGTGGCACGCTACGGGTCGTATGTGGCACCTGGCGTGATCATGATGCCTTCGTATGTGAATATCGGCGCCCATGTGGAGAGTGGCACCATGGTTGACACTTGGGCCACGGTGGGCAGCTGTGCACAGATAGGCAAGGGTGTACACCTGAGCGGCGGCGTAGGCATCGGCGGCGTGCTGGAGCCTGTGCAGGCAGCACCGGTGGTGATAGAGGACCATTGTTTCATCGGATCGCGCTGCATCGTGGTGGAGGGTGCCCATATAGGCACTGAGGCTGTGCTGGGTGCCAACACTGTGATCACGGGCAGCACCAAGATCATCGACGTGACGGGTGCGGAACCTGTGACCTACAAGGGCTACGTGCCTCCGAGAAGCGTGGTGATACCGGGCAGCTACACTCGTCACTACCCTGCCGGCGACTACCAGGTGAGCTGCGCCTTGATCATAGGCCAGCGCAAAGAGAGCACCGACAAGAAGACGTCGCTCAACAGCGCTCTTAGAGACTACGCGATAAGCTAATTAATGTTGTTGATTTGTTGAACTGTTAGCTCCACTGCGGTCGCTCACCTTCGGTTGATTTGATAAATAGTGATTTGTGATTTGTGAACAGACAATACCACCCTGCAAGTACATTTATCGGATCACCGACCACTGATCAACAAATAAACGACTAAACAACACTTAGGATTTTCAACAATAAACTCAACAATAAACGGATAAACGACTAAACAACAGTTGATTTTCCCTATGACTCGATATAGACGTTTGATGATAACGATGATGGCTTTGGCCATGGGATGCCTGACGGCTGGTGCTTGTGTGCATCCCGACGATTTTGCCATAGTGGGCGAATGCATCGATGTGGAGTTCTGCACATCGGTGATGGATGCTGGCTATGCCATAGCGCTGGAGGCTCCCGAGGGTGCTGGTAAGGACTACCTTGACTCGGAGGGTGTGCTGTACCACAACGTGATAGTGTGCTATGGTGGCAACAAGAAGATCAAGATTGGCAAAAAGATTGAGGGCCGTGTGTATGAAGACCCGGGCTACTCTACCGCCTACTGCAACTTCCACTTCCGCGACTCACGCGGAGATGTGCCCGAATGTATCTTTACACAGATCGACAAGGTGGAGAAAGAATAGTGAATGGTGAATAGTGAATAGTGAGTTGATGTTTGCTGACTCCCAAATAAACAAATAATCAGCGATAGCCTCACTGATTATTAAAAAAAATGAACTATCAAAAAACATAACAAGCCGATGAAACACTCACTACGCCATATGCTGCTGATACTATCCCTGGTTGGGGGCTCGGTCTTTGTGGCCTTTGACGGAGTAGAGCTGTTGTCGGCAAAGAAGAAGCCCAAATACGGCATCGACATCTCGCACCATCAGGGCGACATTAAATGGAAACAGGTACCGAAGGATGTGCAGTTTGTATATATCAAAGCCACAGAGGGTGCCTCGCTGAAGGACGACAAATACAAGGAGTATGTGAAGGGGGCCCACGAGAACGGTTTCAAGGTGGGTGCCTACCATTTCTTCCGGATGACGTCGGGCGCGAGGGCTCAGTTTAAGAACTTCAAGTCGGTGGCTAAGAAGGGCGATATGGACTTGATACCGATGGTGGATGTAGAGACGCTCGACGGCCGTGGCTCAAAAGCGTTGAGAGACAGCCTCAACGTGTTTATCAAGCTGGTGAGAGACTACTACGGCAAAGCCCCGATGATCTATGCCCCGATGGGCATATACAACGGACACCTGGGCGAGGCTTTCAACCGATACCACCTCTATATAGGCCGTTATGGCCCCAAGGGGGCTGCAGGCAGCGAACCGCCAGTGATCAACGGCAAAGGCACCTACACCATATGGCAGTATAGCGAGAGAGGCAACGTGGCTGGAATACCCAAACGTGTGGATCTCGCCAAATTTAACCCGAAACATAATATAAACAGTATATCGTTAAGATGATGAAAAGTGAACTACATTTGTCAGATCACTCATCACTAAAAAAAACAATTCAACATTATATCCATGTCCATATCTAAAAATTTTCTTTTCACAGCTCTGACCCTGATGGGCTTTATATGTTCCACTCACGCTGTGATGGCACAAGATAAGGCGCTCTTTGCCGCCATACAGAAAGAGATGACCCCTTTGGTGGAGAAGATATATAACGCACCTACCGACAACGAACGATACAATGCCAACGAGCAGTTTGCCGAGTTGCTCTCGGACGCGCTGCATCAAGAGAATTCCTTTTTCTGGACGTGGGACTTCGGGAAGCGGGTATCGGTGCTGACGGCATCGGACAAGCAGTTCCGCATCATCACCTGGCCGGTGCTTCGTGACGACGGCGAGTATGAGTGTTTCGGTCTCCTGCAGTCGTGGAACGAGAAGAAGGAAGAATACGAGGTATATGTGCTCAACGACAAATCGGACGAGGCTATCTCGGCCGAAGAGAGTGTGTTCGGACCCGAAAACTGGTACGGCTGCGTATATCAAGACCTGGTGGAGGTGAAGCATGAGGGACGTATGTACTACACGTTGATCGGATGGACGGGCGTGGATGTACTGACTCAGCGACAGGTGATAGAGCCGTTGGCTTTCAAAGGTACCAACGGGGAGCCTGTGTTTGGCCAGCCTGTGTTCCGTCGCGACAAAAACCGTCGCCGACTGATACTGGAATACGCCTCTACGGCCATGGTGAACCTGCGCTATGAGACCCAGTTTGTGGATGTGGAAGAGGTGAAGAAGGTGAAGAAGAACGGCCGCATGGTGAATGTGCGCGAGACCCACCAAGAGAAAATGAAGATGATCATCTTCGACGAGGTGGCACCCCAGATTCCTGGCATGGAGGGCCTGTACCAATACTATCTACCCACGGGTACGGAGATGGCCTACATCTTCGTGAACGGACGGTGGGAGCTGAACGAGAGTGCCCAGGGACGTGTAGATAACCCAAAGCTGAACAAAGAATTTGAGCCGCTACCCAAGTCGGCGCCTACGTACAAGGTGACTCTCAAAGAGAGCGAACAATAAGGCTATCGACGATGGAGCGTTTAGTGACGAGTGAAAATATATAGTGATCGATGACGAGTGATAAATGATCTGACAATACCAACCACCAACTACTTAATACCTCAAATCGACAATTCAACAAATCAACAGTTCACCAGCGACCAAAGGGAGCCACACTCATCACTGATCACCAATCACCAAAAACTAAATTGAAACCAATGCTGCTAGAAAAGATAAACTCACCGGAAGACCTGCGGAAGATTCCGACATCGGAACTGAAGACGCTAGCTTCTGAACTACGACAATACATTGTAGATACACTGGCTACCCACCCTGGACACTTGGCTTCGAGCCTAGGCACCGTAGAACTCACAATAGCCCTGCACTATGTGTTTAACACTCCCGACGACCGACTGATATGGGACGTGGGGCACCAGGCTTACAGCCACAAGATACTCACAGGACGAAGAGAGACTTTCCCTTCGATACGCACTTTTGGCGGCATCAGCGGTTTCCCGAAGATGGAAGAGAGCGAACAATAAGGCTATCGACGATGGAGCGTTTAGTGACGAGTGAAAATATAT
>JAZUDW010000016.1:0-18753 GCA_045639845.1 Bacteroidales bacterium
TCTTACGCAAACGTTTTTTACGTTTGTGGGTAGACATTTTGTGGCGTTTGTGTTTTTTACCGTTTGGCATAACTTAATGAATTTATTTTATTTTATAATTATTTTCTTCCTTCTTTCACATCGCTCATAAAAGTCTTGGCAGGTTTAAATGCTGGGATGTTATGAGCGGGAATAATGATGGTGGTATTCTTAGAGATATTGCGACCGGTTTTTTCAGCACGCTTGCGGATGATGAAACTGCCGAAACCACGAAGATATACATTTTCACCTTTGCAGAGAGAATCTTTGATGGTGGCCATCAGCTCTTCAACAGTAACAAGAACAGCGGCTTTTTCTATGCCAGTCTTGCGAGCGATTTCTGATACTATTTCAGCTTTTGTCATTTCTATTACAAGTTTGCTTTATAATCCTATTTATTATATCGATTACGAATATAATTCGCACAAATCGATTTGCAAAATTAGTAAAAAAATCCCGTTGCGCAATAATTTTTTTTGCTTTTTTGCTTTTTATATACTTTTGTATTTGTATAATTATTGCTAAAACAATGTGTTGTGTTTGTTTTGCGTTGGACTGTGTGCACTCTATTTATGGAACAGAGGACCTCTATTTATGTGTTTATAAGGTTCGATTATTGTTTTTTTGAATCCTTTTTCCGTCCAACAATATTCTTGGAATATAGTTCTTTGGGCGAGTCTGTACGACATTTAAGTGATGATGAAAAAATAACTTGGGGCACAATGGTATGACAACCTAGTACGCTTTTACTTCACCTTGTTGGCTATTTTGAAGCTGTACCTCGGTCACATAGCTCGCTATGCTCCCTCGTCTCAACTCCAAAATACCCCAACAATCTAAAGCAAAATTGTACCAATTTATTTTTTATGATCACTAAATTTACTATTTCTGCATTTTTATAAAGAAAAAAAGTAGTAAGCAGGTGTGGTGTCTCAACCTCCCTGCTTACTACTTTCTATCATTAATCTTTGGTTTGCTTTATTTGCTTGCGTTGGGTTTAGAGATCGATTCTCTCATCTCAGTATCGGCTTGCATGTTCTTCATGCGGTAGTAGTCCATGATACCAAGGTTGCCATTGCGGAAAGCTTCGGCCATTGCCAGAGGCACCTCGGCTTCTGCCTGGATCACTTTGGCACGAGCTTCTTCTGCTTTAGCTCTCATCTCTTGTTCATTGGCGATAGCCATAGCTCTACGTTCCTCAGCCTTGGCTTGGGCAATGTTCTTGTCGGCATTAGCCTGATCCATCTGGAGCTGAGCACCGATGTTCTTACCTACGTCGATGTCGGCAATATCGATAGAGAGAATCTCGAAAGCGGTGCCGCTATCAAGTCCTTTGGTCAGTACGAGTTTGGAGATCGAATCTGGATTTTCAAGCACCTGTTTGTGACTGGTTGCCGAACCGATAGAGGTTACAATACCTTCTCCTACACGAGCAAGGATTGTCTCTTCGCCAGCACCACCAACGAGTTGTTTGATATTGGTACGTACCGTAACACGTGCTTTGGCAATAAGCTGGATACCGTCTTTAGCAACAGCGGCAACAGGAGGAGTGTCGATAACTTTGGGGTTAACCGAAGTCTGCACGGCTTTCAATACATCGCGACCGGCGAGGTCGATGCAAGTACAGGTTTTAAAATCGAGGTTTATGTTGGCTTTATTGGCACTGATGAGAGCATTAACCACGGTGTTAACGCGTCCGCCAGCCATATAGTGCGATTCAAGGTCGTTCTGTTTCAGGTCGAGACCTGCTTTACGAGCAGCGATAAGGTTGTTTACAATCACCGAAGGAGGCACCTTACGGAAACGCATGAAGGTAAGTTGAATCAATGATGTGTGAACACCCGAGATAAGTGCTTGAAACCATATTCCGATAGGGAAAAGCCATATTAGTAAGAAAAGTAATACGGCACAGGCCACAATAATAAAGATAATGTCCATAATAAGTGATGTTTTGGGTAATAATGATATTTCTATTCTTTATTTATCAATTGTTTTTCAAAAAAAATGTTTCAAAAGTTACGAGTCCTTGTTCAACGTCCAGTTCGCCTATTATATTGATGTTCTTGTTTGTCGAAACAAAAGTAATCTCGTTGTTGTTGCAAAGATCGAACTTTGCGTTGCCCTATTTGCTATCAATGTGAGGTTGAACGGTGATCTTGTATCCATCCACTTCAATCACCTCTATGGTGGTGTTGGGGTCTATAAACTCGCTTACAGAGTGAACTTCCTTAATTTGGTCGCCAAACAAGGCATTGCCCGAGGGAGCCAATCGAGAGGTGGTGATACCGATGCTCCCCACATGGATCTCGTTTTCATCAACCACGTTGACCTTTGAGTCGATTGCCTCTTTGAGCGTGAAACGCTGCCATGTTTTTGATTTTAGAAAGATAATGATCAGTACTGCGAAAACAATGATTGACGAGATCAATACGATGTTTCCGGCCTTAGTACCGTGGCTTGTGTAAGTTTGCCAGATGGCCAATGCTGTCAATATTCCGCCGATAGCACCGGCAATACCACCCGGCAGGGCCACGATTTCCAAAGCAGCCAGTGTGATGCCAATCAGAATGATAATGATGATGATTGTCCACGACATAGGATAAATGAATAAAGGTTACGAACGAATAATCTCAGAAGTAAGTTGTTTGTTAAGTAGCGAAGTGTGCATGGGAAGCAACTCTTCGTAGCTGCCATGTTTCACAGCACATTTACCACGATAGTGGATAATGATAGTGCATTGTTCGGCCTGTTCGAAAGTGTGGCGGCAAATGTCCACCAGCGCTTTGATCACGTAGTCGAACGTATGGTAGTCATCGTTATAGATCACAAGGTCGCAGCCATGGTCGTCCAACACATCTATCTCTTCTTCGTATTGATGTTGTTCTTGATTCTTTTCCATAACAGTGATCGATAATGAGTAGTTAGTCAAGCGAGTTGATCAGCACGGAGGCGTAGGCTGAAATACCTTCTTCTCGTCCTTCAAAACCGAGGTGTTCTGTAGTTGTAGCTTTGATAGAAACATCATCAGGGTCTATGCCCATCACGTTGGCCAAAGTGTTTCGCATCGATGGAATATGAGGCATCAGTTTGGGCTTTTGAGCACATACTATGGCATCGATATTACCTATAGAATAGCCTTTTTGATGGATGAGGTCGCATACATGCCGTAGCAAAACTTTGCTGTCAATACCTTTATATGCAGGATCGTTATCGGGGAAATGCTGACCGATATCACCCAAAGCTGCAGCACCCAGCAGCGCATCGCAGATGGCATGTATCAACACATCTGCATCGCTATGCCCCACCAGACCGTGGGTGTGTTCTATCTGAATGCCACCCAACCACAGCGGTAAGCCTTCTTTCAGTTGGTGTACGTCAAATCCCAATCCGGTTCTTATCCTCATACGTCCCTGTTATTTTCTGTTTCTACTAATGTTCCAAGCAATCGAGATACGAACGGTGTTGCTCAGAGGGTTCTGGTTCAACAAAGTGGTTGGTATCAGGTAGGAAAGGTTGAAGTCGAAGGTATTGTAGCGTATGCCGGCGCCCAAAGTGATATATTGGCGACCGCCCTTGCTCAGAGTTTCGTAGAAGTAACCACCGCGAAGAACAAAGGTGTTAGAATACCAGTATTCAGCACCTGCGCTAATCTGAAGCTCGCTCAATTCCTCTTTCAGACCGCCTGGGGCATCCATAAAGGAGTAGATAGCACCTTGCATAGAGCTAAGCGTCTTGTATTCCGAAAGACTATGATATCGGCCTTCATATTCGCCCGTCTCTTCGTTATAGATAGGAGGTGTTGGCACCAAGAGCTTGTTCGCATCCAGCATCACGTTGATAGTATTGTATTCATCAATATTATAGGTGTAGCGACCACCCAGGCGTATGTTTGCAGGAAGGAAGTCGTTCTGGGTATCATCGTCGGAGTAGCGAAGTTTAGAACCCAGATTGCTCACAAACAGACCGGCAGCAAAGCTTTGGAACTGATCCACATCTTTCTGATAATAGAGTCCCACATCGGCAGCAGCAGCACGAGCAGCCTTGGTGGTCTGTGATTGTACGGTGATACCGTTAGTCATATCGCTCTGAATAAAACGGCCCGAAGCACCCAGTGAAAGTTCGTCGGTCAGTTTCATAGCGTAGGTTACATCCAAGGCAAACTCGTTGGGCATAAAGGTACCTAAAGCATTGCCATCCTCGTCCGTATGACCAATATCACCGAGCGAGAAGTATGTCAGCGAAGCTGCTGCAGCGCTACGGTTGTTTATGCGGTAATAGCCACCCAAATAGAGGAAGTTCATATCGCTCACGCCCAGATTTCTCATCCAAGGGGTGTATGTGGTACCTATAGCCATCTTGTCTTCTGCAAAAGCAAATTTGGCGTTGTTCCAGTGAGCCGAATAGATGTCGGGAGTGGTAGCGGCACCCACGTCGCCCATACCGCTCGAGATAGCATCAGGAGATGTAAGGAGGATAGGAATACCGGTGAGGATATAGGATCCTTGCTGACCTGCCAAGTTTTGAGCCATTGTCGTATTGGCGGCCAACAACAAGCAAGCTGTTAAAGCGATACGTTTAAGAGTTTTTCTCATTTTTTCGTGTTTCAGATTTGATGTATATGTTGCAGTTTCGATAATTAAGCAACTTGAGGAAAAACGTTTGTCTTCAATATTTATTGTTTGACAACTACATTTTAACTACTTTACAAGAAGCAGCCTTCGTCTCTCCGTTGGCTGTCGTCAGCAAAGCCCTTACTATATAGATGCCATTTTGCACCTTGATACCGTGTGCGTTGGTGAAATCCCAAACAATAGGATCCAGTACGAAAGCGTTTCTGCCTACTGTGGGAGAAAAAGTCTGCACCACTTGACCGTTCATATTGTAGATATACACTACGGCACACTCTATCGTGCTTGGTGCATTGTATTCCAAATGTATCGTCGTTTGAGAACTCGAGGGGTTGGGGTAACCAAAGAATCTTCCTATAGTGAGAGTGTCGTTGTTCCGTACATAAAAATCTATCGAAGCCGAGTTTGAGTAGTTGTATATATTCCAAGCCTTGAGTGTCAGCGAGTGAATGCCAGGCGTCAAGGTGGGGAAGGTGTAGGTAATAAAACCGCGTTGCGCATCGACAATATCGGTTTGGTAGAAATCGTTCAGAATGTATAAGTCGTTAGGGTTTTCGTCGAGCATGGCCGTAATGTCGTGTCCCAATCCGCTACCCACGGCGTTGATGCCCACCGAGTCGTATAGTATGGCAAAAAGCGAAGGCGTTTCGTTGGTGATACCGCCATCGATAAAGTTAGTGTCGTTGATAAACAACCGTATCTCTGGACGCAGCTCGCGTATCTCCACATCGTTGTTGAAACCGCCGAAGTAGATATTGGTATAGGCGCCGCTGGCATCTGTCGAAGTGGATTTTGCATAATGGCTCAGTTTGCCGCGGCCAAACTGATAGGCGACATCGCGGGGGACGATAAACTTATAGGAGAAATGACCGTTCTTTACCGAGTCGCATCCCTTGTAGAGAATATTCTTTTGCTGTGTGAACTCAATTTCAGTGCCCTCATTGTCGTTGGCCAGCGTCTTGTTTTGGGTAGATCTGTCGAACACGATAGGATAGATAATGCCATTGAAGTTTGAGGCCAAAGCACCATGGCTGTCCTCAATCACGCCTTCCACTGTCACTTCCGAGAGCACCAAGCAGCTGTCGGGTGTATTCTCGCTGATATCCTTGCCGTTGATCTTTGTTACTCGTACATTCATCTCGGGTACAGAGAGTCTCAGGGCAGGGTCGCCCAACAGCGTGATGGCGATATTCTGATTGAGCGGCTGATTGTTTTTTACTAAACGTAGCGCATTGCCTACGGTATTGTTCGTGTTTAGGCAGTTCATTACCAAAGAAGAGTTGAAACTTCTTATATGCGAGATAGGGCGTGCTGCAGCCACTACGCCCACTCCGGCACCCTTCGATAGTAGGAACATCTCGGCTCCGCTGTTGCCCTCTATGCGGTCAAACTTACCGAAGCTGCAGGTGCTGGTGATGAAGAAAGCCAGCTGGTTGATGTTGTTGTAGTTCGTCATATCGCTTTCTTGGATATAACGTTCCGTGCCGATATACTGGTCCGAACCATGACCTATGTAGTTCAAAAGCAGACAGCCGTAGTCCATGCGTTGCCTCAAGGCATTGTTGGCGTCGGGGTAGTACGATCCTATAGCGCCGCTCTGTTGTATATAAGCGTCGGCATAGATCTTGTCCATGTTTATCCATGGATATTTGTCGGCAATCTGTCGAGACAGACTCTCGTTCGATAGAGCAAAATCCGTATCGTTGGGGCTGCTGGGATCGGCATCGTCCGATAGCAGTGCCACATAGTTCCTCCAGTCGCCTCTCACCTCGTCCATTGTCAGATCATGTTTGTTCAAATAACGCTCAATCTTATCGACTATCAGATTGGCCTCTTCGCTGTTGCGAGCAGGCAGACGGCCTATGCTGATGTCCAAGCTCTCATATACCATGCCAGTCTCATTGTCGTCCAGATAGCCCAGTGGGTCGTCGCTGGCCGAGAAAGAACTCTCGTCCGTGAATCCCACTTCCGATTGATAGGTTATCACAGTGGGCAGATTGTTGCCAAGTATATCTCTATTGTCGAACGTCCCTTTGCCAAAGAGAATCAAGTGAGAAGGCTTAGCCAACGATTGATTCTCTAGCGCCCTGCGGTAAAACATCCTCATCATCTCGCGAATAGCCATGGGGTCGGCTTTGCCGCTCGAAAACTCGTTAAACACCTCCTGCTGATCCACCACCAGCACCACCATGCCGTCGTATATGCGGTGCAGCGTGGCCAGCTGTTCGGATTGTTGGGCAAACATACTGTGTGTCACTATCACCAGGTCGGGATTCTCGCTGCCATGTATGTCCTGATTGTGCAAAGCCGTGATGGCTACAGGCGAAAAAAATGCCGATTGGTCGAACGCTACAAATTCGCGGGGCTTATCGGTGGCAGAAGTGAATGTCAGCGTAGAACCATTAAGGGAAGTCGCCATCTGTTTCACCGCCCCCAGGTCGGTGATATCCCATATCCTTACCTGATTGTCAGCGTTGGCTATCTGCATCCGAGCATTGGCGAAATGCAGTCCATAGCAGTTGCCAAACATCCACTGGCTTCCGACAAACGACAGCGGAGCCTCCGCGTTGACCTCTATGTAATCCAGATAGCCCATGGCAGAACTCTGACTTGTGGCAAAGCTGATGTCGAAGTTGAGCGACGAAGAGCTGCTGCGGTACTGTCCGTTCAGCACATCGTAGTTGTTTGTCGGGGTCAGATATAGGTGGCGTGTAGTCCCGTTCATCGAAATATTAAATTCGCTGCTGCTTTTGCTCAGGCTGGCCATCGCAATACGGCAATCTACGACAGCGTTATTGTTGATATGAGGCAACGATATGGATAACGAACGTGTGCTGTTGGCCGACGAGAAACTCTCGCCTACCCAGATCAGACCCGTGTTATCTGTATTCAGTAGGTCTCGCTCGTATAGGCCGCGAGCCAGATAGTGCGCTATTGTAGTGTCGGGTGTTCCGTTGTTGATGGCCGTTTCTATGCGTTTCGAGGCTTCCACTCCCACGCCGACAAACACGTAGTTGTAGTTGTCGTAGGGATGTCGCTGATGCAGATATCTATGGGTCGAGTTGTCGTAGAGCCAAGTGTTGGGGCCTTCAGCATAAAAGAGCAGGTAGTCGTTGCCATCCATAAGACCGTTGCCGTTGATGTCCACCACTTGTAGCGGACATTCCGTAAGGTCGTCGGGTCTTGCTTCGGCATTGTTTTTGCTCAATACCGACCCATTGCCGCCATACAAAGCAATATGTTCCACATCTCTGCCTTGCAATGCCGCAATATCGTCGATGCCTATCTTGTAGATGCCGTTTTCTGCTATAGCCAAACGGAACCAAGAGCCCTGAGCCAATACCGAATGGGCCTTATGTTGCTGAGCCTGTATGGCGAGGCAGCTAAGCACCATTGCTGCCAGTAAGAGTATCAATCTGCGCATATTTTTAGTTTTTGAGAATGCCGTTGTACTATTTCTGTTTTTTACATCATACCTTCGTCATGCCTTCGTCATACCTTCGGTGTGCCTTCGGCTAATCTTTGTTGTATCTACGTTCCCGCTACGTCTTTCCCACGTTGCATGGATGTCCAATCATCGGCAGTCTCATTTTTGCATCAACTAACGTGAATCCATCTATTTTATTGTTCATTTATAAAATATGTATTATTATTGTGTAGGATTCCGCATAGACGCCCATCTTCTTCTTTGCGGCCTATTTTCAAGCACAATGCAATTTTTTAGATGTTCCTGCGTTATGCAATACTAACAACGGAATAATGAAGAAAAATATCTGCCACATATTGTTCATCCCGGTGTTGCTTCTGCTGAGCATCACAGCCCGAGGTCAGGTCACCAACCTCGCTGCCTTCGACGAGAGCCTGATACACTTCGGCATCCAGATAGGCTACACTCAGTCCAAGTTTGATTTCCACTACACCGATCGTGACGATGTGCGCGAGAATCTGCAGAATACAACATCGTTCTATTCTCCAGGATTTCATGTTGCCATCATTGGCGACATGAAACTCACCCGCTTTATGAATATCCGCTTTCTTCCGGGTCTTACGCTGGTCAGCCGAACGCTCTATTACGACTGGTCCAACCACTATCTCACTCAATACCCAGGTGTCGATAAGTATCGCAACGTAGAGTCTGTCTATGGCGATTTTCCGCTCGATTTCAAGTTCCGTGCTATGCGGTGGCAGAATTTCCGACCCTACCTCACTTTAGGCGGCAACTATTGCTTCGATTTTGCCTCGTTACGCAACAATAAGAATAATCTCAACGAATCCATCGTGCGTCTCAATACCAGCGACCTGCGTTACACCACCGGCATCGGTTTCGACTTCTATCTTCGCTATGTAAAGTTTGCCATCGAGCTCAAGATGGCCTTCGGTGTGCTGGACCTGAAGATAGATGACGACGACCTCTATGCCCAATCTACCGACCAGCTGAAGAGTCGCACCTTCACCCTTAGCTTCACCTTCGAGGGCGCTCGTTAATAATGATGATCTGTTGAGATCATAGCAATCTTTTAAAGTCAACAGAAATCTATGCGTTGGTGTGGTTTTTCCACACCTCAATCCTTTCGAGGATCACCCAATTTATTCAACCATTCAACCAACAACTTTTCTATAAGAAATATACAGCGTAAACCATGCAGCGAATAGAGATCAACCTTACCCCCGAGGAATATAGTATCGACGAACAGCGTCGCGGAGCCGTTGCTCGAAACATGAATGTGGCTCCAAGTCAGATTGGTCGCACCGTGGTAGTGCGTCGCAGTCTCGATGCCCGCCGCAAGCCAGTGGTGTTTCGCACCCAGCTCGATGTCTATGCTCCCGACGAGCCCCTCATGGCACCACCCAGCGCTTCTGTCTATCACAACTGTCATCATGCTAGGCCTGTGGTCATCGTTGGTGCAGGCCCCGCTGGTCTTTTTGCTGCTTTGCGTTGTTTGGAGTTGGGACTGCGGCCGGTCATCGTAGAAAGGGGTAAAGCGGTGGAAGATCGTAAACTCGATATAGCCCAGCTAGGACGCACACGAGTGGTTGACAACGATAGCAACTGGTGTTTTGGCGAAGGTGGAGCCGGAACCTATAGCGATGGTAAACTCTTCACTCGTAGCACCAAACGCGGTGATGTGGGTGCCGTGCTCCGCAAGCTGGTAGAGCACGGAGCCGATGCCGCTATTACCATTGATGCTCATGCACATATAGGTACCGACAAACTGAGTGGCATCATCGCCAATATCCGTCAAACAGTAGAGCAGCATGGTGGTGAGTATCACTTTGGTCAGCGCGTTGTCGATCTGATCGTGAATCAAGGATGTGTCACCGGCGTCCGCACTGCTGGCGGTGCCAGTTTCGAAGGCATAGGAGTCATCTTGGCCACCGGCCATTCGGCTCGCGACATCTATTATCTCTTTGATCGCCAAGGGTGGCAGCTTCAAGCCAAACCCTTTGCACTAGGAGTACGTGTAGAACACCCTCAGCGACTCATCAACGAGCTTCAGTATCATACCAAGCACCCCTCGACGTATCTGCCCCCTGCCGCCTACAGTCTCACCACCCAGGTCGAGGGTAGGGGAGTGTTCTCCTTCTGTATGTGCCCCGGTGGTGTCATTGTGCCCGCTGCCACCGATCAAGGGCAGCAGGTGGTCAACGGCATGAGCAACTCCCACCGTAGTTCCCCCTATGCCAACAGTGGTATCGCTGTTACTGTATCGCCGTCCGATGCCCAAGGCTATGAACATTATGGAGCTCTCTCCCTATTGCATTTTCAGCAAGATATCGAACAACGCGTTTTTGCTGCTGCAGGCAATAGTATCAGCGCCCCCACGCAGCGTCTCGTGGATTTCTGTACTGGCCGCAATCCCCGCACACTTAATAAAACCAACTATCTTGGGCCCACTGTGGCATATCCCCTCCACGAACTCTTGCCGTCCTTCGTAGTGCGAGGTTTGCAGCAAGGCTTCCGCGATTTCGATCGCAAGATGCGAGGCTTCTACACCGAGCAGGCCTCCCTTTTGGCCGTAGAGAGTCGCACCTCATCCCCGGTTCGCATACCACGAGAAGCCGACTATCAGCACCCCCAACTCAAAGGTCTCTATCCTTGTGGCGAAGGTGCCGGCTATGCAGGCGGCATTGTCTCTTCGGCTATCGACGGCATCAATTGTATCGATGCATTATGTAGAAATGCAAACATCGTCGTGGAATAGCCGATGGCGGTTTGCTTCATACCTGTCGAAACAAAAAGAGCTAATTATTGGTAAGAGCCATTGTAGTAATAAACGGCTTCAAAACAACAAAAAAAACTATTTGTTTGAATGAATTTCGAGTTAGTATCAGAGTTTGCACCTATGGGCGACCAGCCCGAAGCCATACGTCAGTTAGTCGATGGTATCAAGCAAGAGCAGCGTTCGCAAGTGCTTTTAGGGGTCACCGGTTCGGGTAAGACCTTCACCGTTGCCAACGTCATAGCCCAGCTCAATAGACCCACCCTGGTGATGAGCCACAACAAGACGCTGGCTGCCCAGCTCTATGGAGAGTTCAAGCAGTTTTTTCCCCACAATGCGGTAGAGTATTTTGTATCCTACTACGACTACTATCAGCCCGAAGCCTACATAGCTTCCACCAACACCTATATAGAGAAAGACCTTGCAATCAACGACGAACTCGACAAACTGCGTCTTCGAGCCTCCTCGGCGCTGTTGTCGGGTCGTCGCGATGTCATCGTGGTGTGCTCAGTGTCATGTATCTATGGCATCGGTAATCCCGAAGAGTTCAAGCGGGGCACCGTGCAGGTCGAAGTGGGGCAGCATATCTCTCGCGATGCGCTACTCCTTCAGCTCCTCGACGGACAGTATGTGCGCAACGAGATAGAGTTCATCAATGGTCGGTTCCGAGTCAAAGGCGACACCGTCGATGTCTATCCCTCTTTTGCCGATTTCTGTTTCCGTATCAGCTTTTGGGACGACGAGATCGAGAGCATAGAGACCTTCGACCCTGTGGCTGGCACCACCATCGAGAAAGTGAAGCAAGCCACCATCTATCCCGCCTCCAACTTCCTCACCAACAAAGAGAGTATGGCCGACGCCCTTCTTCAGATACAGCGCGATATGTTCGAACGTCGCGACTACTTCTATGCCGAAGACCGGGCCCTCGAAGCCAAACGACTTGAAGAACGTGTGAACTACGATCTCGAGATGATTCAAGAACTTGGCTATTGTAGCGGCATCGAGAACTACTCCCGCTATTTCGACGGCCGCCAAGAGGGGTCGCGCCCCTTCTGCCTCCTCGACTATTTCCCCGACGATTTCCTTCTCGTGGTCGATGAGAGTCACGTCACCGTGCCGCAGATCAGAGCCATGTATGGAGGCGACCGTAGCCGCAAGAAGTCGCTGGTAGAGTATGGCTTCCGTCTTCCGTCGGCTCTCGACAATCGTCCGCTCACCTACGACGAGTTCTACAGCCTCTGTGGCCAGACCATCTATATCAGCGCCACCCCTGCCGAATACGAGCTGGCCGAAAGCGAAGGCGTTGTGGTGGAACAGGTGATACGTCCCACCGGACTCCTCGACCCCGTGGTGGAGGTGCGTCCCGCCATTTCCCAGGTCGATGACCTGCTCAACGAGATAGAAGATACCATCGATAAGGGCGAACGTATCTTGGTCACCACACTTACCAAACGCATGGCCGAAGAGCTCAGTTCCTACCTCATCAACCTCGGCATCAAGACAGCCTATGTCCATTCCGATGTCGATACCCTTGAGCGTGTCGAGATCATGCGCGATCTTCGTATGGGAGTCTATGATGTCCTTGTGGGTGTCAACCTCTTGCGCGAAGGTCTCGACCTCCCCGAGGTGTCACTCGTGGCCATCCTCGATGCCGACAAAGAAGGTTTCCTTCGCAGCGACCGAGCCCTTATTCAGACCATAGGTCGTGCGGCTCGCAATGTGCACAGCAAAGCCATCCTCTATGGCGACACCATCACAGGCTCTATGCAGCGTGCCATCGACGAGACCAACCGCCACCGTGAGAAACAGATACGCTACAACCTTGAGCATCATATCGTACCCCGCCAAATCAAGAAAACCAAAGATGCCATCCTCGGTCAGACTTCTGTTATCGAGCTGGCCGCCGAGCAGCGCGACGACTATCGTGAGCCTCCTCGCAACCCCAATGGCAACAATATAGCCGCCTCTCCTTATGCACTCAACACCCCCAGCTATGGTGGACAGAAAGCTGGATTCTCCGACGGCTCACGTAAGCATGCGCCCCGTGCCTACCAGGACAACGATACCCTCGATTCCGTTCACGATGCCGACCCCACTCCCGTCATCGAGACGCGCAGCAAAGCCGAACTCCGCAAGGCCATCAAAGAATGCCAGCGAAAAATGCAACTTGCTGCCAAGGAGATGAATTTCCTCCAGGCCGCCAAGTATCGCGACGAGATCAAAGCCATGCAAGATGCCCTCCCCACTGCCCGAGGCGAGTAGGGGAGTGTTTTTAGTGAAGAGTGATGGTTTTGTTGATTTGTTGAATCGTTTATTTGTTGATTTGAGAAGATTGTTGATTTGAGAAGATTGTTGATTTGATGAATCGTTTATTTGTTGATTTGAGATAGGAGTCAACAATCAAATCAACAGTTCAACCGAAGGTCACCGACCGAAGTGGAGCTAACAAATCAACATCAAATCAACAGTTCAACAAATAAACAAATAAACAATTCAACAGATCATCGAATCGGCAACTCTACAAATCAACAAATCAACAGATCAACCGAAGGTCAGCGACCGAAGTGGAGCTAACAAATAAACAACTCCACAATTCAACAGATCACCGAATCAGCGACTCAACATTTTTTTAATCCTCATTACAATATTTTTGTGTATTTTTGCAGCGGATAATACTGCCGTTGGCAACGGCAACATTATGCAAAAAAAATTGAAATCAATATAAATAAATAAAAACAAATGGCTGCTGTTTCGGAGACGCAATTAATCAAAGACCTCAAAGAAGGTCGCTATGCCCCCGTCTATCTGCTCACTGGCGAAGAGAATTATTACATCGATGTGGTGTCCGATTTTATCGAAAACTCCATCATCGACGAAGCCAACCGTGATTTCGATCAGGTGGTACTCTATGGGCGCGATGTCACCATGGATCAAGTGATAGGCAACGCCCAACAGTTCCCCATGCTCTCGCCTCTGCGCGTGGTCCTTGTCAAGGAGGCTCAGGATATCGGCACTAAAGAGTGGGAGTTGCTTACTGCCTATCTGTCCCATCCCCAGTCCACCACACTCCTCGTGTTCTGCTACCGCCACAAGAAACTCGACAGCCGCACCAAAGTCTATAAGACTATCGCCGCCAAAGGTGTAGTGCTCGACACCAAGAAGCTCTACGACAACCAGATCCCAGGATGGATCAGCTCCTTTGTGCGTCAGCACGGCTACTCCATCACCGAGCGTGCAGCCCTCCTGCTCAGCGAGTGTATAGGCAACAACCTCCAGAAACTCTCCAACGAGATCAGCAAGATCTTCATCGCACTTCCTCAAGGTACCGTCATCAACGAAGATGTCATCGAGCAGAATGTAGGCATCAGCAAAGACTACAATGTATTTGAACTTCAGGCCGCCATAGGTCGTCGCGATGTGCTCAAATGCAATCAGATCGTGAACCATTTTGCGGCCAACCCCAAAGACAACCCCATGCCCCCCATTCTCGGCAACCTCTACACCTATTTCATCAAAGTGATGCTCTACCATCAGCTCGACGATAAGTCGCAGGCCGCTTCCGTACTCAAAGTCAACCCCTATTTCGTCCGCGACTACGAGGTGGCAGCCCGCAACTACAAACTTGGCAAGCTGGCCTCCTGCATCGGCTATCTCTACGAAGCCGACCTCCGCAGCAAAGGTTTCCACAATAATGGCACAGTCTCCGATGGCGAGTTGCTGAAAGAACTTGTGTTTAAGATTATACATTAATAATTTTAGTGATGAGTGAATAGTGATGAGTG
The DNA here is from genome assembly GCA_045639845.1 of Bacteroidales bacterium. Taxonomy (GTDB): domain Bacteria; phylum Bacteroidota; class Bacteroidia; order Bacteroidales; family P3; genus Colimorpha. Next base: position 14,650 of record JAZUDW010000016.1, read on the forward strand.
AACTGTGAGCAGTGAACAGTGAATAGTTAACACTAAAAACCTCAATTCACAATTGCCTCCACTTCGGTCGGCGACCTTCGGTTCACGATTCACTAAAAACCTCAATTCACAATTCACGATTCACAATTCACTAATAAATCAACATTTGTCGGATCACAGATCACTATTCACTAAAGAACAACCCAATCTATTCTCCAATGAAGAAAATCATATCCATCCTACTCCTCCTCATGCCCCTCCTTGTGGTAGCGCAAAACACCATCAAAGGCACCGTGAATAGCAGCACTACCGGCGAAGCTGTCCCCTTTTGCTCCGTCTTGCTGTCCGACACCCGCTATGGTGTCACCACCGACCTCAACGGTCTCTTCATCCTCTCGCGAGTGCCCGATGGCAAATACACGCTCAAGGTCCGTTCCGTAGGCTTTCAGGAATATAGCCAAGAGATAGAGATCCATGGTGGCCGCTCTCTCAATGTCAAAGTCAGCCTCCAGTCCTCCGTCGAGGTGCTCAAAGCCGTCAATATCACCACCAACCGTGTGGAAGAGCGTCGCACAGAGACCCAGGTTTCCGTCGAAAAGATCACCGCCTCGCAGATTCAGCAGCTGCCATCCATCGGTGGCACCGCCGACCTGGCCCAATACATGCAGGTGCTTCCCGGCATCAACTCCACCGGCGACCAGGGCGGTCAGCTCTATATCCGCGGCGGCTCCATGATCCAGAACCTCTGCCTCCTCGATGGCATGATCGTCTATAATCCCTTCCACTCCATAGGCCTCTATTCTATCTTCGAGACCGACGTCATCCTCAATGCCGACATCTACACCGGTGGCTTCGGCGCCCAGTACGGCGGCCGTCTCTCTTCGGTGATGGATATCACCACCCGCGACGGTAACAAACGTCGCCACACCGGCAAGGTAGGCCTCAACACCTTTGGTGCCAACCTCATCCTCGAAGGCCCCCTCAAGCGCGAGACCAACACCAGCTCCTCGGCCATCACCTACCTCCTCACCATGAAAAACTCCTTCCTCTCGCATTCCTCATCCATCTTCTATCCCTATGTGAAAGGCGGCATGCCTTTCGATTTCCTCGACGTCTATGGCAAGCTGTCGTTCAACTCCGGCACGGGCAGCAAACTCAGCCTCTTCGGTTTCTGCTTCGACGACCGTGTCAACGGCTATCAGTCCATCGCCGACTTCCATTGGAAGAACTACGGACTCGGCACCAACTTCGCTCTCATGACCGGTGTGTCGTCGCTCATCGACGGCACCATAGCCTTCTCCGACTATCAGGTAGGCCTCGACGATCTCTCGGGCCGTCCCAAGAGCAGCGAGATCAGCGGCTTCAATACCTCGGTCAACATCACCAATTTCTTCGGCAAAAACTATTTCAAGATGGGTGTGAGCCTCGAAGGCTACACCACCGACTATGTCTTCACCAACCAGTACCTCGTGCCCCAGTCTCAAAACGAGAACACCACCAATATCTCCTTCTATGGCACCTACCACTACGTCAGCGACCGCTGGCTCATCGACCCGGGTCTGCGTTTCATCTACTATGCCTCGCTCAACGACCCACAGTTCGAACCTCGCCTCTCGGCCAAATGGAACGCCACCGACCGCTTCCGTGTCAAGATGGCAGGAGGCCTCTACAGCCAGATCCTCCTCGACGCCCGTAGCGACAACGATATCGTCAACCTCTTCAACGGCTTCCTCACGGGTTCCAGCCAGCTCAATATGCCCCTCACCTTCAAGGGCGAGCCGCTCACCTCGTGTGTGCAGAAGGCGCAGCACCTCGTTGTCGGCGTAGAGTACGACTTCACATCCCACCTCACTGGCAACGCCGAGGTCTATGTCAAGCATTTCCATCAGCTCCTCAACATGAACCCCCACCAGATCTACGACCGCAACGATGCAGCCTATGCCCCAGGTGGTATCTTCGAGAAGCCTATGTACTACCTCACCGACTTCGTTATCGAAGATGGCCTCGCCGATGGTCTCGACCTCAGCCTCTGCTACGACATCGAGCGTCTCTACCTCTGGGCCACCTACTCCCTCGGTTTCGTGCAGCGTACCGACGAGGTGCTCACCTACCGTCCCCACTACGATCGTCGTCACACCATCAATATCCTAGCCACCTACTCCATGGGCGAGCACCGCGAGTGGGAGATCAGCGGCCGCTGGAGCCTCGGCACCGGCTACCCCTTCACTCAGACCCAGGGCGTATATGAAGATGTCACTGTCGGAGGCCTCTCGGGTGGTTACCTTCCTGTCAATGGCAACTTCGGTGTCTATTACGACCAGCTCTACGGCGGACGGCTCCCCACCTACCACCGTCTCGACATCAGCGGCAAGCGTCGTTTCTCCCTTGGTAGCCATACCATCCTCGACATCAATGCCAGCGTCACCAATGTATATAACCGCGACAACCTCTTCTACTTCGACCGCCTCACCTTCTCCCGTGTCAACCAGCTGCCCATCCTAGGCACCCTTGGCATAAGCCTGAAGTTCTGAGAATAATGTTGATTTGTTGAATCGTTTATTTGTAGATTTCTCTCAAATCAACAAATCAACAAATCAACAAATCAACGAATCAACAGATCAACAATACTCTCAAATCAACAAATCAACAGATCAACAAATCAACAGATAAACAATACTCTCAAATCAACAAATCAACGAATCAACAGATCAACAGATCAACAAATCAACAGATTAGCAAATCAACAGATCAACAATACTCTCAAAGTCAACAGTTCAACAAATCCTCCAAACTATGACCTCTACCTACCGCACAAAGAATCCGTTCTGCCTATGGGCAGCCCTGTTTGTATCCGCCTTTTGTCTCACCTCTTGTCGTGACAAGCAGCCCCAAGACGACGACACCCATTCCACTGTAGGTTACATTGTTCGTGGCGACGACACCATGACTATCTTTGCCGTGTGCAAGACCCAGAGCACCGCCACCACCCTCGATATCTCCCTCTCTGATCGCGAAGACATGCTCTTCACCATCTTCGACAGCCAGTACGGCGAGAACACCGCTCCCCATGCCGCCCTCTTCGGTATCAACGAGCACAGGTCCAGCACAGCCGAGAACGACTCCTACGACGGCACCTTGGAGGTCCGCCGCATCGACGACAGCTATGAGATCCTCTTTAGCGGACTCGAAGAGGGCGACTCCGTCACCGTCTATTACCACGGCCCCGTCGATCAGGCCAACCTGCCCGCAGGCGTAGCCACCGTCACCATAGGCGGCACCACTACCTCCTCCGAACTGGCTCGCGTGTTCTCCTACGATCAAACCTATTCCTATCTCATGTATGCCAGCGACTACAACACTGCTGTCAAGATCACCTCGTCGGTGCAGCTCACTCAGGGCTCCTACTCGCTCACCCAGTCCGCCCTCGACGCCTCCAAGGTCAAAGTCACGGTGATATACTTCGGCGGACAGGTTGTCAACCTCAAACCCACCGAGGGCTCGCTCACAGTCTCCCGCCAAGGTGGTCAGTTCACCCTCCACATGCAGGCTCCCACCACCAAGGGCGATATGACCCTCCACTACGAGGGCACCTTCAACCGCCAATGCGTGGTCGATTTCTAGTATGGGTTGTCCGGCAAACACCGAGACAAATCATTCTCGATAATTCGAGGAACAATTAACGAGAAATTCACGTTTGCCGAAGGCTAAAAAGATACAATGATTAATGAAAAATCAATGTTCGATTGGTGATAATTAATGTATTATCAAAGCTTGCTCACGTGTTGGTCTTCCAACACGTGAGTTTGTTTTTTAACACCAATTACCGTAAATAAACCGCTAATTTTCCATTAATATTTTTAGAGACCCGAAAGCCGAGTAACTGACCATACCCTGACAATGAGACAACAAACACCGAGACAAATCATTCTCGATAATTCGAGGAACAATTAACGAGAAATTCACGTTTGCCGAAGGCTAAAAAGATATGTCTTTAACGGAAATAACTTGACACATTTTTCCACAAAAAAATAGGGAAAATGAGAAAAACAAAACATCTATTCCGGGGTCCGGAATTCAAATTGGAAGCTCTGAGCTACTATTACAGCCATGGCAGAAACGCACAAA
>JAZUDW010000017.1:0-3769 GCA_045639845.1 Bacteroidales bacterium
GCTACGATCCGACTTGTAGCCACATCAACAGAGAAAGGTATGGCCACCATTGGTCGGCGGCATCCGTTGTCTTTGAAAAACTGCATGTCGATAGGGCTTATGCAGGCCACGGCATCGTAGTCGTTCAGGTGTTCCAACTCATACATTCGCAAAGCCAGAGCCAGCTTCTTCATATACCAACGTTTGCTCCAGCTGCGTTCCTGCATGGCGTTTTGTCGCCATATCAAGTGCTCCACATTGTGTGCTCTCAGCACTATCTTGGCTTTGCTGTGGTGGCGCACGGCAGGCACGTAGGGGGTGAGAAACAGGCTTTCCATCTGTACGATGTCAAACTCTTCGCTATCCAGAATCTCGGTGAGCCTACGCTCAAAGTCACGGCTCTCGTAGCGCTTCACGTTGTACGAGTCGCCGCAAAGCAACGCTACGCCGGCATCAACAGGTTTCACCGACAGATCCACATACACCGATTCAAACCGTGTACGTTCTCTGTATTCCATCCCCATGGCGTCGGTCTGAGCCCGATGTTTGTCGGTCTCCACTGCCAGAACCTTCACTTCGTGCCCCCTCATCAAGAGCCCCTCAGTGATGCGGTGCATGGCCAGCATACCTCCGTCCGAAGCCGGATAGGGCGGTTTGTTGCAAAGCTGTAGTATCTTCATGCCGTGAATATTGTTTGTTTTCATTAACGATAAATACTATTATTTATTGTCATCACACCTAAAGGTGGGTTCTACAAATTCAGCGATTAAACAACTAAACAATAATGATAGGTAATATCAATCTTTTCAGCGATTTCGAAGTCTTGTCGGCATCTTGCTATTTGTCACTCGGTTGCATAGCCCGCTATGCGCCCTCGCTTAGCACAGCAATCTGCTCGACAATCCAATCAAAATCGCAAGAAATGAATTTATAGAACCCACCTAAAATGGCACAGGTGTGAAGGCACCATCCAGTTGTGCAACAAACGAAACACTGTCTTTCACGGGTTCAATTTATGAAAATTCGCGTAACATTCACGACAATTTGCGTTTCGCCGAAGGCACAAAAGAGTGAATATTAATGAAAAATTAATGGTAGATCAATGGCGATTAATGTAAAAAAACAAGAACTGATATGTCGCTTATCTTAACATTAATTGCCATTAATTGATCATTAATTATCGATGCCACTGGCATCGCCCAATTCATGAAAATTCGCGTAACATTCACGACAATTTGCGTTTCGCCGAAGGCAAAGAAATAGCTTCGCTTAGCATGAATGTCCGTGAAGTACTTTGTACTATTTGCGTTTCGCCGAAGGCACAAAAGAGTGGATATTAATGAAAAATTAATGGTAGATTAATGGCCATTAATGTGAAAAAAACAAGAACTGATATGTCGCTTATCTTAACATTAATTGATCATTAATTATCGATGCCACTGGCATCGCCCAATTCATGAAAATTCGCGTAACATTCACGACAATTCGCGTTTCGCCGAAGGCACAAAAGAGTGAATATTAATGAAAAATCAATGGTAGATCAATGGCGATAAATGTTGAAAAGAACAATGGCTGATGTGTAGCTTAGCCGAACGTGAATGTAATATGGATCACATGTTTGTTGTCGGTTCGGCTGAGTGCCCCAGTGTCCGTTCGCCATGTGGATGAACACACCCGCACTACCATACCTTTGTAGCCAGAGCAGCATGCTGTGATACCCTGCGCAGCACGCTGCTATAGCCTGCACAGCATAGCTGCTACAGACAGATGGCACCATGAAACGATGGTATCATGGCATGAAACCATCGTCTCATGGCTTGATACCACCATTTCATGCCATGATATCACGATGTTTCTTGCAAGGTAGAGCGTATCATACTCCCTGCAGTCACCCCGTTGGCTGTGTTGGCAATACAATTACGATAAAGAAAAAAGGCTGATACTTCATATGAGTACCAGCCCCAAAAAACAATATAATTCAATAAAGTATAACTAGACTGCAATTGATGCAAATCAATTCCAATCCACTTCTATTTATTGCCGTTTTGTAGAAGAACACAAACCACCATGTGGTATCCCATGGATTGCTACAGCACTTGGGCTTGTGCCATTGGTTGTGATGGGGTGTTCCATGGTGATTTGTGTTCTTATCAGTGCGATCCTAGAAGCGGTAGCTTACACCAAGCTTGAGCAGCATGGGTCCTACCGACAATAAATCGGTGCCGGAAGGCGTGAAGTAAACAGGTCTCAGATGATACTCCATGAAACAGCCCCAGTGGGCGGAGGGATAGTAGGCCACCGTGGCGCCTTCGCTCGATATGCCGGATTATTGAACCACGAGTTTCTTGGTGGCGATACCTGCTTCGCAATGGATGGCTACAACATAGATGCCTTTTGGCCAGAGGCTGACGTCGAAGGAGGCGGTTAGGCCATCGGAGTCCGTCTGCAGCATTTTTTTACCGCCGAGGTCGAACACCTCGATGGCGGAGATCGGGAAGCTGGATATCACCTGTACGGAGTTGACGGCGGGGTTGGGAACGATGTGGGTGAATTGTTCGAGGATGCCGGGATGGGAGATACCGTTGCCGTTGTGGGCAGTGTCGCACACGAAGATTTCCACGGGGTCGCTCCATTGGCTGTAGTAGTGGTGACCGTCGTGGTCGCAGATGGCGCGGACGTAGGCCACGTAGTGGGTACAGCTGTCGATATGGTTGATGCCGCCGAAGAGGGTGAAACCGTCGGTGCTGTCGGACTGGCACTGTTCGGGCGAGGAGCCTTCGGGGCCCCAGCACAGCTGGTATCGGGAGTGCTCGGAACGGCTGTTCCAGGTGAGTACGGCCTGGTGTTGCGAGAACTCGATCATCCTCACATCTTCTACAGGAGGGCAGAAGAACTGTGGTACGATGTTGGTGTCCTGATAGGCAAAGGAAGTGTCGTCCAGACCAATGATGGGCCAGATACACAAGTGGTATGGGTGGTCGTAATGGATCCAGTGCGACTGGTTGGTGGGCATAAGCCTGTAGTGGGCGTAGGGCGATTCGGCACAGACGTCGGGGCAGGTGCCGTAGTGCCAGTCCCAATAGCTGGCACCGATAGAGACATAGGAACTGTATAAGACGAGCGTATCCATAATATGATCCACCTCATCCCAAGCGGTAGTATCACTAAAAGAGGTACCACCTACATAGAACGAGTCTGTGACGGTAAAGGGTTTCCCTTCAAAATAATATTCATATATTCGATAGTTTCTATGTATTGTAGATAAATAATCGGGACAGCAGTCAGTGGCGTAATATTTATATTCGAAATTCGTAGAGTAGTATCTGTAGGGGTCTCTAATATTCCAGGGTATCTGAGCTAATAAAGGTAAAGAGTCGGGCTGTGCATCGTATAGTAAGAAATATTCTTGTAGGTTGGTCGAGTCAATTAAATAAATATCGGCATAAGAATTAGGATTATATATGCTAGTAGCAATGGGAAGGCCTGCAATGCCAATGATTTTGAGAGGCTTATGCGTGTAGCATTTGCGTAATATTGTCCCACTGCCAATACCGATAAGTATCCCTCCGTCATAGTCCTCAGGATGTGCATGTGAAAATGATGCTGTCATTCTTCTCATACTATAGTGGTTACCTTCGTTGGCCCAAGCGTCCCAGTCCCAGTCGTAGTGGTATATGGTGTCGCGACCCACAAGCGTGTCGCCGACATTGTGATAAACATGTTTCTTTGTCTGAGCATGAATGCTGCCGAGAGCAGAAAGGCAGAGAAATGCGAGCCAAAATATTTTAAA
>JAZUDW010000018.1:0-21219 GCA_045639845.1 Bacteroidales bacterium
AAAAATGCGTGATTCGAAAAGAGAAGGGCTCTTTTTTTTCTTGCACATTCTCTTTTTTTAGTATTTTTGCAATTTGGTTCAAACAGAAATGAATAATGATGAAAAAGATTAATATTATATATATAATTTTGTGTGTAACGGCATTATGTTTTGTGTCGTGTCGGCGTACCTCCCACACTCCTACAGTCCACAAGGAGGGAAATATTGAGCTGTTGCGTTTTGAGAAACTCATATTCGATACACCTCCTGCTCAGCTGCAGCAGGTGCTTCAGCAACATTATACCGAATATGCCTGCAATCTGCTTAATGTGAATCCTGGCAATCCTCAGCTGGTGGGCCAGATGGTGAGTTTTGTGCAAGATGCCCCTGTCCGTGAGCTCTACGATAGTGTACAGAAGCATTATGGCAATCTCTATTGGTTGGAAGAAGAGCTTACGAAAGCTATCAAGCGCGGCAAAGACGCAGGATTGGATCTCAACTATAACAAATATATTACTTTTGTAAGTGCCTATCTCGACTATGAGCACCGAGTGGCAGCCGATGGCTCTACGCTCCTTATAGCGCTTGATCAGTATGTAGTGGGCAGTTTTGAGAAATACGGCTATTTCGGCCTTCCTATGTATTTGGTGAACCTCTGCGATAGTGCCTATCTGGCTACAGACTGTATGGCTGCCATCGGTCGTCAGCTGGTAGAATTGCCTGAGAGCGAGCTTACGATGCTCGACTTTATGATTGCGGAAGGCAAGATGCTCTGTTTCCTGGACGAGGTGATGCCTCGCACGGCCGATACGCTCAAGATCCGTTACACCGATGGTCAGCTGAAGTGGATGCGCGACAATGAGGCCAACGTGTGGTCCTATTTTATCCAAAACCAGATGCTGTTTGATAAGGATATGAGTCATTTCCAAAATTTCATAGACGAAGCTCCTAAGACCAATGCCTTCAAGGATTCGGCTCCCCGTACGGCTCAGTATATAGGCTGGCAGATAGTGAAAGCCTATATGCGCAACACCAAGACCTCGTTGGCCGACATTATGCACCAGACCAATGCCAAGCAGATATTGGATCAGTCGGGTTATCATCCTCGGTAGTGCTGTTCGGAAAAACGTTGGACTGGCTGATCACAAGGCTTCAGTTATTGAAAGTATGGCTCTTTTTTTTGCGAGGTGTTTCGTCCTCAAATCCCCGGTTGTATTCCAAGGGCCTCTCTACAGCTTGACCAACTACCAATCCAAAAAAAATAATATATAATCTAAACGTTTTTTTTGAAAAACTAAGAAATGAAAAGAAGAAAAGATAACGGTCACAACCTTCACCTATATTTGTTGCTCAAGTTTTTGTGGGCTTTTGTATCGCTTATGATAGTCCAGATGGCTTTTGCCTTGTTCAATAGGATCCTCTTCGATGTGCAGGGAATGCACGAATGGTTGGGGATAGCTTGGGGCAACGTCCGCTTTGGTTTTGCCACTGTGGCCATTGTACTTTCTCCGTTTTGGGTCATGATGTTGTTGCCTTTCAAGGCTCGCACCCATGTAGTGTATAGAGGTGTTGCTTCTGCTATCTACTGGTTTCTGCTGATAGCCATGTTGGTGCCCGGGCTCTGCGATGTGGCCTACTATCCCTTTACCTACCGCCGAATGAGTGCCGATATCTTCTCCTACCTCACCGTTGGGGGCAAGATGGGTACGTTGGGTCCTAAGTTTTTGCTCGACTATTGGTATGTAGTTTTGCTTGCGTTGATATTGTTGCTGGTTCATTTGTTTTTCTCGAGCCGCAACCGACTCGACAAAACGGCTGGTAAATTCGAAGGATGGGGTACCTTCTTTGTGGGAATGGCATTGATGGCGATCCTTGCCATGGGCGGATGGAATCCTAGCTTTGTGCTCGAACGTAGCGAAGCTGCCCGTTGTTGCCACATTGCCAACACTCCGTTGGTGACCAACTCGGCCTACAATATCGTCTATACTGCTCGTCATCCTCGTTTGGACGTCGTAGAGTTCGATGCTCCATTCCGTCAGGCAGAGATGTTCTATCCTGTGAGTGTGCCTTCCAAAAATAGAATGAATTCCCATTCCGATCCCCGCTGGGGTGTGGGTGGCGGCTGTCTCACCAGCGACGATGGCAGCGTGCGCTACACCAATGTGGTAGTGCTCATCCTTGAAAGTTTCTCACAAGAGTATATGGGGTGCTACAACAAAGGTAAAGAAGAAAGTTATACACCCTTCCTCGATAGTCTGGCCCGTTATGCCCATCTATATAACGGACGATCCAACGGCAAGAAGTCTATCGAGTCGATACCCGCCATCATGAGCAGCACGCCTACGTTGATGGAGGCCCCCATCAGTATGAGTCCCTATCGTGGCAATGCCTATACCTCGCTGCCCAAAGTGTTGAAGAAGTATGGCTACACATCTGTTTTCTTCCACAATTCGTACAATGGTGTGATGGGATTCGACCGTATGTGTCGAAAAATGGGATTCGACCTCTACTATGGGCAGAATGAATATCAGCAACGCTATGGCAGTGAACAAGGATACGATGGAGCCTGGGGCATCTTCGACGAACCTTGGCTGCAATATATGGTGGAAGAACTCAACACGCTGCCCGAGCCTTTCTTTGCAGGTGAGTTTACCATCTCGTCGCATCATCCCTATACGGTGCCCGACGAATACAAGGGCAAGCTGAAAAAAGGAAAGAAACCGCTCTTGCAGGTAGTCAACTATACCGACAATGCGCTGCGCAGCTTCTTTGCCGAAGCAAGCCGTCAGCCTTGGTTCAACCGTACTGTCTTTGTGATATTGGGCGACCATCCTGGCTGTGTGTTGGATAAAAACTATGCCGGCCTTGGTGGTGCCTATCGTATCCCGATGATGGTGTATCTGCCTGGCGAACAGGCACGAGGAACCGTAAGTAGCACTATCATGCAGCAGACCGATTTAATGCCTACACTTATTGATTTCTTGGGTCTTCGCGAGAATACGGTGGCTTTTGGCTCCAGCCTCTTCCAAAGTCACAAAGGCTGGCAAGTGGTGTATGGATCGGGATATTATATCCTGAACCGAGGCAACAATGTGGCTGCTATGATGTACAAACCTGGTGGCCAGAAGAAAAACAAAATCTTCATCGAAGGTGAGCCCGACGATGTGGCGTTCCTTCAAGCCGTGGTGCAACAATACAATGAGCGTATGGAACAGAATCGCATGGTGGTAAAGAAATAACATTATTGACATATCAACAAACAACACATTTTTGATGAAAAAGAAATTGCTCTTTATAGTCAATCCTATCTCTGGTGTGGGGCGGCAGCGTCGTATAGAGACGTTGTTGAAAAACAATCTCAATCCAGATCTTTTCGATTTCGATGTAGCATATACCGAGCGGGTGCATCATGGTACCGATATAGCCCGCGATGCAGCCTTGCGGGGTGTATATGATGCTATTGTGGCCGTGGGTGGCGACGGTAGTGTGAACGATGTGGTCAATGGCATAAAAGGTACTGATGCTGTGATGGGTATAATCCCTTGCGGTAGCGGTAATGGATTGGCACGAAACCTAAAGCTCCCTCTCACTCCAGCAGCAGCCATCAAGCTCATCAACGACTTCCATGTGGAGTGTATCGATACCGTGCAGCTAAATGATTATATCTATGCCAGCATAGCCGGCATCGGTTTCGATGCTTTGGTGGCTCGCAAGATGAAGTTGGCCAAGGTGCGCGGCTTCCAGGCTTATGCCAATATTATCATGGCCGACTATCCTACCTATAAGGAGTCGGTCTTCCGTATGACTATCGATGGACGCGAGATCGAACGGTCTGCATGGTTTATCTCGTTTGCCAACTCAAACCAGTTTGGCTACAATACAACCATTGCACCTTTGGCCCGACTCGACGATGGTCTTATCGATGTTTGTATTGTCGATAAAGTACCCTTGGCCCATATTCCTCTCACGGCCCCCTTGGTGTATCTGAACCATTTTGAGATATCGCAACACGTGGAGATATATAAATGTCACGAGGTGATTGTTCACAATAATGACTACCGATGGGTCAATATCGATGGAGAAGGTGAGTGCGTAGGTACGGAACTTCGCTTCGTCAACAAGCCCAAGAGTCTCAGAGTGATATGCCACAAACCGGCAGAACCGCTTCCCCGACCCAGCCAGTTGGCCAAAGCAGCCATCAAGAAGATAGAGTCGGATCTGAAGGAGATAGCTAAGATCAACCCTCTTGCCAAGATGGATGATATGGGTGTTGAGGAAACGGGGGTCGATATCTCATAGTGAGAGTGTATGTATGCTCCTCTGTACCGCAGCCCCTCTTCGCAAAGTATGTAGCAATAGAATGCAATAATTAAACAATATAAAAAGGTAACCAATTAAACGAAATGAGCAAGAAAGATCGCGAGGGTGTAGTCTATAGCACTAACCCAGATTTCAAGTATCAGTCGGCTTTCGATGATTTGTTGGTGGAGACGCTCCCCAAAGAGAAACAGAAACTAGTGGTACGTATAGACCGTCGCCAACGAGGAGGCAAACAGGTTACCCTCGTTGCAGGTTTTGTTGGTACCGACGATGATCTTCAAGCACTAGCCAAGTTGCTTAAGAATAAGTGCGGTGTAGGTGGTAGCGCCAAAGATGGCGAAATACTTATCCAAGGAGATTTTCGGCAGAAGATCGTTGATATCCTTACCGCCGAAGGCTATGGTAAAGTAGTGGCTGGCAACTGAAAAAGAGGGGTATGGATAATACAAAACGCAGACCTTGGTTGGGCCATCTTGCCAGTTTTGGAGCCTATGCTATCTTTGGCCTTAATATAGTGTTGTGCAAAGATATTGCCAACGAAGGTGGCATACCTCCTATCGCACTCTTCACCTTCCGTTCGCTTGGTGCAGGGCTGCTCTTTTGGCTCCTTTCGCTTTTCACTCCGCAAGAGAAGGTGGATCGCAAAGATATGCTGCTTATCGTAGGAGCGTCGCTTCTGGGACTCTTCTTGCCTCAGATGACCTTCCTTTCGGCTATCACCATGACTACAGCTATCGACTGTTCTATCCTCAGTTCCATGACGCCCATCATGACTATGTTTGTGGCTGCTATCTTCCTCAAAGAGCCTATCACGTGGAAGAAAGCCCTAGGCGTGTTGCTGGGTTTAGGTGGTGTTATTATCCTTATCCTCAATAGTATCAGCGTCAATACGGGTGCTGATCACACTACTCCGGCCGGTGTGTTGCTTCTGGTGCTCAATACCTTTTGTTTTGCAGCCTATCTGGGTGTGTTCCGCCCCTTGATAGCCCGCTATAGCGTAGTGACCTTCATGAAATGGATGTTTCTATTTTCGCTTATCATCTCATTGCCCTTCTCGCTACACGCTATCGTATCGACTATCGACTATGCGGCCATTCCCTCAACGGTGATGTGGGAGATAGGTTATCTCATCGTCTTTGCGACTTTCGTTGCCTATTTCCTTATCCCTGTCGGACAGAAACATATACGACCCACCCTTGTGAGTATGTATAGCTATCTGCAACCCATCATAGCCACCATTATCAGCATCAGTATCGGTATGGACCGATTGTCGGTAATCAAAGTGTTGGCAATAGCAATGGTGTTTTCAGGTGTGGCCATCGTAAACCGTAGCCGTGCGAAAGAATGATATACACACGTTCGCTGAATGATTTAAATAGAAAGAGTATCCCAATATGTGTGGCCAAATAAGTATTGTTAAATAAGTATTTTGACAGCCTATGTTCAAAATGTTAATTCGTTATTCCAAGTTCTTCTTTGCCAGCCTTGTGGGTTCGCTGGTGGACTGTCTTGTTTTGCTACTCTGTTCGGAAGTCTTGTTCCATAGCCATTTTTGGGTTTACGGAGTGGCGCCCGTGGTCTCGTATGAATGCGGAATACTTGTCGATTTTGTTATCTACTATTTCTTTGTGTGGAACGATAGGATCTCTCAACCTGGAGTGCGTTCGTTTTTGCGCCATTTAGGACCATTCCATCTATCCAACCTAGGTGCTTTCCTATGCAAGACTGGTGCATTGATCCTTTTTGCAAAGATATTCCATTGCCATGTGGTGCTCTGCGAGATATTAGGTCTCTGTGTTTCTGGACTGGTGAATTTTGCCTGCAATGAATTGCTGATATTCCGCAAAACAAATAAAGCATAGCGATGCTTTGAACGGTGGATGAGTGACCACCGTATGCCATAGTTCTCTTTCTTGATTATTAGAGATTCGATAGTTGATCTTTTTGGGAAAAACCGTTATCGAGCAATGTAGGAGTCGTCGTCAATAAGGCCACCATATACTGTCTCAGCTCTTGGGTCGTCGTTGTGGCGACGGTGGGTGGTAGTGGTGGCTGGCTCAATCTGCCATTGATTGTTGCTGGTCTTATGGTTGTTCTTTTGCGTAGCCTTTTTAGCCACTGGTGTTTGAACCGAATGTTGTGTGGTGGTTTTTCTGTTGTCGGACGAACGTCTGCTGTTTCGGTGACGAGGATTTGATGGTATCACGGTAGTGGTGATGGCTTGCGGCTCTTCTTTGGCACGAGCTGCAAGTCCGTTAAGGTCGGCACTCTCCCAGGGGCGAGGCTCCTTGTAGGTCCGTTTCACAGAGGGCTTGCCGCCTTGGTAGGAGGTAGTGCGAAGCGTGAGATGGAAACAAGCTTGGTGACGTTCGTGTTTCACATAGATGAGACCTTCCTCACGGAGCTCATAGAGCGTAAGTGCCAGCATGGGTTTGAGGAAATACTCTTGTGCATAATCACCCGAATCGGTAAGGAAGCGAGTATATGATATATCGACGGTAGTGCCGTATATGTGGCAAGAAGAGTCGCTTGCATTACGGTTGAAACGGCGAAGCTGGCGTACGCTGGAAGTGGTGCGGAGCGCACTGGTCACTATAGGGCGCACATGCTGATAGTCGGGATAATGTTCGGCCATTACCTCTTGGAAACGTTCGCCTATCATTGTCATAAGCAATACGGCTTCGGGAACCAAATAGGGTTTGGCAAACCACATGGTATCTACCACATATAGGCTGTTGCTTCCTATCAGCATCAGCTCGCTGCAATGAGCAGGGTCGGTAACCAGATCGGGGTTCTTGAGTCCGTTGCGAATGGCGGCTTCACGCTGAGTGGCATTAGTGTCGTTGAAGAGTTGTGCGTACGATATCGTGTTGAGGTCAATAGGCGCTATGTTGGTTCGCAGCAAGCGTGTGCGTTCCACAATATCATTGTTGTGGTGATGTGGGGAAGTAGAGACCTCGTTAGGGTCGAATATGGCAACAACGTCGCCATGAAAAGTGTCGCGATGGCAAAATCCGAATATGGCACCGGCGGTAAGCAACAGCAGCACCACCAACGTGATCACAGCTGGTGAAGTACGACGAAGCATGCGTGGAGCAGGCTGAACTTTGCGTACCGTGGGCCGGTCGCGACGGTACATCATAGGCTGGTCGGATTAATCTCTTGAACAAACGATTGTGCAAACTGGAGTAGGGTGGGGTGGTAGCGATCTACCAGGTGGGCATCGCCATGAGCTATCTGGGTTTCGTCGCCAACCAGGATGGTGGTCATCTGAGCCCTGCGTCCGAAAAGCATATCGCTGCGACTGTCGCCAATCATAAAGCTGTCTTTCAAAGATATCTCTGGATAATCCCTGCGTGCTTGCAGAGCCATGCCTATACTGGGTTTTCTATAGAAAGAATGGTCTGATTTAAGATTGGGGCAGAAATATATTTTATCGATATTGACACCGGCATCTTTTGCCTGTAGAAGGAATGGGTTGTGGATGTTGACGAGGTCTTGTTCTGTCATCAGCCCCTTGCCTATACCTTGCTGGTTTGTGACGATGAATATTCTACAGAAGAAGGGTTGCAGCATGGCCAGAGCCTCGAGGGTCCCCGGGATCAGTTCAAACTCGTCGGGACGCTTCACATAGTCGTCGATAAGGCGCACGTTGAGCGTGCCGTCGCGATCCAAGAATAGGGCGCTTGTGGAAGTTGTGTGCAGTTTGGCTATAGATCGGTGTTTCATGCTTCTTCTATTATATTCCTGTGTTTCTAAACTTGACACGACTACAAACAAAGCGGGCTCATGATCGATGGCCTATGCCTCATGAGCCCGCTATATGGTTGTTATCCTACCAGTTCTTTTTCAATAAGGTATTGGTTGCGGGTAGATGAGTTGCGGCAAACCAGTTCTCCGATAAAACCAGCCAGGAAGAGTATGGTGCCAATCACCATAAAGAAGAGAGCGAGGAAGAACCAAACGCTGTTGGTGAGCGATATGGTGCCCATGATCTTTTGGACGGCAAGAATAATAAAGGCAACGAAACCTAAAATGAAACTCAGCGAACCTATAAGGCCGAAGATGTGCATAGGCTGCTTGCCAAACTTGGAAATAAACATGATAGACATCAGGTCAAGGTAACCGTTTACAAAACGGTTCAAACCAAATTTGGTGACACCATATTGACGTTTGCGGTGTTGCACTACCTTTTCGCCTATCTTGGCAAATCCAGCCCATTTGGCAATCACGGGGATGTAGCGGTGCATCTCGCCATACACCTCGATGCTCTTCACCACATCGCGACGGTAGGCCTTGAGTCCGCAGTTGAAATCGTGAAGCTTGATGCCGCTCATTTTGCGAGTGGTCCAATTGAAGAATTTGGAGGGAATATTTTTTGCCAATTTGGAGTCGTAGCGTACTTTCTTCCAACCCGACACAAGGTCGTAGCCATCGTTTTTGATCATGCTGTAGAGCTCGGGTATCTCGTCGGGGCTGTCTTGGAGGTCGGCATCCATGGTGATCACCACGTCGCCCTGCACCTGACCGAAACCAACGTTGAGGGCAGCACTCTTGCCGTAGTTGCGACGGTACTTGATGCCTTTGTAGGCAGGGTTCTTGGCATGGAGTTGTTCTATAACCTCCCAAGAATGGTCTTTGCTACCGTCGTCAACCATCACTACTTCATAGGAAAAGTGGTTTTGTTCCATCACGCGGTCTATCCATTCTGCAAGATGAGGCAACGATTCGTCTTCGTTGAAGAGGGGTACAACTATTGAAATATCCATGTTTTTTATTCTTTATAATTCTTTATTATAATAATATAGTCAATAGGCTTCTGGTGTATTTATTGATAATCATGCCGTTCTGTAATGTTTGGTTATAGAATCGACATTGCAAAAATACGAAAAAAACATTGTGTTGCTTAGGGTATGTGCATTTTTCTACTAACAGATATATCAACAGAGGGTGGCGCGTTGTAAGGCGGGGCTTGGTTGAAAAGTTTTTTTATGTAGCATACAATATTTGCTACATCGTCGTTGTTATTAAACAATAACGAGGTTGGTCGGCTGCCGATACGAAAAATAGTTTGGCAGTACAGCCGTTGGCCTTGTACGTGAATAACCAAGAAAGAGGAAGTGACATATTTATGAAAGAGAAAAAGCAAAACATAACGCTTCAGCCAGAGCGAGCACGATTGGTTTCTATTGATATGATGGTGGGCCTGGCTATGATTTTCGTAGTGTTGGGACATCAGTCGTTTGACTTCAGTCCGCGTTGGTACAGCCAGGGTGTGCACGAATGGATTTATATGTTCCACATGGAAGTGTTTATGTTTTTGAGTGCATTCCTCATTCGGTATAGTTACAAAGGTGTGTCGAGTGTGAAGCAGTATCTGCAGTATGTGGGTAGGAAGTTCGTGAAATTCTTCATTCCTTTCCTTATCATAGGTCTTACAGTATCACTCTCAAAAGCCTATGCTATGGGTTTGGATGTGAATGTTATGTGGACTGCTGTTGCATCCGTGTTGAAGACCTTGGTTCTCTATCCTATGTATAGCGATGCCAGCTTCCTTTGGTATATCTATGTGCTGTTTGGTTTTTATATCATATCGCCCTTGGTGATAGCCATGCCCAAATGGTTGAAGATGGCGCTCTGCGTGGCTGCATTGGCTTTGCAGCTGCTTCCGGCCGGCCACCTGCTGGGTTCCTTCCTGTTCTGCAAATACACCTTCTTCTATATGCTGGGAATATTGTGTGGCGAAGGCGTGGACGATTTTCAAGCTATCAAGACGTGGGTGTGGGGCTGCCTCTCGGTACCTTTTATTGTATGGTCCGTGATGGTGCTGGTGGCACGCATAGGTGGCGGTATGGACTACGAATGGCTCCTTGTGGCCCCTTGGCAGTATCATGTGATAGAGCCTTGTCTGGCAATACCCTTCTTCTATTTCTTTGCACGCTTGGTCAGACCTATCGGTTGGGTCAATAAAATGCTGAGCATTATCAGTGTAAACTGTTTTTGGATCTATCTGCTGCAGATGTTCGTTATCTGGGCCTGTGTCTATGCTGTCGAAGTGTCGGGTATCAAGTGCCCCTTCTGGCTCTTTATGCTGATGAGCACTGTGTTTGCCATCGTCATCCCCATCGCTGTGCAGAAAATATCGGCTTTCCTTCCCAAACTGAGAAAAACGGGCAAAAAGACAAAGAAGAAATCTTGAAAAAAAAAGTGAGGCTCCCCGTTGTTTTGAGTGCCCCACCAAAATACATCTGAAATAAGTAAGCATCCTATTTTACGCAGAAAGGGGTAAAAAGTTCCATGGCAGACGTTTTTTTTTTCTTTCAAAAAGCTCTCCATGGCTATATTATGTGCTGCTTTGTTACTTTTTTCGGTGTTGAATATCATTACATTCGCATACGTTGATTAAATAATTACTTTTCCCTGTTATTTTTACAATCCTCCGATACAGAATCTTGCAAAGCTGTTGGGCTAAGTGATGATGAAAAAATAACTTGGTTTTGTTTCCGGCAGAACAATAAATATAGTAAAGTATCGTTACAGAAAAGTTATGACAAAAAGAATACTTCATATATTTATCATTGCTCTTTTAGCTGGTATGATGTTCGGCAGTTGCCGTGATAAGAGAAACTTCGACGAGTTGAACAACGATGAGAAACTCGAATTGCTCGATGCTAAGATTCGTCAGCATCCAAAGGATGCAGCACTCTACTATGAGCGAGGCAAAGTGCTGATCGCTCTGGAGCAGGTGAACGATGCTATTCGTGATTTTCTCAAAGCCGTTGAGTTGGACGACGATGAGGTGGAGTACTATACCGCTTTGGGCGATGCCTATTTCCGAAACGGCAAGGTGGAAAGTAGCTACAACACCTTAAATAAAGCCCTGGAACTCGACGATAACAACCTTGATGCGCTTTCCAAGATGGGCGAGATCTTGTTCTACAGTAAGGACTACGACCGTGCCATGGAAACCTTGAGCAAGGTTACAGCCATCGACCCCAACAACCGTACTGCTTTCATGATGAAAGGTTTCATGTACAAAGAACAGGGCGATACAGCCAATGCTGTTCATTATTTCCACAAAGTGATAGACCTCTATCCGGAGTTTGCACCTGCCTATGAGGAACTGGGCGTGCTCTATGCGCAGCACCACAATGTGCTCGGCGTAGAGTATCTCACCACAACCCTCGAACTTGAACCCAACAATATCAACGCATTGTATGCCATGGGTATGCTCTATCAAGAGTTGGAGGAAGCAGACAAAGCCTCTGAATACTTCACCAAGATCCTCGAGATAGATCCCCATTATGCAGAAGCCTGGTTCAACCGCGGTTACATGGAACTGTTGCTGTATCAAGATTTTGACAATGCAGTAGAGTTTTTCGGCAAAGCCGTGGAGTGCAACAGCCTCTATATTGAAGCCCACTACAACCGTGGCGTAGCCTTCGAGCAAAAAGGCGACAAAACGAATGCGGCTATCTGTTTCCATTCTGCATTGGACATCGACCCCAACTATCAGCCGGCTCTCGACGGACTGGCCCGCATAGGGAAGAAATAATTTTTTTTCTTGCAGTATCAAAAAAAGATGTATTTTTGCAGAAGTATCTAAAAGTAAACTGTGCCTTGAAAAGTAATTGTAATATAAATAGTCACACTTGTTGTATGCCTCAAAGCGGCAACAGTAGGTTATTTGTTTTTGGTTTAAGCGACTTTTGTTAGTCGCTTTTTTTATGTTACACGAGCCAGCAAGCACAGAAAAAAATTGAGAACAATTATTATAGAATAACAATAATTAAAATATATAACGCTATGAGCAATTTAAAAGGAAGAAACCTCATTTCCATCACCGACTTTACCAAGGATGAATACATCCAGGTACTTGACATTGCTGAAGAATTTGAGAAGAACCCCAAACAGCCTATCTTGAACGATCAGGTTGTGGCTACCCTTTTCTTCGAACCTTCTACCCGCACTCGTCTCTCTTTCGAGAGTGCTGCCAACCAACTGGGTGCTCGTGTTATTGGCTTCTCCAATCCCGCTGCCACCAGTGCTGCCAAAGGTGAGTCTCTCCACGATACCATCACCATGGTAAGCTCTTATAGCGACCTCATCGTTATGCGCAACCCCAAAGAAGGTAGCTCTCGCTACGCTTCCGAGGTGGCTTCGGTGCCCGTGATCAATGCTGGTGATGGTGCCAATCAGCACCCCACCCAGTGCATGCTCGACCTCTATAGCATCCGCAAAACCCAGGGCAAGCTCGACAATCTTCAGATTGCTTGCGTGGGCGACCTCAAATACGGCCGTACCGTTCACTCCCTTGTTCAGGCTATGTGCAACTTCAATGCCACCTTCCACCTGGTATCGCCCGTAGAATTGAAGCTCCCCAGCTCTGTGAAGATGAGCATCAAAGAAGCTGGCTTGAAATACTATCAATACACCGATCTCAAAGATATCATCCAGACAGCCGATATCATCTACATGACCCGCGTACAGCGTGAGCGTTTCCCCGATCCACTGGAGTACGAGCGTGTAAAAGACAGCTGCATCCTCACCGCTTCCATGCTCGAAGGTTGCAAGCCCAATATGCGCATCCTTCACCCCCTGCCACGCGTAAACGAGATTACTACCGATGTGGATAGTACTCCCTACGCTTACTACTTCCAGCAGGCTCAGAATGGTGTGTATGTTCGTCAGGCTCTGATGGCTGCCATCCTCGGTGTTCGCTAGTTGATGCCACCGGTTACCAATAATTATTAGAAACATTAATTCATTAAGATAATGGAAAACAAGAAAGAAATGGTAGTTCCCGCTATCCAGAACGGAACTGTTATCGATCATATACCCACTGCCGCTGTTTATCAAGTGATACGTCTGCTCGGTTTGGAAAAATACGACGACGAGGTGCTTATTGGCAACAACCTCACCAGCCAGAAGTTTGGTCGCAAAGGTATTATCAAAGTTAAGAATCGCTTCTTCAGCAAACAAGAGATCTCAATGATTGCGCTGGTGGCTCCCATGGCAACCATCGTCAACATCAAAGAGTACGAAGTGGTAGAGAAGATCGAGGCCGAGATTCCCAACCAGATCGAGAACATCATCAAATGTATGAACCCCATGTGCATCACCAATCATGAGGATATTCCCACCAAATTCGATGTGGTAGATAAAGAAAACCTCAAGATCAAGTGCCACTACTGTGAGAAATTCACCACCAAAGAAGGTCTTCATTTCGATAAATAAAAGAAGTCATGAAACGTTATTGGATTGGTCTTACAGTGTTGACGGTGGATTGTGCCCTGATAATGCTTCTGCTGTTTATCTTCGCACGCCATCTGTTCCTACCTGCTTCTTTGGTCATGACGCTCTATTTTGGAGTGGTGACAGCGGTTCAGCATAGCATCGTGATCAGCAAAGCCCAAAAAGATGCACGCGACTTTATCCGTACCTTCTTGGGTATTATCGTAGCCACCTTGGTGCTCCATATCGTGGTACTGTTTTCCTACGATTTCACGCACCTGGACAAGGCAAAGATTTTCACCTTGTCGTTCAGCATATTGTTTTTGATATTCAATATATTCGAGATGGTGTCGCTGTACCTCTACATCAATCGCCAACGCAAGGAATATCAAGAGCAAAACAAAGAAGAGCACTAGGCCCCATTTTCAATAAACGGTTCATTGCAATAGAGACGTGTCTTTGAAGACACGTCTCTATTTGTATTATCAGTCCATGCGTTTTCCCAGCAACGGTATCGATATTATTTGAATAAGGTGGTGAGGTCATAAAAAAATATAACCCGCAATGTCCCTATTTTGGGGGTAGTACTATAGTGAGTGGCATCGCTGTACAATAGTGAATGGTATAGCAGAGCAATAGTGAATGGCATCGCAGTACTATAGTGGCTAGTGATATTGTATTATCGTTGAATGATAGTAAAAAAAAAGAGGAGAGTCTCTGTACGAAAGACTCTCCTCTATGCGTAGATGCAGACACCATCTGCATCAAGATACTGCTAAAGCAACGTTATTTGATAGGATGGTCAGCATGGAATTTTTCCAGACGGTACTGGAGGTCGCCGAACTGATCGCGCTGTACGAGGGCAACGCATGCACGGATACCTTCACGGGTAGAACCGGTGATGTCGAGAGAAATAGCGCTGATGCCGTAGCGGATGAGCTCGTTGAGGAGATCCACGCCGGTGAAGCCGGGATAGCAGAAGGTGAAGTAGAAGCCATCGCCGATATTCTCGCCCATATCCTTGTCGTAAACGATATAGAAACCGTTGTCGGTGAAGAGTTTCTTCATGATGTTGGCTTTCTCACCATACTCTTTGATGTCTTTCACGAAGTTGAAAGTGCCGTCGTTGGCACCTTTCAGCATGGCGGCCATAGCATACTGAACGCTGTGGGCTGTACCCGAAGAGAGGCAGTACAGGGTGCCGAAGATGATGGCACGACCCAATTGGGTCTGGCTGTAGTAGCGACCCAAGTCGGGGCATTCGCGGTTGAAGAGGGCTGGCGATACCACCATCATGGCGATACGTTCGCCTGCATAGCTGAACGACTTCGATCCGGAGATCATCAGCACATAGTTGTCGGTATATTTGGCAACGGTGGGCTGGAAAGGAGCCTGCCCGGGAACAGAGTAGTCTTTGCGGAAGTCCATCAGGAAGTAGGCGTCGTCTTCGAGCACCACCACACCGTATTTGTTGGCCATCTCGCCGATGATACGAAGCTCATGGTCGGTGAAGCAGAACCAAGCGGGGTTGTTGGGGCTGGAGAAGATGAGGCAAGCCACGTCGCCGTCTTTCAGTTCCTCTTCCAGTTTGTCGCGCAGTTTGTCGCCACGGTAGTCATAAACGTCGAAGCTCTTCATGGGGATACCCAGCACGCGGCACTGCTGTTTCTGCACGGGGAAACCGGGGTCGATAAAGAGCACCTTGGTCTTCTTGGCATCGTAGCGGGTGAGGGTAAGGAACGAAGCGAAGCCAGCCTGCATGGAGCCAACGGTAGGAACGCAGCAGTCGGGAGTGACGTCAACATCGAGGAAGTTCTTGATGAAGCGGGCAGCCTCCTGTTTGAAGTCGGCCGTACCGTAGATCTCGGGGTAGATAGAAGCCACACCGTTTTGGAGAGCTTGGATCTGAGCCTGAACGCCCACTTGGGCAGCAGGCAGACCGGGAATGCCCATTTCCATCTTCACAAAGCGGACATCGGTCTCTTTTTCCACGTCCTGTATCATCTTGCGCATCTCGCGGATGGAAGCCTTACCAGGGTTGGCAATCTTGTTTTGACCAGCAATTTTGTCTATGGTTTCTTTTGAAATAGGTATTTGAGTCATAATGATATATGTTGATTTTAGTTTACTGACTATTTATTGATACCCCAGTCTTTGAGTTTCGACACGTTGATGGGGCTGATTTCTCTTATGATGCGATACACCTGCTCTTTTTCTTCTTGGGGAGCAGGGGTGAAAATGCTCACGAGCTCCGATATTTTCACATCCACAAACTGTATCACCGAGAGCAGGTTGGTCTTGGCCTTGTGCACCTGCTGCAGGTCGTTGAGGGCCGCAATGATGTTCTCGCGAGCCGCCTTCTGGTCTTTGGTCATCATATCCAAACCCATGCGGTGATATTTGTAGTAGGCGCTGTGCAGCGCTTCGTAGGCCGAGTTGGTGTGGTTTTCCTGAAACCAGTACAGCGACTTTGATCCGCTCTCTTGCGTCCATCCTTTGTACAGACGGGGGTCGGTGGATGAGGCTGCCGTTTGGCAAATCGTCTGAGCCATCTGGAAGAACGAGTCGCCGCCGTTCAGGCCGTAGGAGTCGAAATAGATACCCAGCATGATGTAGCAGTAGTAGGCAAGGGTAGAGGAGAGATTGTCGAAGAAGTTGTTGGGGTCGAACTCCAGCGAGTTGTTTTCGTTGAAGGTAAATCTGAAGTCGTTACCGCTAAGGTAGTTGAACATACCCGAAGTGTAGTTGCTGTTGTACACCGGGCGGCGCAGCATCACCGATAGCTGGCCTTTGTACTCCGTAGCCGAGCTGCGTTCGCTGAGCACCAGCGATATCGAGCAGTCCAGTTTCTCGTTCTGGTCGAAGTCGAGGCTGGTCCACTTACGGTTGTTGATAAAAGTCTCCATGGCCTCCTTCATGGTCTCGAAAACCTTGAGGTCTGTAGTCTCGTAAGCCTGAGTAGTAGTTTGCAACTTTTGGTAGTTTACAGAAACGGAACAGCGGAACTCTTGTGCCAAAAGTCCGCCACACATGCTGATAATCACCACTATTGCAAGCAATCTCTTCATCAGTTAAAGCTATATTTATTTTGCAAAGATACGAAAAGTGAGAGGAACGGCAAAATTTATTTTGACGATCCCGAACGCAAGTATCTACACCGACCAAAGGGAGGTAAAGTGCGAATACCAGTAGTCGTTACATCCTTTCGGAACGAGGTGATCTGTCCTTTGGTGACTTCCTTTTTGTTATTGCCTCTGCGGTCATACCCTCTGGAGCGGATGGTTTGTGTGGTTCTTGAGTCTGTACCTGTGGCTCTGGATGAGACTTCTTGTATGTCTCGATTGCCTTTGCAGTCTCCTGGTCTGCGATCGTCCTGTAATCCTTTATCGATTCTTCGACCTTCTCGGCGGTGAGGTCACCTACAAGTTTTTCGGCCGATTCCTTGTCCGAACATACTAGCGAGAGAGACATCGCAAGATTGTTCAGTCCGTCTTTTCTCATACCGGGAAATTTCGCGGTAAGGAGCTCTAAAATGGTTTCTTCATAGTCTCTGGTATTAAAATTTGCTTGCAAAAGTACTAATAATAATACTATACGTTGCTTTTTTACGTCATTAACTTTCAACATGACTTGTTGAAACACACAAAGATGCAAGAATCAATTGTTTAGCGTCAGCATATTTATTAATTTAAAAAGTTAGATTCGCTGTTGTTTTCGTATTTTTGCGCGGAGTTTTACGAAATATATATCACATGGAAACGATTATCAAAGAAACAATGACAAACACTCAGATTGTTGATGCTATATCAAAATCAGGCAACATCGAACTTGCGTTGGCTGCGAAAGATGTACTTTTTGGTATTGGTGGCATAAAACCAGACAGACACGATGCATATGTGCTTATAGAAAGAGCACTACGCGAAAACAAGATGCTACGCGTAGTGTTTTTGAATGGAGAATCAGCAGATGGAAAACCAGCTCACAATGACAAAATAGAAATGCAATTAAACTAGTATGTGTTTATTGTTTTCATCTGAAAAAATCATACACCTTTTGCTTGCTTATCCCTATTCTATCTAAAATTATATATAGTTTTTTCATTTGATAATAGTATTCGCAACCTGTGCGTTCGATGTGTGATACACGCCGTTCTTGCTATCCTCCTTATTGTTCTAAGTTCAACCCTATTGAACATCGACTCTTCTCCCCTGTATCTAGGTCTTGGACTAGCGCTCCTCTCTTGTTTGTGGGAAATGTGTGCGAGCGTGCCGCGCGAACTGTCACAACTAATGGACTGAAGGTGTTTTCGAAGATTGTGACAAAGTGTATGAGACTAAAAGAATCGTAAGAGACTCCTATGAGGAACTTGTCAAAAGACATGTCGTCTTTGACAAACCTCTCCATAATTGGAACTATCTTATTTCTCCTCTCAATTTGTCCCATGTTCTTTTTTTTTATGTTACTTGATTGTTGAATTGATTTTCGTTGAATTGATTGGGCTGTGGCTATTTTTATCATCACTTGCTGTTGGGGCGATAGTGGTTGAAACAGTTTTAGTGTTGGCTGGTGCCCCATAGGACGTCCGTTTCTGTTCCAGTAATCTATGTTTTTTGCCTATAATCACGATAGAAAACCACTAGAAACAGCCTTTCAAAGCCCCATTGTGGCACGACGAAGTGCCGATACACTACAAAATATATGCCCAACTGGGACTTGTGACAGCTTTTTCTAAAAGCCGTTTGGTAGGCAGAAACGCCCTCGGATGCCGTGTACAAGGGGGTAAAGTGGCAGAAAAGGCGCTTCTTCGATGCCTTTTAGTGAGAAAAAATGGAATAAATACGATGTTTTTCTGTCTCGGATATTTCTGTCGGGTAGTATTCAATGTGTTTTATTTTAATCACTTAGTGATGTATTCGGTATGTGAAAGCGTTCCAGTTCCAGTTGTTCCAGTTGCTTTTCGAGGGTACCCTTCTTTCTTAATATTATTATTTAATTAAATATATTAATTAGTTATATATTATATAAAGAGGGTTGCATACCCCTTTTTTTCAACTGGAACAACTGGAACTGGAACGCGGCGGCATCCAGCCCCAGTGTGTACTGTGTGTAGAAATGGCCTCCCTGCTTGATACTAATTCTCTTCTACTAGGCAGCAGTATTCGTTTCGGAGAGTGCCCGTATAGGCCATCATCAGGCTGTCCTTTCGTTTTGGTGTGGCGTGGTCGCCCTTGGTGTACAGATCCCTTCTTTTCGTCCGTGCAAGGCAAAAACGTCGCACATGGACATCTTCCCTCACCTGCCGGCCGAACGCTGTTCTGGCTCCGTTTTCTTTCTGTCTATCCTCTGTGGTTCGATCGAACCCACTACGAGCCCATGGCAGACCTGGCTACTTGGCCACACCATCCATCTCCCCCCAAAAAAAACAAACATGTGGTGATGCGTCCCTGTACAGATCTTCGCCTTTGGATGCATCAAACTATATTCCGACGTTGTAAAGACTGTCTTGTTCGAGCAAGGGTCAAAGCGCTACAACTGTTATAGCGATCATTATTGCTCGCATACTAGATGTTTTGTGCAATAATATTGCCGTTTCTTCGTTAGAATAAACCCGTGATATGATAGCGTGCGGCTGAGAGTGGTTGGGGAGTGGTGCGTGAGGCTGTATGGATCGGATCATGGATGGTTTGATAGGTTGGTTCTGATGTTGGGTTGATCACGGTTGACTGCTCAGGTTAACGGCAGGCTTGATGTCGATGCCAGCGGTTCATGGATAAAAAAATCAACAGCGACCGAAGAACAAAATATATTTAATAGAAGAATATTGAATGAACGAGGTATTGAGTTTTTTAAGAGACTTGGAATTGAACAACAACCGTGAGTGGTTTAACGACAATAAGCAGCGTTATCAGGAGGTGCAGCAGAGGTGGAATGATTTCTGCTTGGATCTGATAGACAAGGTAGGCCGATTCGACAAAGAGATTGCCGTGTTGGGGCTTCGCGACTGTACTTATAGAATATATAGGGACACCCGTTTCAGTAACGACAAGCGTCCGTATAAGACCCATATGGGGGTGTTTATGGCTCCCGGGGGCAAGAAGTCGATGCATGCCGGCTATTATTTCCATGTGGGTACGGGCACTTCGGGTGGCTATCCGTATGCCCATATGCTGGCTTCGGGCAACTACTGCTACGATCCGCAGTCGGTGAAGATACTGCGCGAAGATATCAGCATGGGGTGGGATGAGTTTAAAGACGAGGTGCTTGCTGCTGCCGACAATCGTTTTGTCCCCGATATGGAGGGGGCGCTGAAACGTGTGCCGCGCGAGTATGCTGCCGACGCTCCTTATGCCGACTGGATGCGCATGAAGAGCTATTGTGTGGCTATGAATGTGGATGACGATTTTATCGTGGCACCGGATCTGGCGGAGCGTGTGGCCGAGTTGTTTAGAACTACAAAGCCTTT
The DNA here is from genome assembly GCA_045639845.1 of Bacteroidales bacterium. Taxonomy (GTDB): domain Bacteria; phylum Bacteroidota; class Bacteroidia; order Bacteroidales; family P3; genus Colimorpha. The sequence continues at coordinate 19,997 of JAZUDW010000018.1, forward strand.
CAACGATTATATCAACCGTGCGGTGGATTATGTGAAGGAAGAATTGAAGGGATGAGTTGAGGGCTATTGATGATTTGTGATTATTGTTGATTTGTTGATTTGTTGAGGGCTATTGTTGATTTGAGATTATTGTTGATTTGTCGATTTGATTTATTGTGAACAGTTATGGGAGTTGTTGAAGTGTTGAGTTGATGGTTGCTGACTCTCTCTCTGATAATCAACTAAACAATGCCAGCCTCATTGATCACTCGATAAACATTAATTTCTCATTAATTTTATAGTCGTTGCATGTTGACGGAATTGCCATAAATGTTAGGCCTAGCGCGGCCTTGTGGATTGTTGCTGGCCCTAGTGTCGTCAAGTCAACGTATGTAGTGGCTTCTTGAGCCTTATTTTTCACTAAAAGAAAGTAATGAAAATAAAAGAGATATTTAAAGACGGTTCGAGATACAAAGCGCTCTTTGTGTCGTTGCTGTGTTCGGCCATTGGCTTCGGTTTGTATAAGGGTGTGCTCGACAATTATATGGCCGAGGTGGTGTGTATGAATGAGCTGGACCGTGGTGTTACCGAGTTTTTCCGTGAGCTGCCTGGCTTGCTGCTGGTGCTGATACTGGCTGTATTCTACCGGTCGTCGGCCGAACGGATGTATAAGATAGGTATGATCGTGATGACTGCAGGTATGTTGCTGCAGTCGGTGATATCGCCCGCCAAGGCTATGGTGATCATGGCTATCTTTATCTATTCTACCGGCGAACACATACAGCTGGGTATGAAGAACACGCTCTCGCTCGAATATTCGAAAGAGGGGCATGGCGGACAGGCTTTGGGCTATCAGAACTCAGTGTATCAGGTGGGAAACCTCTTGGGTTATGCGGCCGTGATTGTGGCTTTTGCCATCGTGTCGTCAACGGCGTTGTATAAGCCGGTGTTTATGGTGGCGGCAGCCTTTATGGCGCTGGCGATGCTGGTGGCGTTCCGCCTTACGGGAAAAAGTGTTACGGACAAGAGCAAGAGCCGCTTCTATTTCCGTAGGAAATTCAACAAATACTACATGCTTGAGGTGTTTTACGGAGCACGCAAGCAGGTGTTCTTCACCTTTGGACCCTATGTGCTGATACTTTTCTACGGTGCCGATGCCGGTGTGATCAGTATGCTCTTTGCCATCTCGGCGGTGGCTTGCTTCGTGCTGGCACCTTGGGTGGGCAGGCTTATAGACAGGATAG
>JAZUDW010000019.1:0-22683 GCA_045639845.1 Bacteroidales bacterium
AGCCTGGTGATCTCGGCCGACACCACCGTGGGCCAGCTCTCCGCAACGCTGGTGCAGAACAACGCCGAGTTCGCCTTTGGCGACCAGATCTCTTTCTTCTCTATCCGCCAGGATATCGACGCCAACGGCACCCCCCGCATAGCCATAGCCAAGGCGGAGCTGACGCTCGACAAGCTCAGCAACGAGAAGGTGTGGGACATCACGGGCCCCGAGGGCTTCCAGTCCAACAACGGCTTCCTGGGCATGGACGCTGCCTCTACCGCAGTATCGGGCGGCTTCGCCTATGTGCACAGCCGCGACGCGGAGGGATCGCTCAAGGTGAGCACCCAGTTCATCGAAAGCACCAACGGCACCATCGTGGCCCAGTACTCCTCACCCGAAGCGCTCCGGCTGGCTATCGACTCCTACGGCGGCCTCTCTGTAGATCCGTTCCTGAAACCGAACAGCGAGTCCGTGCCCGGAATGGGCGACAGCAATGGCGGCAATGGTTCGGGCAACGGCTCGGGCAATGCGACACCCACCCCTTCCACCATCAACATCAGCGTGGTGTCGGCCAACCCCGCCATGGGTAGCGCCTCGGGCAGCGGCAACTACGTGGAGGGTGCTACCGTGACCCTCTCCGCCACCGCCAACAGCGGCTACCACTTCACCCAGTGGCAGGACGGCAGCACACAGAACCCCCGCCAGGTGACGGCCTCTGAGAGCAGGACCTACACCGCCTCCTTCGCAGCCGACACCGCCTCCGGCGGCTCAGGCAGCATGATGGGCGACTAACATCCTAGTGAAGTATCAACATGCACATTACGCGAAATCAAGTCCGCCAGAAACTGCATCAAGTCCAAGGAAGATGAGGCACTGAACTACTTCAACAACCGCTCCACCTACGCCTCGGCAGAATCCTTCAACTCTAAGATCAAAGGCTTCAAGGCACAACTGCATGGAGTGAACTACATCCCTTTCTTCATGTTTAGGATTTGCATGATCTTCGGATAATCTCACTACTCAAACACGGAACTTTTCTCATGCACCGGAAAAATGTAATACCAAAATTTTGATTTTTGTAATACCAAAAACAAAAATGGTACTACATTTTTAAAAGAACATATCACTTTAAAACATAAATTGTCATAACATTTTTGACATGTTCTTATCCCTTAATATGCAACATATAACACTTGGAGACAAATAATTTAAAATACAAACGCTGATATACACAAAAAAAAGAAGTCAACCATCGCTGACTTCTTTTTTTACTCTTGCGGAAAGAGAGGGATTCGAACCCCCGGACCCGTGAAGGTCAACGGTTTTCAAGACCGCCGCATTCGACCACTCTGCCATCTTTCCGTGTGCAAAGATACGACTTTTTTTTAATGTGGCAATTTTTTTTTGATTTTACTGCAAAAAATCTTTTATTTATTTTTTTAAGCGATTGGTGATCTAACAAATGTATGTGCAGGATGGTATCGTCTGATCACTGTTCACAGATCACTACTTCATCACTCATCTAGGAGATGACAACGTGCTTATTTCCCTCGTCCTTGTATCACGATGAGCACGGTATAGATTAGTATCTTGACATCGGTGGCAAGCGACATGTTTTCGAGATAGAGCAGGTCGTAGCGCAGGCGCTCCACCATCTCATCAACAGTGGAGGCGTAGCCGTATTTCACCTGCCCCCACGAAGTGATGCCTGGTTTGATCTTTTGGAGGAGAAGGTATTCGGGGGCTTGCTTCACGATCTGATCGATGAAGAACTGCCGTTCGGGACGGGGGCCTACGAGCGACATGGTGCCACGGAGTACATTGTAGAACTGGGGTATCTCGTCGAGACGCACTTTGCGCATGAATCGACCAAAGGGGGTTATGCGAGGATCGTGGTCGGTAGAGAGGGCAGGGCCTGCCTGCTCGGCATCTACATACATAGAGCGGAACTTATGCATCTTGAACGGCTTGCCGTGGTAGCCTATACGCTCCTGGGCGTAGAATACTGGACCGGGGGAGCTAAGTTTGACCAGGATGGCGGTGACGAGGTAGAGGGGCGAGAGGATGATCATAGCGAGGAGTGACACAACTATGTCGGCGGCTCGCTTGACAGAATACTGCCATTCGGCCATAAGCCTATTGTTGATGACGATGAGCGGAGAGTGGAAGATGGACTGGAGCTTGACAGTACCGTATATGATGTCGCGCAACTCGGGTGTGATCTTGATGATGACATCGTGGCGATCGAGGAGCTGAATAATTTCGCGTATGCTGTCGCGCTCGGCAGCCTCGACGGCTATGATGACTTCCTGCACCCTATGGGTTTCGATGAGGGTACTTATCTGGCTCACGGGGCCCAAGTTGGGTATGAGGTGCTGGAGGCGCTCTTCTACGGGTCCATTGAGTGTGACGAAACCGACAAAGAGGTTGCCGGAATAGATCTCCTGGCTGTCCAGTTCGAGATAGGTGTCGTAGGCATTGGCCTGGCTGCCGACGAGTATGGTGGGGAAACCTATCTGACGGGTGTGGATACGGTGTGCGTTGGCCGAGGTGATAACCACACGGCACAGATATGTGAGTGCGAAATGGATGGCGAGCAAGAAAAGGAAGGAGAGGTAGTAGTTGGCATAAGAAGAGATGGCATCGTCGAGCATGAGGGCAAAAAAGATAACCACTACGCCCAGCAGGGACGCAAAGGCTGTCTGCCCCAACTCGCGAAGACGCGACTTGCGATAAACGTCGCGATAGGTGCCTTGTAGAGCATAGAGGGCTATCCATGCCATGGGGATAAAAACGATGCCCCACCAGAAATTGGCATCTTGAAACACTTGATTGACATCGCTGAAGGTATTGTTTTCGATGGTGGTTTTTCGGAAAAGGAACAGCGACGCCCATGCCACCATAGCCGACAGTACATCGCATACGACGTACTTATATACTTGCCAACGAGAATTCATCTCAGCCATTTTGTTTATTTTTTTAGTAAAGAGTGATCAATGTAGTTGATTTGATGATTTGTTAGCTCCACTTCGGTCGCTGACCTAACGGTTGATTTGAGGGTTGCAGACTCCCTCAGATAAACAGTTCACAAATAAACAAATCAACAATAATTATAAATCAACAGTTCAACAAATCAACAATAATTTAGTATAGTCTGTTCACTGATTACTCAACAATAAATCACAACACTACCACTTTCATATTGTCGATATACACGTTGCCTTCTTTTCCAAAGGGGTTGTAGATCACGAAATAGAGTTTGATATAGGGATAGTGGTTGTACCACGACCAGAGTCGGCCAAGGTTGACATACGTCTTGCGCCAGCCAGTAGAGGGGTTGAAGGTGACTGCCGAGGTATCGACAACGGAGCCACCGGGCATGGTGGGATTGCTAAAACCCACCCAGAAGTTAAAGTCGCTCCAGGCATCCATCTCAAGATATACGTACGAGCTGGGGTCGGCCACATGGAAACTATCTTTAGCCCAGAAGGCTATGCGTTTCTGGTCGGGGGTGACGCGGATCACGCCGCAGCCATGGCCGTTGCACACGGTGTCGTCGGCATATGACAAGCGCTGGACCTGCGAGGAGAGTTTGATGGAGCTCTGTCCGGGTTCGAAATATTCCTGCCAAGGCACCTTGACGGCCGAACGTGACTTATAGTAGGTGGCCAGGGTGTCAAGACGCAGGGTATCGCCTGGTACGAGGGTCTTGTTGCTAAGATTGATCTCCTTGTAGTAGGGATAGTAGATACGGGTGGAGGCAATGCCGTTTTGGTTTACCACAGGGAAGATGGTGATGCGGTCGATGGTACCTTGTTTGAGCACCGGGACGGTGAATGGGAGCTGGAATACGCCCACCACGGTCTCAGCCGCATCGCCTTTCTGCCATAGGACAACCTGAGCGGCAGTGATATCGGAAGAAAAGAAACCAGATTCGGTGCTCCAGGAGTTGGCGGGGTCATTGGCCACCCGGATGGCATCGAGGGTGATAAAGGCTGGCACATGCTGATCGCCTTCGTAATCGCTGCAACCCACCAGGGTAGTGAGCGAGAGGACGAGGAGTGCGGCAATGAAATATTTTGTTCTGTTTATACTCATGACTTAATAACGGAAAGGGTCGGGTAATATTGTAGATGAACTAATGGTGCGGTGGGTTATTTCTTGCTTTGTGCTAAGAAAAGGCCCACAAGCACGACGGCCATACCCAACACTTTGGTCCACGGAGAGAGGGTTTCTTGGCCTATGGCTACGGCGAGGAGTACGGAAAATACGGGTATGAGGTTGTTATAGACTGAAGCGGCGGTGGGGTTGGATTTCTTCATGCCATAGTTGAAGCAGACGTAGGCCACGGTGCTACATAATACGCCGAGGAAGGCTAGCTGCATGAACATGGATGCAGAGAAGGAGAGCTGCACGAAATGGGCACGATCCTTAATGAAGACGATGGGGATGAAATAGATGAGGCCTATTAAGTTCTGATAGGCGGTGATGGTGACGGGCTGATAACGCTGAAGCACCTTGGAAAGTGTGAGTGTATAGGCTATGGCTATGAGCACTGCAAGAGAAAGGGAAATGATGCCCCATGGGTCTGTACTGATCTGCATGTCGGGCCCGAGCATCATGAGCACAATACCTATCAACGAGAGCGCTACACCTATGATGACTATAGGTTTTAGCCGCTCTTTGAACACCAACGCCATACCGAAAGGTACAAAAAGGGGTATGGTGGCTACAACGATGGAGGCGAGCACACTGCCGGCTATCTTGACACCGAGGGTTTCGAAGATACTGTAGAGGAACGGCTCGAAGAAGGCAAGCACTAGGAAGAAAAGGAAGTCCTTGCGATGTATCTTCTCCAGTCGGTGGGTGAGAGCCAGCGTAGGGATGAAGAAGAGTGTGGCGAAAGCCAAACGGCCCATCATAAGGATGAAAGGAGTCATGTGCGGTTCGGTGTCGAGCAGACTGCGGGTGAAGATAAATGAGCAGCCCCACAGCGCTGCTGACAACAACAAAGCCATTTTATAAATAATGGTTCCTTTATTTTTTTCCTCTCTATTGTCTTGTGATTCCATATTTTTTGTACTTTTGCATTTGCAAAATATTTTTTGCAAAAATAGTAAAAAAAGATGAAACGTATAGGAATATTGTCAGATACACACGGATATGTGCCCCCACAAGTATATCTATTCTTTAGCGAATGCGATGAGATATGGCATGCTGGCGACATGGGATACGGGGTACTGCAGTCGCTGCAGGCCTTCAAACCGGTGCGCGGGGTGTATGGAAACATCGATGGCCCTGATGTTCGCTGTTTCGTACCCAAAACCCAGCTATTTGAATGCGAGGGGCTCAAGGTTCTGATGACTCATATCGGTGGATACCCTAACCATTACGACAAATCGATGGTCCCTATTATCGAAAACGAACATCCCGACATCTTTATCAGCGGCCATTCCCATATTCTCAAAGTGATGTACGACAATAAATACCAACTGCTACATATCAACCCCGGAGCTGCCGGCTGCCAAGGGTTCCATCAGGTGAGCACACTGGTACGCTTTGTTATTGACGGCACCCCAAAGGACCTAGAGATTCACGAGTTTCCTAAATACCCTCAAGGCTGACTGCATTGAGGGATAAGGAATTTTCTAGTAAAATAATGATGAAGTAGTGAATTGATGTTGATTTGTTGAACTGTTTATCTGTTAGCTCCACTTCGCAAAGTGTAGTTGTTTGCTCCACTTCGCAAAGTGTATTTGTTAGCTCCACTTCGCAAAGTGTAGTTGTTAGCTCCACTTCGCAAAGTGTAGTTGTTAGCTCCACTTCGCAAAGTGTAGTTGTTAGCTCCACTTCGGTCGCTGACCTTCGGTTGATTTGATGATTTGATGATCGAAAACTCCTTCAGATTACAATTAAACAAATAAACAACTAATCAGCGTCAGCATCACTGATCACTTAAAAAAACAAAGAATGAATATCAAACATAGAGTTTTATTATTGACTTGCATAATGACACTATTATCCCCTGCCATCTCGGTGGCACAACCAAATAATAACCAAATGCCTCGCATAGCTCTGGCTCTTGCAGGCGGCGGGGCTTTAGGCTATGCTCACATAGGAGTGTTGCAAGCCCTAGACGAAGCGGGAATCAAACCCGTATATATAGCTGGCACCAGCATGGGTGCCATCGTTGGCGTTCTGTATGCACAAGGGCTGTCGGGAGAAGAGCTTTGCAGGATTGTGAGAGAAAAAAGGCTTTATACCACGTACCGCAATATATCTACCACATGGAAACATGTGAACAGAGGCATAGGAACTCCTAAGAATGTAAAACTGCTCTTTGAGGAGGTGATGCCCCACAACTCGTTCGACAGTTTGAAGATACCTTTCGTATGCGTAGCCACCCACATCAGATCGGGACAACCCGTGGCTGTAGCCGCAGGCAACAATCTTCATCAATGGGTGCTGGCATCGGCGTCGATCCCCATTGTGTTTCAACCCGTACTGATAGACGGTGAGTATTATTGCGACGGCGGTATGACAGACAACCTACCGGCTCGGTTCATTCCCCAAGACACCTACGACATCTGTATCGGCATAGACCTGGTGCCTTCCCAGCAGCCATCTTCGGAAGAGTTTTTCGGACCACACTATCTTGCCAGCGACGTGTATGTGAATATGGTGCTTAATATCAACTCTGCCGAAGGTCGCAAGATTTGCCACCATATCATCCAACCACACCACGACTGCCGCTACGGGATACTAAATTTCCGCGATTACGAGGTACTTAGACAGAGAGGATATGAGGCCATGCAGAAATGGCTGAAAGACAACGGATACCTACAATAGCCGCCCCTCTATGCCCATTCCTCCTATCGCATGAAACGGCGGATGAATCGGGTCCACCCTTCGGTGAATGGCGGATATTTGAACCAATAGTCCAACCTACGCCCCTCATACACGCTACGCTGATGGGTGAAAGTGAGATACGAGAAACGACCATGATAGTTGCCCAACCCACTGTTTTCAACACCGCCAAAAGGCATATAGGGATTGGTGATATGCATGAGTGTGTCGTTGACACATGCCCCACCTGAAGTGGTTCGCGATAAGAGATAGCGTGCATTGCTACGACTCTGGGAGAAATAATAGAAAGCGAGAGGCTTCTCACGTTGGTTCACATAATCGATGACTTCGTCGAGCCGACTAAACGTTAGAAGAGGGAAGATAGGACCAAATATCTCTTTGGTAAGCAGCGGACTATCGGGGCTTACATGTTCCAATACCGTAGGCTCTATGAAGCGCTCTCCCCTATCATAACCGCCTCCCATCAAGCACTGGCCATGATTCAACAAGGGTATCAATCGGTCCATAGCCTTGTCGCTAATAATACGCGGATACTGCTCTGAATGCAGCAGATCGTTGCCGAAAAACGAACAGATGGTTGCCTTCATCGACGCTATCAACCTCTGCTTTACCGACTGATGAACCATCAGGTAATCGGGTGCTATGCATGTCTGTCCGGCATTGATCAGTTTGCCATACACTATTCTTTTGGCCGCCATATCAATATCGGCATCTTTATCTACTATGCAGGGACTTTTGCCTCCGAGCTCCAAAGTGACAGGGGTGAGATAACGGGCTGCCGAGGCCATAGCCACCTTGCCCAATTCGGGACTACCCGTTAGGAAAATATGATTCCATCGCTGATCAAAAAGGAATGTATTGACATCGCGATGACCCTCTACCACAATGACCCATTCGGGAGGGAACACACTCTCAACTATCAAACGTATCACTTTATTGGTATGAGGGGTCTGTGGAGACAGCTTCATCACCACAGTATTGCCAGCAGCTACAGCACCTACCATAGGTAACATACAGAGATGAAACGGATAGTTCCACGGCGACACGATGAGCGTCACCCCATAGGGTTCATACACCATACGGCTACGCCCAGCGAGAGTAAACAACGAAGGCCGCACATACTGCGGTTTACGATATTTGCGGATGCATCTGAGCTGATGCTTTATCTCGGTAAGCACCATGCCTGTCTCGGTGGCATAGACCTCGAAGGGCGACTTATGAAGATCGGAATAGACGGCTTTATCTATGTCGGAAATGCGTTCAACGATAGCATCCCGAAGGGTCTTTAACTGATTCATTCGCTTACGCCAATCGCGAGTACCCCCAGAAGCAAAAAAGTCTCGCTGCAATTCGATGTACGTTTTTATCTCACTCTGTTGCATAGTTATGATGATAACAATTAATAAATGATACGATGCTTACGCTCTACCACAAAGCATACAGTACAGAAAACCAGCAGATAAACAGTATTTACCACATATATCAGCCACTGCTGTGAAGGATGAAGATAGGTGCTAAGAAAATAGATACCCATAGCCATGAGGAAATAGCAGCCTATACGTTTAATACGGTATGGTATGGGACGCACCTTCTGTCCCCACACGTACGACACAATCATCATAACTGAATAACAGGCCAGGTGTGCCCACGCTGCTCCCCAGTAACCAACCACAGGCACCAGTCCCAACAAGCAGGCCATGGTGACCACAGCACCAATAGCCGTAATAACGGTACCACTGCTAGTATGGTCGCTGAGCTTATACCAGATAGAGAGATTGAACACCACACCATAGAACAGATTGGCTAGAAGTACTACAGGAACTATACCCAAACCCTGCCTGTACTGCTCGCCTAGGTCGGTGTGACCACCCACAAAATAAGAGAATAGATCCATATATAGCACTATTCCCAAGAAGATCACGAGACCACAAATCACATAATAGGTCATCACATCGGCAAACAAATCGGGCGATTTCCGATCTTTGGCCTTGGCAAAGAAGAATGGCTCCGATGCATAACGAAACATCTGCACAAAGATGGTCATCAGCACAGCCAACTTATAACAGGCGCCATACACGCCCAGCTGACTCATAGCAACATCTTCGGGCAGAAGGTACTTCACCGCCAGCTTATCGGCAACCTCGTTCACCATCCCTATCAAGCTTATCAGCATAATAGGGATAGCATACTTCAATAGTCGACGCATCAACTCAGTGTCGCACTGTAGTTTAATCTGACGAAACTGAGGCACAAGCATCAGCATATTGACCAAACAAGCCAAAAAGTTGCACACAAACACCCAGGTAAGAAGCCCGGCTTCGGGGCCAAATAACGCATTGGCCCATTGTAACGACGTCTCGGGTATAATAAGCAGAAACAGCACATTCAACGACACATTGGTCATCACGTTGACAAGCTTGATTACAGAGAACCGTGCCGCCTTGTCCTGCTGACGTAACACGCAGAACGGTACCGCATTGATAGCATCAACGGCCACTATGAGTCCTACAAACAGCAGATAGACTTCCTTACCCTCATACCCGATTGATCCAGCCAGCATAGGATAGACACAAGCCACCATCACTACAAAGAGCGAAGTAGTAACAAGGATCATCGTCATAATATTACCATACACCTTGCGGAAATTATCTCCCTGACCGTGACGGAAGAAGGTTGTTTCCATACCGTAAGTAAGCAACGCCAAGAGAAGAGCAATATAGGCATAAAGTTCTGTAAACTGACCATACACCCCTGGTACAAACACACGGGTGTAGAGCGGCACCAAAAGATAGTTGAGTAGTCGTGGAAGTATCGTACCTAGACCATAGATAACAGTCTGGCCTGCTAATTTCTTAAACGGATTTTCGCCCATAGTAGCATTATTGTTGAGTTAATGTTTCTTTAGAGATAGGTGAGGCTAACGTGTTTTGATTATTCGTGATTGGTGTAATAGACTTGCTGGATTGTATTGTCTGATCACCATTCAACAATTACAAATCTCTAATTAATCCCATATCCGACAAATGTTGTTTTGTATCAAAAAAAGAACAGGCTTCTCCTCACGGAGATACCTGTCCTATTTAAATAAACCCATAAAAAACTAATCTCAGATTTACTCAGCAGCGGGAGCCTCTGCTTCAGCAGCGGGAGCTTCCTCTGTAGCAGCAGCTTCTGCTTCAGCCTTAGCAGCAGCCTCAGCCTCGGCGGCAGCTTGACGCTTAGCGGCAACAGCAGCGGCTTTAGCCTCGTTCTGCTTCTTCTCGTTGTCAAGAGCAGCTTTCTTAGCATTGCGTTTCTCGTTCTCTACAGTGCTGCGAACACCAGAAACCTTAGCTTCTTTGGCTTGCAACCACTCGTTGAACTTAACATCGGCCTGTTCCTGGCTGATAGCACCCTTCTTCACACCAATGAGGAGGTGGTTTTTCAAGAGAGCACCTTTGTAGGAAAGGATACGACGTACAGTCTCGCTGGGTTGAGCACCATTCTGCAACCATTCAACAGCTTTGTCCATGTTGAGGTTGATGCTAGCGGGGTTGGTGTTAGGATTGTAAGTGCCTATTTTCTCAATGAATCTTCCATCTCGAGGTGCACGACCATCCGCAACAACAATGTGATAAAAAGCATTATTCTTTTTACCATGACGTTGAAGTCTAATTCTTGTAGGCATAATTAATTGTTTTTTAAGTTAATATAAAAATTAAATAAGTTTGTTTACGTTTGCAAAAGTACATCTTTTTTTCATACCTGCAAAATAAATTGTAATTTTGTAATCTCATTAATAAATGATGAATAAAAACAAAACAAATAATATCAATAGTTTAGACAAAAAGTCAATTGTCACCATCGGTATGTTCGACGGTGTCCACATAGGACATCAGCATATTCTCGACATGCTGAAGCATATCGCCATTAGCGAGAATATGACGCCCGTGGTTGTCACCTTCGACAATCATCCACGCATAGTATTGGGGAAAACCGACCCCCATTTCCGTCTGCTCACCACTTTTCAGGAACGCGAGACCATACTACGCAGATACGGCATCGACCACGTGGATTGTGTGCATTTCACCACCGAAGAGGCACAACTCTTGGCCTGCGAATTCGTACGTAAACACCTGCTCGGACAGCTCAACATGGGTGCTTTGGTGTTGGGCTACGACAACCAATTTGGCAACAAGAATCACAACGACTTCGACCTTCTGCCCCAACTGGCAGCCGACGAAGGTTTCACCATCTACCACGACACCCCCGTACGATACGGCACCGTAGAGGTAAGCTCCACCGAGATACGCCGAGCCCTGCTTGCCGGCAACATAGACCTCGCCAACCAGATGCTCGGAGCTCCATATCGTATCAGCGGCACCGTAGTCGCCGGCCGACAAGTGGGTCGATCTATCGGATTCCCCACCGCTAATATTGCGCTCAACGACGCCTACAAAGCATTACCCTCCGACGGCGTATATGCGGCCTGGGCCACACTGGCTGACGGTTCACGGCACAAAGCCATGGTCAACGTGGGTCCCCAGCCCACCTTTCACCAAGACCAGCCAACAATCGAAGCCCATATACTCGGCCTCGATGCCGATATATACCACCAGCCCGTGACGCTAGCCTTCACCCATAGGCTCAGATCCACCATCACATTCGAAACTCCCAACCACTTGATTCAGCAGCTCAATCTTGACAAAGAGCAAGTGAAACAACTATTAAAATGATAAAAAAGAGAAGGTAATCAGATATCAAACAATACTGCCCTGCAAGTATATTTGTTGGGTCTCCTATCACCCAAAACATCCCAATCACTCAAAAAGACATTTGTCTGATTACAAAAAGGCCTGATCACAGATTCAATGAAAGCACATATTATATCCATATTCTTCCTAATGTTGTGCTCCACCGCATGGGGGCAAGCCGACAAGGTGTACCGATCCATCTGCGAGGTCCAAAAACCCGATTCCGTTGTTCAGTTGACCCTACGCCGGCAACACCTCAGAAGCATACCCACCGAGGTTTATAGCTACAAAAACCTTCAAGTCTTGGACCTCTCCCGCAATCATATACGCAAAATACCCGATTCGATAGGACAGCTCACCCAACTACGCGTTCTGAATATGGAACGCAACAAACTACGTATCATACCCGACCAAATTGGCCAGCTAATCAACCTACGACATATCAACCTTAGTCGCAACCCCATTCTAGATCTTCCTGCATCTATGTCTCAACTCATACATCTCGAAGAACTCATCATCTGGTCAACAGGCGTCATCGATTTTCCCGAAAGCTTCCGCGCCCTCAATTACACACTCAAACTCATCGACATGCGAGCCTGCCCGCTCATGCACTCGCACCAAGAAGCCATAGAAGAGCTACTCCCCACACCTCGTAAACGATGGAACTACACTTGTAACTGCAAATAAAAAATAATGAAACCTAAATATATATGCAAGAAGACCTCACTATAGCATACTTCCAACAAGAGATTGCCTGGGAAGACCCCGAGGAGAACTACCGTCGTGTAGAAGAAGCCTTCGACAAAGCTATAACACAGTCTGGCTACAAACCAGACATCCTCGTAGTACCAGAAACTTTCTCCACTGGATTTTCCAACCATATAGCCCTGCTCTCCGAAGCCGACGAAGGTCCCACCTACCAGTTTGCTCTTCGTATGGCTCAGCGGTTCGACGCACTCTTCGTAGGTTCCTGGCCAGTGCGAGACTACGGCGGCATCCGAAACAGGCTCCATTGGGTAGCACCCGACGGCAGTGGACTCTACTACGACAAAGCCCACACCTTCCGTATGAGCAGCGAAGGCTCTCAGGTGGAACGAGGCACTGCAAAAAAAACCTTCAAATGGCGAGGATGGAGGATCCGACCAGCCATATGCTACGACCTTCGTTTCCCACAATGGCTACGCAACACCCGTCTCGATCCCATGAAAGAACGTCCCTCTACCCCACCAGAACCCCTGCCCCCACTCAACTACGACGTTATGATTATATGCGCCAACTGGCCCGCCTCGCGCAGCCTTGCTTGGAAGACACTGCTGCCTGCACGTGCCATTGAGAATATGGCCTACGTTGTAGGCTGCAACTGCATAGGCACCGATGGCGTAGGGTTGGAATACAGCGGCGACAGTGCCGTTTATAGTTTCGACGGCAAAGCAATCTCTGAGTGCCAAGGAGCCAATGTTGCTATTGCCACCCTCCACTACTCCGACCTCAAGAGCTACCGAAACCGATGGCCCTTCTATCTCGACTTCGACTAATACCCCCCTCGATATGACGAAAGGCTTCCAACGGAAGTCTTTCGTCTGCAAAGCGGAGAAGAAACTGCCATTCGTTAGGCGTTAAAGCAAAGTTCCTTACTTGTTTCTTTTATAATATAAAATTCGTAAATAGTAAGGCTGTCGCTTTTTAGTTATTTTTGTGTTTATCTGACAGCCTCACTGCGATTGCAGATCTACGGTTGTTGGGAGAACATCTTCAACTTTCAGACACCGACTAAACTATGGTCGGTGACCGAAGTGGAGCCAACAACTACACTTTACGAAGTGGAGCCAACAACTACACTTTCCGAAGTAAAACCAACAATTCTAAAACAATCAAGTATTGTGACCTATACGCCAGTATTGTTTTATTATCGATCACCTCTATAACTCTTTTCAATATAAGAATTAAACCATTATTGAGAAATAATAATTCAATAATCCACAAATTCTTGATAAAAAAAATCATAAAAAAACCATTCCACAACGCAAAATATAAATATATTTTATATTTTTGCAAAGCAGACTGCATAGCGCAATATGCTATTAATTTTTTGAATAATAATAAAATACATCTAATATGAGCAAAATTACACGTTCAATTCTCGTTGTATGCGCACTCGTGCTAGGATTTATGCCGTTCCACTCGTGCCAGCAAAACAACACTTCCGACGAAGAACTTGCCGAGCTTCATGCTCAATTCGACTCGATCATGTCTCAGTATCTAGAGCTGAAAAGCCAGTCGCAAAACCTCCCTGCCAACGGCACCACCGCCAGTCAGGACAGTCTGATCCAGGCCCAAGCTGCTGAGATCAACAGCCTCATAGCCCAACTGGAACAAGCCAAGAAGGGTAATAAGACGGCCAACGAGGATAGCCAGCTACAGAAAGAACTGAAGCAAAAAGAAGAGTCGATCAAACAGCTGCAGAAAAAGTTGGCTCAGCAGGAAAAAGACCTAAAAGCACTCCAAGCGAAAACCAACAACGGTGCTACTGCCACAGCTAAGACCAACGCTGAGACTGCCCGTCTGTTAAAACAAATCAAACAGCAAGAAGATCAGATCAGCAGCTTGAAAAGCCAGATTGCCAGCTTGAACAGCAACAATAGTGCAGCTGCCGAGCTGAACAAGAAGCTGGACGAACTGCAACGTTCGAACACGAATCTCACTTCGAAAAACAAAGCCCTCGGCGCTACCAACACCGACCTTAACGGACAGGTGAAGACGCTTCAGGACGAGATAGCCGGACTGAACAAGCAGATCACCACCCTCAACGGCCAGGTGAAAGAGCTGAAGAACGGCAACGCTTCGGACAAAGAGGCTGCTACCAAATACCAGGCTCAGATCACTCAACTACAAAGCGAGGTATCGAAACTGCAAAGCGAGCTGAAAAGCAGCAAGAACGACCAGTCATCGAACACCGAGGCCTACAAGAAGAAGATAGCCGAACTGGAAGCCCAGATTGCCACCCTCGATACTCAGGTAAAAGCCAAAAATGCCGAGATAGAGTCACTCACCAAGGCTTCGAAGACTGATGAGTCGACCAGCGCCAAAGCTAATGCTTTGATAGCTCAGCTACAGAACCAGATAGCCGATCTAACCAAACGCGAGGCTGCTGCCAAGAAGGAATTGGAGACCACCAAAAGCCAAATGAACACCATTGAAAGCCGCTATGCAAAACAGATGAAAGAGCTTAGCGACGAGAGCGAGGCTATGCAGCAGAAGATAACCACCCTCACCAAGAAGGTGGAGGAACTCACCGCCAAGAACCAAGAGCTCTCTAACAATAGCGGCAACCGCAGTGCGTCCGATGCCACCACCATCGCCGGTCTCCAGGCACAAGTGAAAGCCCAGACCGAAGAGATAGCTTCGCTCGAAGCTCAGCTGGCTGCCAAGAATGCCGAGATTAAGGCTCAGAAGAACAACAGCACTACTAAGGGCAGCACCAAAGAGCTCAATGCTAAACTGCAAGAGTTGCAGGCTCTCTGCGACAGCTATGCAGCCGAGATAGCCCAGCTCAAAGCAGAGAATGCTCAACTTAAAGCAGAGAACGCCGAACTGAAAAACACCATTGCCAACAACGCTCAGGCCATCGCCGAATCGGCCCGTCTGAACCATAAGATCGAGATGGCTTCGGTGCTCGTAACCAACAATCTCACCGTGACTACTGGTAAAAGCGTGAGTGGTACCGTATTGAAAGAGACCAAGAAAGCTGCTGCCACCAAGGTAATCAAGGTGGAAGGCGAGATACTCCAAAACAACGTAATAGACCCCGGCACCATCACTATCTACTACCGCATTTCCAATGCATCGAACAAAGTGATCTGCGCCGGTATTGCCGACGACTTCATGTTCAACTTGGGCGGCACCCAGATGCAATACACCGCTAAGCAGGATATCGAATACACAGGCGCTGCTCGCTCCATCCGCATGATCTGGCGCAGCAACGACGCTGTGAACTTCGAGCCCGGCCTCTATTGGGTGACCCTCTACGCCAACGGCTACGAGATAGGTAAGACATCGTTCAGACTTGCGTAAAATTTTTGTTGATTTGTTGAATTGTTTATTTGTTGAATAGAAAAAAAAATATTGTCACTTCAGCAAATAAACAATTCAACAACTTAACAATATCAGCGGATATTTTTTTCATCACTAACCATTGTTTAGGTGATTTGATTGGCTGACTCTTATATATTCAATAAATCGAGATTTGATCTATTGAATAAAGGAGGAAGCCTTTTTTAATGAAACAATTCAACAATACGTCAAGGCAACCTCTAGAGATTAATATCTCATGATTTTGAATCTTGTTTCGAACAGATTTCGGTGCCAAAGGAGAGCGCAAAACTGCAAAAAGACCGAGAACCGAGCAAGCACGTGCAGCGGTGTCAATGAAACAAATGCGGAGCATTGTAACGTTGCGTAAAGTGCGCGAAAAGACTGATTTCAGTCTTTCTCAATCCCAACAACGTTTTGTTACAGATCCAACTAACAAATCAGAAGACACCCAGCCGACCATCGGGAGGTCACAAGCACCATCGAATCAAATACAATCCCGCAAGTAAAGAAGGCCCAAAGGCACCAAAAGTCTATTTATTACGCCATAAACATTGAATTTTTAGAGATTGCCTCGACATAGTGATGATAAAAAAAATCATATGACACAATAGTTTGACAACTTGGCACGCTTTTAATTGTTCTCCGTTTTGCTTGCTCCGCTGCGCAATCCTTACAGAAACACTATCGAAGTCCACAGGCCTTCTTCATATTGTTGGCCATTTTGAACTTGTTACTCAGACACCTAGCCCGCTATGCCCCTTAGCTCCAGTGCGGTCGCCGACCTTGGGTTCGGCTCAAATCCAAAATTTCTCAACAATCTAAAGCAAAATCGAACAAATTATTATTTCATCATCACATAAGCAACACAAATATCCACCATTTCAACAATGAATTGTTTTTATTCATAACCCCATGAGAATAGAGCAATAACGGGAAATCTGATAAGTAGTCTTTTTCGTATCACCAAATCCCGTATCGGCCCAATCGTGGTCGGTGACTGAAATGGAGCCAAGTTGAGCTTTCAAAAACAACAATCCCTATAAAACATCAAATAAAAACACACAACAATCCTTCCATGAGCAACCAACGCAGATATAACACTTTTCGAGGCATGTTTCCTCGCTTTGTATATGATAGTTACCGTCACACGGTAGAGGCAGACGGCATACACCTCACGTTCCGATTCCTATTGGGTGACAAGATCGTGATGGAGCCAACGGCTTTCATCCCAGTCCGTCCGTTCTACACTCACAGTCTCAGCCAGTTGCAGCTCGACGTGCTGGCATTCCACTGCGGTATGATAGAACTGGTGAGCTACTGGAAGGCCTGCTGCCCTCCCACGGTGGAGGTTCGCTGCGGGCACCTCACCGACGATCAGGTAGCTTTCTGGAAGAAGATATACTTCAACGGACTCGGCGAGTTCTACTTCGTGAACCGCATTGCTGATACCATCGATAGTTTCATGTCCATAGAGAGCAACTGCCAACGAGCTTTCGCCACTCCTGACCCAGTAGTCGGACAGCCCAACAACGATCAGTTTCTGGTGCCTATAGGCGGTGGCAAAGACTCGGTGGTAACGCTGGAGCGTCTGCGACGTCAAGGTCTAGCGGTGCGTCCGCTCATCATGAATCCTCGTGGTGCCACCACCCAGTGTGCCGCCCAAGCAGGCTTCGGACTCGACGAAGTGGCCGTGATACACCGCACCATACACCCACGTCTGCTGGAACTCAACAAACAAGGGTGTCTGAACGGCCACACCCCATTCAGCGCCATGCTGGCTTTCTATACATTATTTATATCGGCACTCACCGGAACGCCCCATATCGCGTTGAGCAACGAATCTTCGGCAAACGAATCAACGGTGGCTGGCACACAGGTGAACCATCAGTATTCCAAGTCGTTGGAATTTGAAGACGACTTCCGTTCCTATGTGCAACGATTCGTAGCACCCTATTTCACCCCCAAAGCATTCAACTACTTCAGCTACCTGCGTCCGCTGAGCGAATTACAGATAGCCATGCTCTTTGCCGAACAGAAAGATTACCACCCTATTTTCCGCAGCTGCAACCGTGGCAGCAAGACCGACAGCTGGTGCTGTCACTGCCCAAAATGTCTCTTTGCCTACATCATCCTATCGCCGTTCATCGAGCCACAGCGATTATCGCAAATATTTGGCAGCAACCTGCTCGACGACGAGTCGCTTAAGCACGACTTCAACCAGCTGATAGGACAGGAAGAGACCAAGCCTTTCGAATGTGTGGGCACGGTGAGCGAGGTGAACAGCGCTCTCGCTATGGCTATAGCACGCTGGTATGACGGAGCACCACTACCTGCCCTCTTGAAAGACTATCAGTCCCAGCCCGTAAGCACGCCTATCGACACGTTGATAACTCAGCACAACGTGATGCCTGCACTGTCGGATCATCTAGCACTTCAGATTGCAGAAGCCTGCAAGCCTTTGAAGACGCTAGGCATAGGCCGCTTCGAAGAGAAGATGTGATCGGGACTCAACAACTATATCACCCAAGCATAATGAAGATGAAAAGAAATATTGTATTTATCATCATACTGCTATGGTCGGCTTCGATGGCTGTGGCCCAGCAGAACAGCACCGACAGCACCCCATCGCTCAGACGTTGGGAACTCGAGATAGGTGGTGCCATGGGCCATTCGCTGTTTCGCGACATGGGAGCCTCGCCCCTATCCTACCGCGGACCCGCCATGGCACCATCGCTTTCGCTATGCCGATACGAAGATATAACGATGGACAAGATATCGGGATCCTGTATCTGGCTTACCGTGGATGCACAGCTGGGGGTGTATGCCGACGCCGCTCACAAACCAGTGCCATTCAACACCGATGCGGCAGCATTGCGGATAGGGATAGCGGCCGGTTACGACCATCTGATGCCCCAACACCTGACAATGTCCGTATGCCATAGAAACTATATCGTCCACCACAGTATAAGACCCGTGGTAGGATTGTCGCTACACGAGCATGCACTGATTACCACAATACCCACCTTGGAAAATTCAAGCACCGCGCTATCCGATATGATCTATCCATCCCTCAGAGGCGGCGTACAATACGAGATAACAAGCACCGCTTCCCACATACAGGATCACAGATGGACCATGAAGGCACTAGTATCTCTATCGCCCATCGGACTGGGCTTCCGTCCAGGATTCTCGTACATGGACAACTTCAGCGGAAGCAACGGTAGCATTATTCTCAACAACTTTGCCAGCAGCTATGCGTGGGACTGTGTGTGGATGCCAGTGTTGGCCACCGAACTGGGGGCTACCTATACGATGCAGTCGGGCAACGCCATCCACATGAGCTATCAGTGGAATTACCTCACCACTCGCAACAGCGGTGCATGGCGACTCGACGAGGCTTCGCACATGGTGAAGCTGTCGCTTAACGTAGTACTGAAACGAAAAATCAAGAAACAATGAGAAACCACAGATCATTTTTTACAATACTGGCAGCAACGATGCTTTGTTGGTGCTCATCGTGCGAGAAGATGCTGATGGACAACGACGTGAAATCCGACGCGGTAAGTTCGTTCGATTATCTTTGGACGAAGTTCGACCAGCAGTACTCCTTCTTCGATGTGAAGCAGGTGGACTGGGATCAGGTATACGCCAAATACCGGCCAATGGTGTATGAAGGTATGGCCGACGACAGCCTCTTTCACGTGATGGCAGCCATGATCAACGAGCTCAACGACGGACACGTCAATCTGTCGAGCCCCTTCGACATAGCCCACAGCCACCAAGTGTTTGAACGCATGTATGCCGAAAGCAACATAGACCTCAACACCGTGATCATGAACTACCTTACGGTCGATTACCACACCACTGCAGGATTCCACCACCAGGCACTCCGCAACGGCCAGGTAGCCTATATCCTATACACCAGTTTCAGCAACAGCGCCTCGCCTACGGCACTGGCCAAGGTGATAGCCACCTACCCTGAGGCCAAAGGAATGATCATCGACATACGTCAAAACGGCGGCGGCGAAGTGGAGAATGTGTGGAACATCTTGAAGATGATGCCTTCACACCATCAGCTGCTCTACAGCACCCAGATCAAGAACGGCCCCCGTCACGACGACTTCTCGCCCTTGGAGCCCGTCACCGCACCCGACAACACCACAGGCTATGACACCTATACGAAGCCCGTGGTAGTGCTCACAGACCGAGGCTCATTCAGCGCCGCTTCTTTCTTCCCCCTGTGTGCCAAAGAGTATAGCAACATCACCGTGATAGGCGACACCACGGGCGGTGGCTTAGGGCTCCCCGCCGGCGGCCAGCTGCCCAACGGATGGCTCTACCGCCTTTCTATCACCCGCACCCTCGACAAAGAGGGCCACAACTACGAGAACGGTGTGCCGCCCGACGAAGTGGTGAAACTGGACCGCACACTATTGGCCACAGGCAAAGACAATATCATCGAACGCGCCTGCGATATAATTATTGATAAAAGTGAAGAAATAGTGAATTGATGTTGAGTTGTTAGCTCCACTGCAGTCGCTGACCTTGGCTCCACTGCGGAAAGCGTAGTTGTTGGCTCCACTGCGGAAAGTGTAGTTGTTGGTTCCACTGCGGTCACCGACCATAGTTCGGTGATTTGATGATTGCAGACTCCCTCAAATAAACAAATAAACAATTAAACAGCGATAGCCTCACTGATCACTAAAAAACAACCCCTCTAATGAAAACAACCGATATTATCAAACAATGTGGCGAAGTGGCCGGAATGCTCTGGCAACGAGGCTGGGCCGAACGAAACGGAGGCAACCTGGTGGTACTACTTCCATCCGATATAGAGCCAGATATTTTGGCCTTGCCCCCACTCACCCAGCCTATCGACACCCAGGTTTCCGTGCCCCATCTGGCCAACCGGTTCCTCTACTGCAAAGGTGGCGGATGCCGTATGCGCGACCTCGCCGATACACCGATGGAATACGGATCCATTATCCGCATACTGCCCGATGGACTTCACTACGTGATAGTGGCATGCAAGCCTATACACCCCACCAGCGAACTGCCCGCACACCTATCTATCCACAACATGATGGCAGCTCAAGGCATCAACCATACAGCCACCCTGCACACCCATCCCCAGTCGCTAATAGCACTATCGCACAATGAAAAACTGCTAGAGGGTCTCGATGCATCACCCAACGCGCTCACCTCTTTGCTGTGGGACATGCTACCCGAAGCACGACTCTTTGTACCCCGAGGCATAGGTATAGTACCCTATTTGGAACCCGGCAGTGTAGCATTGGCACAGAGCACCATGAGAGGACTTGAAGATCACGATATCGTGCTGTGGGCCAAACACGGCGTGCTGGCCGTAGGACCCAACATCATTGAGGCTTTCGACACCATCGACATCATGGAGAAATCGGCCGACATCTATCTGCGTAGTCGTATCGCTATGTTCTTTTAAGCGATCAGTGAGGCCGACGCAGTTTAGTTGTTTAGTTGTTTACTTGTTTATCAGACGGAGTCTGCAAGATGTTGTTTAGTTGTTGAATCGTTTATTTGTTCATTTGAGTGAGGCTGCAATCATCAAATCAATAGTTCACGATTCATCGGACTTATTCCAGACTTGTGAATAGTTTTGCAAAGATACAACTAAATTTCAAACGTACGACTAATTCGGGATCTTTTATTAGATTAGTGACCCAAACTGCTGGAGCACTGGCGGAATCAAGCAATCACCCATATGCGGATAATCATAATACTTAATTCTAAATTCTTAGTTCTTAATTCAAGAAAAAGTAGTATTTTTGCAAAAGGAAAAGTCTGCGCCTGTTGCCCGGCAAGAAAGCCATTTCTTGTTGATACAGAAAAGACAACGCCCATTTTTATTGACAATACGAACTATAATAATCATTACCTGCACCACCATATGATACGACTCATACCATTGTTCATCACCATCCTTCTGGCCGTAGGCTGCAGCACTACCCAGCCCGTAGCCTACCTCACCGATGCCGAACGCAACGAGGCCAAAGAGATTATCCACAACTATACCACCAGCATACACCCGGGCGACCGGCTGTATATCTCCGTGCTGAGCCAGGCCCCCGAAGCAGTGCTACAGTTCAACCAGGAATCCAATAAGTCAGTACAGGTAGGCAACGCAAACGTCAACCCACAATCCCACCAAGGCTATCTTGTGAACGAACATGGCACCATCGCCTTCCCCATTCTCGGCACCCTGCCTGTAGATGGCATCACCACCGACTCGCTAAGCAACTACATCCAGCAACGACTCCGCAACGAAGGCTACGTCACCGATGCCACCGTGAGCTCCCGCATTCAGAACTTCAGGGTGACCGTGATCGGCGAGGTGGCCACCCCAGGTATGTTTCATGTGCTTGGCGAACGCCTCACCATTCTGGAAGCACTAGCCAAAGCAGGCGACCTCACCATCTACGGCCAACGCAACAACGTGAAAGTGATACGCTCCACAGGCGGCGAACAGCAGATAGGAGAACTGGACCTCACCACCCGCACTTTCTTGGAGTCACCCTTCTACTATCTCCAGCCCAACGATATCGTCTATGTGGAACAAAACAACATCCGTAAGAAAGAAGCCACCTACGATCCATACGTGCTCACCTATGTGAACATTGTAGCCAATGCAGCACGAGTACTTACGATGAGTACATACCGTATCATTGAGTCGTTCTGAAAATTGACACAAATAAGATTTATTTAACATGAAGAAGTCCAGTGCACTTCGATAGCGTTCCGTAAGGATTGCGCAGCGGAGCAAGCAAAGCGGATATGAAGAAGTCCAGTGGACTTCGATAGCGTTCCATAAGGATTGCGCAGCGGAGCAAGCAAAGCGGATATGAAGAAGTCCAGTGGACTTCGATAGCGTTCCATAAGGATTGCGCAGCGGAGCAAGCAAAGCGGAGAACAAATGAAAATTGATTGTTGAGAAACCTCAAATCAACCGAAGGTCAGCGACCGAAGTGGAGCC
>JAZUDW010000020.1:0-15818 GCA_045639845.1 Bacteroidales bacterium
AGTAGGTCGCCGCCAATCTTCTGTACAGGGAAACTCGAAAGGGTTTCCCTTTTTTTTGCCCCCTGCCCACGCGACGGCGCCCCGTCCCGCGAACCTGCGCCCCGGCAGCCCCAGGACGGCCACCAGTATTCAAATCAACAACCCTGATCAGTGAACATACGATACTTCCCAGCAGAGTAACCCCACATACCCGAACGGATCAACTAAGCTACGAGTCTGCAGCCTCCAAAAATTCCCTGTATTGTCAGATCTCCGATCACCTTTAACTGATCACTTGTCCCCAAATCAACAATCCTCATCAATGGTCACTATTACTATTCATTTATATAGTGCAATATTTTCATTAAATCTTCGTTTGATAAAAAAAGATTGTTATGAGATTTAATTCGAATGCTTCTATTCGCGAGGTGGCAGGTGAAACAGCCATTTTTTTGCAGGGTTCCAAGGCAGGTGATCTTACTAAGGTAATAGGTCTCAATGATGCATCTCTTTTTCTTTGGGAAAATCTTGCTAACCTTGAGTTTGACTTTACTGATGTAAAGAATTTATTGATGGAACGTTATGACGTTTCCGTTGATGTGGCAGAGACTGACGCCAAGTTGTGGATTGAGACTTTGAAAAAGCATTCTATAATCATTTGAATTTTCTTTTGATTAGGTGTTTGGCATAATAGTGTTGTATGCAATTTTATATTCTATGTCGTCAGTTTATTGTAAGATTGGTCCTTTGTCTCTGATTGTTGTAGGGGAGGATACAGTACGTAGATTACAACTATTAAGGGGTTTCAATACTTTCATTGTTAATGGTTTTGATAATGAAAGTTTTCCTAAAGTTTATTTCGATTGTGATGTTGTTCTTCAAGGGGATGCAAATTTACAAAGTCGGTTTGATTTTGTTGATGAGAATGCGGTATGTTCTTTTTATTTGCAGGAATCAAATATCTATTTCTTCATCATTGATGGGCCTAAAGAGAGAGTTTGTTTGAGGTATTGTCTAGACGAAAATTTTGTGCTTATCAGTGAGGTGAAAAATTTATCTTTTCTTCGATATATCATTCTTATTGCTTATTGCCTTTTGGTGTCTCAGCTCCAGGGAATAACCATACATAGCTCATCGCTCGTATATAGAGATGAGGCTGTTTTGTTTTTAGGTGAGTCGGGTACAGGTAAGAGTACACATTCGCAGCTGTGGTTAGATAACGTTGAAGGTTCTTGGCTCTTGAATGATGATTGTCCAGTAGTACATACATCCTCAGATGGTAATATAGTCTATGGCTCACTTTGGAGTGGCAAGAAACCATGTTTTCACGCAGACCAGTTTCCGTTGAAAGCCATAGTAAGGCTTTCTCAAGGAAAGGAAAATATTATAAAGAGGGTGGAGAATAGATTTTTTGCCTTTGGCTGTGTGTATCCTTCGTTACCGCCATTCTTGGCTCAAGACCGTTGTTACTCATCCTTACTAACTAATATCACTAATTGTTTGATATTGTCTGTGCCAGTTTTTCAGTTAAGTTGTTTGCCTAATAATGATGCTGCAAAGATATGCTGCGAGGCATTGTTCGGATAACAATAGATCATTGTATGGATGAGAGAACTATTAATTCAATAAGTGGGAATCTGTCTTTGAGAGATATCCTCGGGAAAGAAACGGTAACACTCTCTGCCCTGGGTATTAGTATGAGCCCATTGATAAAGGGAGGGGAAGACAAGGTTGTGATAGAACCATTGTCGGGACTGCCACATAAAAATGATGTTGTACTATTTCAAAAAGGAGACAAGCTTGTTCTTCATCGTGTAGTCGCGTTTGCTGGTTGCTATGTGGTCACACAAGGGGACAACAATAACTTTCGAGAGCATGTGGATCCATCCTGTATTCTCGGAAAGTTACAACGGGTAATCAAGAAATCTGGCTCATTGTGGTCTTGCAGTGACACAAAATGGAAGATATTATCTGTATATGCCATCTTGCGAAGAAACGTGTTGTTTTTTTTCAATAAGTATTTTGATGCTGCGCATAGGTGCCTAATAGCGCCTTGGTATTTCGTTTGTCTTATACTTTTGATGTGGGCACCTATAAATGGTCTCGGAGTGGCTCTTGATAATTATCTTTTTGGTATTCGTTTAGATCACTGTCTTCACGCATCTATCTATCTTCCTTGCTCTTGGTTTTTGTCAACGAATGAAAAGCGACATCCGTTTGTCATATATCTTGTGTGTCTAATGGTCGCCATTACCACAGAGTTTGGTCAGATGCTGTTACCGTATAGAGGCTTTGACATCAATGATCTTGTTGCGAATTTCTTGGGAGTCTCCTTAGGATGGGCAATATTCCGGTGTTATATAAGAAAGCATAGTTGAGTTGCTATCCTTGTTGGTCTTTTGTCCTTGATCAAGTGTTTTGCTATCACTGATAATCGACGAGGAAGCCTACATTATCGTCTAAAGATGGCATAGGACTTGGTCTCCTTTCAGTGATGATAAAAAAATACTTGAGACAGTGATTTATCTTTTTTTTAATTTGCGTTTGCCCAGATTGTCGGCTCTTTTCTTATTGTTCATCGGTCGGGTAGCCCGTTACGCTCCTTCTTACAATGTAAAAAAATTCGACAATCTAAGCCAAATCATATCAATATATTTTTCATCATCACTTAGTTTTTGATGCTACCAATTGAATCCTTTTCAAAATATATCAGTAAAATAGCTTGCCCATACGTTTTTTTTTCGTACTTTTGTTTTTTGAAAATTAGGGTTATGAACCCAAGTGTTAATAATAAAGATTTGTTGTATATGTCTGATTGCTTAGTAATTACACCGACCTATAATGAGAAGGAGAATATAGAGAATATCATTAGAAAAGTGTTTTCCCTTCCGAAACAGTTTGATATGCTGATAGTGGAGGACAATTCTCCTGATGGAACGGCAGATATCGTGAAACGATTGATGCAAGAATTCCCGGATAGACTTTTTATCAAAGAACGTAAAGGTAAATTAGGTTTGGGTACTGCCTACCTCGATGGTTTTCGTTGGGGCATGGAGCATGGGTACGACTATATGATAGAGATGGATGCAGACTTCTCTCACAACCCAGATGATCTTACACGACTTTATGAGGCTTGTTCTACTGGTAAGGGTGATGTGGTTGTTGGATCTCGTTATGTTGATGGTAAGATCAGCGTAGTTAATTGGCCTATGGGACGACTGATGATGTCCTATTATGCATCAGTGTATGTTCGTTTGGTTACGGGTATAAAAGTGATGGATTCAACCGCGGGTTTTGTTTGCTATAGCCGTAAAGTGTTTGAGAAACTTAAATTCGACAAAGTAAAATTTGTAGGTTACGCCTTTCAAATAGAAATGAAATATACAGCATCGCGATTAGGTTTTAAGATCTACGAGGTGCCCATCATTTTTACAGACCGAGTATTGGGCGTTTCGAAGATGAGTATGAAGATATTCAAAGAAGCCTTTTTCGGTGTATTCAATCTTCGTCTCCGTAATTGGCGTAATTATTAAAGCATGTCGATTGGCTGCTTCAACTCGACAAAATAATAATATCACAAAAAAAGGACATTCTTGAACTTCGTCTAAGTTGTGACTAAGAGAAAAAATAATAATGATGAATAAAACATATATACTTTTACTTTCTGCACTCTTGTGTATATCGGGTGGTGCTTTCGCTCAAAACAAGATGCTCAGCTCAAAGCAGCTGATGTCGTATAATCTCTATCCTCGTATGGATGTGGCAAACACCCAGTTTGTAGGGAAAACTAATCAGTATGCTTATTCAAAGGATACGGTTCTCTTTATTGGCAAGACTACAGCCAAGCAAACCCTCACTCTCTCGCAACTCAATTCTTCATTAGAATCTGATGGCTTAGAGTCTTTAAAACGTTTGCCCAATATTACCTTCGTGAACGATAATGAGTTTACCTTCTCTAATGGAAAAAAACTCATTAAATATAACTTAAAGACCAAGAAAGTTGCTCAGGTTGTTGATTTTTCGGATGGTGTTGCCAACGACAATTTCGATATCGAATACAATCAGTATCATTATGCTTATACTAAAGGAAATAGTTTGGTGATCAATAGTGGAGCCAATAGTGCTGCTGGGTATCGTGTGGAGGATCCTAACCCTGGTGTAGTATTCGGTCAGAGTGTTCACCGTAATGAGTTTGGTATAGAGAAAGGTACTTTCTGGTCACCTGCTGGAAACCGTCTTGCCTTCTATCGTATGGATCAGAGTATGGTGGCCGATTATCCTATGGTAAATACATCCACCCGTATTGCAACTCCTAAGCCCTTCAAGTATCCCATGGCAGGTGAAAAGAGCCATGAAGTGACGGTGGGTATTTTCGATTGTAAAACACAGAGTGTTCGTTATCTTGAGACTCGCAAGGATAATAGTCTCGCTGAAAGAGAAAACTATCTTACCAACCTTACTTGGAGCCCTGATGAAAACTATCTCTATATAGCAAAAATCAATCGTGGACAGAACCATATGTGGTTGGAACGTTACGATGTGGCTACTGGCAAATTGGATAAAGTACTCTTTGAAGAGACCAACGACCGCTATACAGAACCCTGTGAAGGTCCCATCTTCCTCCCCAACAATCCCAACCAGTTCCTTTGGTATAGCCTTCGTGATGGCTATAAACACCTCTATCTTTATAACACCGATGGAACTCTTGTTAAACAAGTTACTCGTGGCGAGTATGAGGTGGAAGGCTTTATTAGCTTTGATCAGAAATGTCAGAATGTCTTTGTATATGCCAATAAGGACAATCTTATCGGTCGTGCAGCTTATAAGGTAAATCTTGTCAATGGAACCATGACTCTTCTCACGAGCAAAGAAGGAACACACACCGTCACGGTTAGTGCCGATGGTTCCACCTACATCGATCGTTATAGTGGTACCCTCACCACACCACGTTGCCTTGTATCAAATGCCAAAGGCACCATTGCCACATTGTGTGAAGCATCCAACCCTCTTGCCGACTATGCTATGCCTGGTATTGAGATGGGTATAATTAAAGCTGCCGATGGTGTCACCGATCTTTATTATCGTCTTATCACACCTCCCAATATGAAACCTGGTGAGAAGTACCCCACCCTTGTCTATGTATATGGTGGTCCCCACTCTCAGCTTGTAACCGACTCTTGGCTCGGCGGTGGCAACCTATATTTCCTTTTCCTTGCACAACAAGGTTATGTTGTCTATACTGTTGACAATCGCGGTACCGATAACCGCGGTTTCGAGTTTGAGAGCTGTACACACCGACAACTCGGTACCATTGAGATGGCCGACCAGATGGAGGGTGTGAAATTTCTTCAGACTCTTCCTTATGTTGACAAAGACCGCATGGGTGTTGAAGGATGGAGCTTTGGTGGTTTCATGACGATTACCATGAAGCTGTCTCATCCTGAGATCTTCAAAGTTGGTTGTGCCGGTGGCCCTGTTATCGACTGGAAGTGGTATGAAATCATGTATGGTGAGCGCTATATGGATATGCCCGAAGAGAATCCTGAAGGTTACAAAAATAATTGCCTTGTCAATAAAGCTGCTGATCTCCAAGGCCGTCTTCTTGTGATCCATGGCGCAGAGGACAACACTGTCGTATGGCAACACTCCATCGAGTTTGTTGAAGCCTGTATCAAAGCAGGACGCCTGGTGGATTATTTCGTTTATCCTCACCATGAACATAACGTACGTGGTATCGATCGCATCCACCTATACGAAAAGATGTTTGATTACTACGAGACTTTCTTGAAATAAGACAACCAAACATAGCAACCATGACCCGTGTGAAATACCTTATGCTTACGTTCGTTCTGCTTGTTGCCTTGTTGGTGGTAGGCAGAACGACTGTGTCGGCTCAGTCGAAGCAAGTTCTGTATCTCTATAATAATGCCTATGTGCATCAGAAAGAGTATCGACCGGGCGAAGCCATGAAGTGTCTTCGTGCTGCATTGCGACTCGATAGTACCTTTCTTCCTGCCTATAACCTTATGGGATATATTTACGAGGATGCCTATGTGCGATACGATTCTGCCTTAATGGCCTATCGGCATATACTTGAACTCGACAGCACTTATACCAAAGCTTACGTCAATATTGGTCATATCTTTTTCCTTCAGAAGAAATACAAAGAAGCCCTGGTTGTAAATGAAAAAGCAATCTCTATTGACCCTACATACGGTGATGCTTACTTCAATATAGGATGGATATATAATGTGCAGGGCAACCTCGAACAGTCTATTAAATATATTTTCCAAGCTGCAAGTCATGGTTCTCGTGAAGCCAAAGAGTTTCTTGAACGCAATGGGTACAACGGTGATGTTCAGGAAGACTACAGCGACGATATTGTAGATGATATATAGGTGCTATCAATAGATAGCATTAATCATAGCTATTAGGTGAGGGCGCTTCTAGCGGCCTCAAGGTCTATGAGAAAAATTCTGCCAGTTCTCAATGTATATCTGGTATATAAAATAAAAGTAACAATAAGTTTCGCTGATCCAGATCAACGATTCAATAATTAAAAATTATGTTTACAGGAATTATCGAAACCACTGCAAAGGTGGTAAAAATAGAACAAGAAAACACCAATTATCATTTTACTCTTCAGGTACCTTTTGGCCATGAGTTGGCTATTGACCAGAGTATGGCTCACGATGGATGCTGTCTCACTGTAGTAAAAGTGGATGCCTCAACCAACCAGTATGTGGTTACAGCCATGGTCGAGACCATGCTCAAAACCAATCTCTCTACTTGGAAGGTGGGTTCGGAAGTCAACGTAGAGCGTTCTATGCCTATGGATGGTCGTTTCGATGGCCATATTGTACAAGGTCATGTTGATCAGACTGCCACTTGTACACGCGTTGTTGACGAGAATGGCAGTTGGCGCTACTATTTTGAATACGATCCCCAAGCCAACGGCTTTTTTACCGTACCTAAAGGCTCCATCTCCATCAATGGCGTCAGTCTTACTGTGGTCGATTCTGAGCGTGGCATGTTCTCTGTGGCTATCATCCCCTATACCCATCAGGTGACCAATTTCCACAATTTCCAACCTGGCACTATTGTCAATATCGAGTTCGATGTGATAGGCAAATATGTTCAGCGCCTTATGGAACAGTATCGGTAGGCGGTGTTGTTGATCTGCAGTCATATCGGTTTCCCTTGTATGTGAAATACCGTAGCTGTGACGAACGATAGCTACAGGTGCCTTTTTGCCGAGTAGTGACTATTTCTATCGATTGTAATATCTGCAGTACAGCTCTTAGGTTATCGTAGACAACAATGGTTTTTCTTTGAGCGACAACGATGCAAAAAATAGGGGGCAAAGCTAATAAAAAGCTTTGCCCCCTTCATTATTATTTATGGATTGGTAGCTCGGTTATTCTACTGTAACCGATTTAGCAAGGTTGCGAGGCTGATCCACATTGCGGCCCTTAGCGATGGCCACATAGTAGGAGAGGAGCTGCAGCGGGATTACTGCCAACATGGGAACATAACAGTCGCGGGTGTCGGGTATCACGAAGCAGAAGTCGCTCATCTCTCGTACGGTGGTATCACCTTCGGTTACTACGGAGATAATTTTACCCTTGCGTGATTTGATCTCCTGAATGTTGCTTACGATCTTGTCATACATACCTTTTTTGGGTGCTATCACAACCACGGGCATCTCTTCGTCGATGAGGGCGATGGGACCATGCTTCATCTCGGCAGCGGGATAGCCTTCTGCATGGATATAGGATATCTCTTTCAGTTTCAGCGCACCTTCCAAGGCTACGGGATAGTTGTAGCCACGGCCAAGATAGATGAAGTTCTTGGCATAGGTGAACATTTGTGCAAACTTGTCGATATCTTTGTTGTGTTCCAATGTCCATTGCATCTTGTCGGGGATCATCTGGAGTTCGTTGATGAGCATATGGAACATATCGTCGCTGAGGGTGTTCTTCTCTTTGGCGATGGCCAAACCCAGCAGTGCCAAAGTGATCACCTGGCCGGTGAAAGCTTTGGTGGAGGCTACACCGATTTCGGGGCCTACGTGGAGGTAGGTGCCGCTGTCGGTGGCACGGGCTATAGAGGAGCCGATCACGTTACAGATGCCGTAGAGGAATGCACCTTTGTTTTTGGCCAGCTGAATAGCCGCCAGTGTATCTGCGGTCTCACCCGATTGGGATACAGCAATGACAACGTCGTCGGGATAGATGACGGGGTTTCTGTAGCGGAACTCCGAAGCGTATTCCACTTCTACGGGTATCTGGGCAGCTTCCTCGATGAAGTATTTGCCGATAAGGGCAGAGTGCCACGAGGTACCACAGGCACAGATGATGATGCGGCGAGCATTGATGAATTTCTCTTTATGGTCAATAATACCGCTGAGCATCACATCTTTGTCCACGATGTCCAAACGTCCGCGGATGCAGGTTCGCATAGCTTCAGGCTGCTCCCAGATCTCTTTGAGCATGAAGTGGGGGAATCCGCCTTTCTCCAATTGGTCGAGACTCATCTGCAGGGTAGAAAGCTGAGGTGTCTGACGAACGTTGCTGAGATTGGTGATGGTGAGGTCGCCATCCAAGTTCATGAAAGCAATCTCTTCCTCTTTCAGATAGATCACCTGGTCGGTATATTCTACGATAGGGGTGGCGTCGCTACCCAAGTAGAATTCTTTGTTGTTTCCGTTTTCATCTTTGCTTACACCGATAATCAGAGGGCTACCTTTACGTGCGCAGATCAATACATCTGGATGGCGTTTGTCGATGATAGCAATAGCATAAGCACCTACTACATTCTTCAGCGCCAATTGTGTAGCGGTGAAGAGGTCGCAATTGTGGGTCTCTTGCATGTATTCTATCAACTGTACAAGCACCTCGGTATCAGTCTCACTCACGAAGGTGTATCCATGATTGGAAAGCTCGCTGCGTAGCGATTTATAGTTCTCAATGATACCATTGTGGACCAGTGCCAGATTGTGGCTTTGCGAGAAGTGGGGATGAGCGTTGATCTCATTAGGTTCGCCGTGAGTAGCCCAGCGGGTGTGGGCGATGCCGATCACGCCGCTCACGTCCTTGTCGGCAGCATGAGCCTCTAATGCAGCCACTTTACCCTTGGCTTTGTAGCAGGCAAGGGTGCCATCATTGTTGATCATAGCTACTCCGGCACTATCATAACCGCGATATTCCAGACGGTGCAAGCCTTTTATCAAGATGGGGTAGGCTTCCTTAACCCCGATATAACCTACAATTCCGCACATGATTAAATTGTATTTGTTTTCAAATTAAATAATTTCAAGAATAGTGATTGTTATATACACATATAGTATATACGAAATGCAAAAATAGTATTTTTTTTTCGACCGAACAAATTTTTATTGTCGGTTGGTCTTTTGATAAATATTCTTATTGTTGAAAAACAAATCGGTATGTAAATTAAAGAACCGTTGTTTTTGTAATGGCTAATTGGTGACGAATAGTGTGGTGAATATTCCTTGAATCTTTTTTTAGGGTTGAAATGATGCGTCTCTCCGTTTGTTGTGAGAGGCAGACAATCCGACAACAATAGTTTACTATGCAAGTTGGATTATCAAGGTAGCTATACCCATCAAAAAACCAAGCAAAGCTCCCAACCATATGATAGCCTTAAGCTCTTTGTTCATTACTTGTAGTACCAACGTTTCCAACTCGGCAATATCCATTGTGTTGATTTTGTTCTCCACCGCCTCGTCCACTCCTATCGAATCCACAATGCCGGGCAAATGTTCTTCCACTAATTGGCAGTACAATTCTACTGTTTTGTGTTTTATCTTTGATATCGTGTCGGTGTGCTGAGCAATAATATCGCATACCCTCTTGTCCATTAGGTTCTGAACTTCGTGCTCAATCTCCTTTGCGATCACACCTGGAGCGTAATCGCTCAGCATTTGGTTGATGCCGTTGGCCAACCGATCGTGGATGCTATTACCGATGCCGGCAACTATCGAAGCGCCAATCTTTCCAAACAAACCATCTTGGGTGCGATGTGACAGATAATCCACTGCTGCATCGGCAATACTGTGGCCTAGTTCGGGATTAGATAGGCGCTGAGCAATCATGTCGGCCAATCCTTGAGTGCCGCGATCCATAAGGTTGTCCACCTCTTGTGGCGAGAAATGTAGATACAGAAAGTCCTGCAACCTTGACTCGTCGCTACCGAGACGGGCCACATATTTATCTATGGCTTCGGCAATAGTGTGCCGCATTTTGTCCGAAAGAAGCATCTGCTGCAACACCTCCTCGTTTATCAGTTGCGAGCCTACCACCTCGCCAATGCTTTTGGCCAATCGCGGTTTCTCTTTGGGCATCAGACCAGGGGTAAAAGGAATCTTCCATCCAAAAATATAGTGGGCTTTGTGAGGCCTAAACAACATCTTTATAGCTATCCAGTTGGTGAAATATCCAATGGCGGCACCCATTGCAGGCGTCAGTATTATTTTGATAATTTCCATTGCCGAATCTGTTTTGTTATGATGACAAAATCAATGGTACGATTTTGCTTTAGATTATTGAGATATCTTGGAGTTGATATGAAGAAGTCCAGTCGATTCCGGTAGTGGTCCGTAAGGATAGCGCAGCGGAGCTGGCAAAACGGAGAACAATTAAAATCGTGTCAAGTAGTGATACCATTGTATCCCAAGTTTTTTTTCACTTTATATGAAGTGGGTAAGCCTTGTGCTACAGGCCGAGATCTATCGTTCTCCCGTCGAGTTTGGCCTCAACGAGATCGTCGCTTCTATAAACCAGTTTGAGTGAGAAGAAAGGTTGGCACTCATCTTGAAGCAGCCGCAGGAATATTCTGTCGCCAGGCCATAAGGTGAGGTCGAAGAGTCGGCTTTTCTCAATCCATTCCAGTTCCCCCTCGCTGCATTCTATCTGATTCCCTGTCCATTCCGAGCAGGTGAAAAGATGCATATATTCGCAGGGCCATACGTCGCTGATAAATGTCACGATGCCGCGATAGCGCCATCGGGTGATATCAAAACCTGTTTCTTCCTTAACCTCGCGAAGCATGCATTCGTCGGGACTCTCGTTTCCCTCGCATTTCCCTCCCACACCAATCCATTTGTCGTGGCTGGCATCATTTTGTTTCTTTACACGGTGGAGCATCAGGTATTTTGAACCTTGTTCCATATAGCAAAGTGTGGTCTGTTTCATGGTATGAATAACAGTAATTGTTTATTTGTCTCTGTTAACGCAAAAAAGATAGTTTTTAGTATAGTTTCATCATCACTAACGTTGCGCAAAGTGAGCGAAGTGCCTGCATGCAGTCTTTCCCGAACCCAAGCAACGTCTTGTGACACGACCGACACACAAACCGAAATCTGCCGAAACAAGATTCAGAATCATAAGAAAGCGGTTCTCTTTTGGAGTATTTTGTAGTATGATCACGGTTCATTCATTGCTGTTTACCCTTATCTGCAGATCAACAATAGTCGCAAAATTCAGTGTCTTAGATCGTACCGATCGCCAAATCCGCAATAGTCCAATACTATTCCCTTTATTTATCCGTTATAGACAAAAAAAAGATAAAAAAGAATATATGAAAACACGCTTCGTTACATTCCTCACATGCGCTCTGACCATGATCTTGATGGTCACCGCATGCAAGAAAGAACCCCATTTCATCACCGACAAGCAGTACCGCGATATGGTGCATCGCGATTACGAGCAGCGTCAGCTTCTGGCCCAAGGCCGCGACTCTGCACTCTTCTCTGTAATGGATGCCCTCGGCACTGAAGAGCGTGAAGCCATGGAGTTTCTCTATGCCTACATGCCCTATAGCGACCTTGCCGACTACGATGGCGACTTCTTTCTGCGTCAGGTCCGTGCCGCTTTTGCCGCTCGCGACACCTTCGCTTGGGGCCGTAGTGTTCCCGAAGATATCTTCCGCCATTTCGTCCTAGTGTATCGTGTCAACAACGAAGATCTTGACTCTGCCCGTTGGTTTATGCAGCGCGAACTCAAAGAGCGCGTGCGCGGCCTCTCTATGTACGAGGCAGCTCTCGAAGTCAACCACTGGTGTCACGAACATGTGGCCTATCGTGCAGCCGATGGCCGCACCTCGGCCCCCCTTGCCACCATGCGCACCTCTCTGGGTCGCTGCGGCGAAGAGAGTACCTTTGCCGTTACCGCTCTCCGCTCTGTAGGCATACCTGCGCGTCAGTGCTACACCCCCCGTTGGGCCCACTGCGACGACAACCACGCTTGGGTAGAGGTTTGGATCGACGGCCAGTGGTATTTCCTTGGCGCTTGTGAGCCCGATCCCGAGCTCAATATGGGCTGGTTCGCCATACCATCCACTCGCACCATGATGGTTCACTCAAACTGCTTTGGTCCCTATCGTGGCACCGAGGAGGTCAACTTCCAAAACTCGCTCTATGCCAAGATCAACATGCTGCCCAACTATGGACCCACCGAGAAAGTTACCGTCACCGTCTTCGATGCCGACAATAAACCCCTGGCCGGAGCTCAGGTCAAATTCAAACTCTATAATTATTCGGAATACTATACCCTTGCCACCGTTACCACCAACGACAAAGGTCAGGCACAGCTCACCACTGGTCATGGTGACCTTATGATCTGGGCCACCGACGGCACTCGCTATGCCTATTCTATGCTCGATATCCGCAAGCAGCAGAGCCTTGAGCTCTACCTCACCCGCGAGGCGGGCACTGCCTACGACGAGCTCATCCAGGTGGTCCCCCCTGCTGCCGGCGAGGCCAAGGTGACACCTACGCCCGAGAAGGTACAGGCCAACGCACGTCGTCTGGCCTACGAAGACTCCCTGCGTGCCGCCTATATGGCCACCTTCCCCACCATGGCCAACTATCGTGATTTCGTGAGCCCCAATGCCAATCTCACCGATGCGCAACTCTGGAACGCCATGCGTCGCTCCGAGGGCAACTACGCCCAGATAGCCCTCTTCCTCAACAATCATCAGGAACTCGACCGCTTTATTCTTTTCAACGACTATCTTTGCTCCTACTCCGATAAGGATCTTCGCGATATGCCTGCCTCCAACCTCGAAGCCCATCTCACCACCATACCCGACAATATGCCTGTCGAAGTGTACAAAAAAGGCCTCATGCCCGCCCGTATAGCCAACGAGCTCATCCGCCCATGGCGCACCTTCCTTTGCGGCTCCTTCCAAGATCTCTCCATAACCACCGCCGAGCAGCTTCGCCAATGGACTATCGACAATATCTCCGTCGACGACTCCGGCAACTACTACAACTGCCCCATCTCCCCCCGAGGCGTATTCGAGCTTCGCCACTCCGACCCCCACAGTCGTGACATCTTCTATGTAGCAGCCTGCCGTTCTATCGGCGTACCCGCCTATCTCGACAATGCTACCAATATCGTCTATGTCTATGCCGATGGCCACTGGCGCACCGTCACCTTCCAGGCTGTCGAAGCCCAGCAGCCTACCGCACAGCTCACCCTCACATACCAGGGCAAGAATCCTCAGACTCCCGTATATTGGGTGCACTTCTCCTTGGCTAAGTTCGAGAATGGTGATTTCGTGACCTTCGACTTCGAAGACGATCCCCGACTCATGCACTTCCCCGCCACCCTCGACCTAGTGCCCGGCTACTACATGCTCAGCACCGGCAGCCGCTATCCCGATGGCGATGTTCTTTCGCGTATCGAGTTCTTCGAGGTCCACGATGGCGACCAGCTCACACGCCCCATCGTCATCCGTCCGCTCGAAGCCGTCAACCCACGCCTCCAAGGCCAGGTGCTCGCCACCCTCAATCCCGCTACCGAGCTCTTCGACGGCATCACCATTGCCGACTATGCCGGCACCAAAGGCATGCTCTTCGCCTTTATGGGCGACTATCGCGAACCTTCCAAACATCTTGTCAAAGAGATACAGGCATTGAAAAAAGAATGGAAAGCATGGGGCGGCATGACGTATCTCGTGGCTCCCTCCACTGCCAAAGCCCTCACCTGGGGCATCCCCAATGCCGACTGCTTTGTTGGGCAGGCCACTGATAGCGACCCCTTGCGCGATGCCATCATCAAAGCCCTCAAGCTCGACTTCCGCGACAACTACCCCCTGGTGGCTTTGGTCAACAACCGAGGCGAGATACTCTTCCACTCCGAAGGCTACAGCATTGGCCTCGCCGAACAGATATTGAAGATCAGTAATTTGTGATCAGTGAACAGTGAAGAGTGATCAGTGAACAGTGATCGGACAATACCACTCAGCAAGTACATTTGTCGGATCACTGATCACCGATCACTCAAACCAACAAATCACTCAAATCACTCAAATCAACCGTATGGTCAGCGACCGAAGTGGAGCTAACAAATCAACAGCGACCGAAGTGGAGCTAACAAACCAACACATTTGTCGGATCACTGATCACTGATCACTCAATTCAACAAATCACCGATCACTCTAACCAACAAATCAACAACACCCACACCCACATCATGAAAAAGACAATCCTAACCCTTTGTTCTGTGGCCCTGGCAGGTATGTTCTTACTATTGGCCGTCAATAGGTTTCAAAGCTTCGACCGCACCGTCAGCGTGCGCGGACTCTGTGAGCGCGAGGTCGATGCCGATCTTGCTATCTATCCGCTTTCTTTCAATGTGATGGGCGACGACCCAGTGGCCCTCAACAACGAGATTACTCGCAACAACAAGATCGTGGTCGATTTCCTCAAAGCCAACGGCTTCGACGATGCCGAGATCAATATCGCCCCACCAAAAGTCACCGACCGTGACGCCGAAGGCTACTATCCCGCAGGCAACCACTACCGCTACTCCATCCGTTCCACGGTGAGCCTCTATTCCTCCAAGATCGACAAAGTGCGCGAGCTTACCACCAAGCAGGGCGAGCTCCTCCAGCAAGGTGTGGCCATCGGTGGAGGCGACTACACCACGCCCACCGTCTTCGAGTTTACAGCCCTCAATGCCGTCAAGCCCGATATGATACAAGAAGCCAACAACAATGCCCGTGCCGCTGCCGAGCAGTTCGCCAACGACTCCGGTAGTCGACTGGGTAAGATCAAGGAAGCCACACAAGGACTCTTCACCATCGAAGACCGTGACTCATACACCCCCAACGTGAAGCGAGTTCGTGTGGTCACCTACGTCACCTACTATCTCCGTTAGCCCCCATCCACTTAACAAATCACTCAAATCAACCGTAAGGTCAGCGACCGAAGAGGAGCTAACAATTCAACGTCAGCGACCGAAGAGGATCTGACAATTCAATACATTTGTCGGATCACTGATCTCTCTAACAAACAATTCAACAAATCACCCACCATGTCCTGCCGTCCAGCGCCCCCCCTCCCTGCCACGAAAGCCGTGAAGATCATGGCACTTGCCATAATGGTTGTCGCACTCGCGACTCCACGTATGGCAAAAGCCCAGTTTAAGGAGACTGCCGTGGCCGACTATTACCTTCAATACATGCCGTTGGCAGCCCACCTCGCGTTGGGGCTCACCCCCGTCGTATCGTCCCATCGAATGCCCTGTCGCATAGCCGTGGCAGGTGTGGGTATGTTGGCCGAAGTAGCCCTTGTAAACGGCCTGAAATACACCATCCGTGAAGAGCGCCCCGATGGCACCGCCCGCAATTCTTTCCCCAGCGGGCATACCGCCACCGCCTTTCTCGGAGCCGATCTGGTGTGCCAGGAATATGGCTGGGGGTGGGGCATGGGAGCCTACACCATAGCCGCAGGAGTGGCAGCACTCCGAGTGTATCATCATCGTCATTATTGGTGGGACACCTTGGGAGGTGCCGCTTGCGGCATCCTC